>JAJOJU010000008.1 GCA_021208265.1 Alphaproteobacteria bacterium | reverse complement strand
TACGATATATCCGGATTGCGAGCAGTTTTTCCAAGCGCGCCCACGGCAAAATCATAACGGTTTTCTTCTGAGATAACCCTAAATCCGGCTTGTTCCATATAACCCCTTACAATATCGGGCCGTTCCAGAAAACTGGTTTCCGGGGTTTTGGCCCAGGGCATAGGGAATATAAAATCATCAGACACCTTGGTTTCAAAAATGTCATAAACGCCCAGCCGCCCCCCCCGGCTTCAAAACGCGGGCAATCTCACGATATAACGCCGCCTTATCCGGCACATTCATACCGACATGCAGCACCATCGCGGCATCAAAGGCCGCTATCTCATAAGGCAAGCCCTGCCCATCCCCCAGATCAAAACGCAGATTAAGCCCCGTGCTAAGCGCACGGGCAGCGCTGACATTATCAGGTGACAGATCAATGCCGGTGACATACACATCATAATTTTCAGCCACAAAACGCGCCGGACCGCCAAGGCCACAACCAACATCCAAAACGCTCTCACCTTTTTTGAATGCCATTTTTTCAGCGAAATGAGCGGTCGCCTTCTTGCCGCCAATATGCATGTGATCGTCGGAAGGGTCAGAAATACGGGCTTTATAATGGTCTTGAATTTGCGATTGAATGTTCATGGACGAACCCCCATAAACGCGCTAGCATAATGACCATGATCTGGCGCAAAGCTTATACCATTCCCGAAATTCACGCCTTCATTACGGCGGATAATATTCTGGACCATCTTGGCCTTGAGTTTATTGAAGTGGGCCCTGATTTTGTCAAAGCCCGCCTTCCGGTTGATAAACGCACGCACCAGATTCACGGCATATTGCATGGCGGCGCCACCTGCGTTCTGGCCGAAACCGTGGGCAGCTTTGCCTCGCTGATGTGTATCGACCTGGAAAAAGAATATGCGGTCGGTTCTGTCATCACCGCCAATCATTTGCGTCCAGCCACGGAAGGTTTCGTTACCGCCACCTGTAAACCCGTTCATATCGGGCGCAGCAAACATGTGTGGGATATCGCGGTTCATAATGACGCCGGGAAGCTGATCGCCAAGTGCGAGCTTACTTGCGCCGTTACCCCGAAACTCTAGCCCGCCCCACATCAGGCCGCCTTTTTAACGGGGGCCGGATTTTCAAGCTTCTCCAGAAGATCAGCGCGCAGCAATTTTGCCTTCTCCATATTACCCATTTTCACGGGACCATACCCACGAATGACATCGGGAACAGATAAAAGTTCAGCACAGAGTGCGTGGTTACGTGCATTCAGCTTTTGCAGCACCAGTTCAACCGTTGCTTCATATTCGGCGATCAGGGCGCGCTCCATTTTACGCTCCGCATTATAGCCGAAGATATCAAACGGCGTACCGCGCAAGGATTTAAACTTCGCCAGCAAAGATAATGCCCGCAGCATCCACGGTCCGAAGGTACGTTTTTTCGGGCGCCCCGTGGCGGGGTCGTTCTTTTCCATGATGGGTGGTGCCATATGGAATTGCAGTTTGTAGTTACCTGTGAACTGCGCCTGCAATTCCTTCATGAAAGTGCCGTCTGTGTATAAACGGGCAACTTCATATTCATCCTTATAGGCCAGCAGCTTGTGGTAATATTTGGCGGCAGCCTCCGCCAGAACAGAACTATTGCTCACCACTTTTTCCTCGGCAATTTTTTACGCGCTGCACGAGGGCCTTGTAGCGGTTTGCCAAAGCTTCGTTCTGATACCCGCTCAGATATTCCGCGCGGCGTTCCAGCATTTTTTCAAGCGTGGTGGCAATGGTTTCTTCCTCCGCATCACCCTTCACGGCATCAACCATTTGCTGCACTTTATCCGGATCATGCGCGGCAAGACGGCCATAAGCGAATGCTTTTTTGTTGTCTTCAATCGCCACGCCGTTAAGCTCAATCGCGCGGTCGATAGATTCCTTGCGCAAGGGAATTAAACCCTGCTGCCAGGCGAAACCGACCATGAAAATATTGGTCGCAATCTCATCCCCCATCAGCGTTTGCGCAATTTCCGTTGCGGGCACAAAATGACGCCCCTTCGGATGCACCGCTTTCATCAGCGTGTCATTCACCTGACGATTGTGGAAATCAACTTCGTTATTAGTAACGAACGCCGCCACAGGCGTGTTGTTGGTATTCACCACCGCCTTGGTACGATCCGGCGCAAGCGTTTCATAGGATGTCGGCCCCACCGCCGCCACGATATCGCAAGCGATCAGCAAATCCGCCCCGCCCGTGATAATATGCCCGGTGTGAAGATCATCCGGGGTCGGGCTGATCCGCACGTGAGAGAGAACCTCACCGCCCTTTTGCGCAAGCCCCGTCATATCCAAATTGCGGCAACGTTTTTCTTCCAGATGCGCTGCCATACCCAGCAGTGCGCCCACAGTCAAAACGCCTGTCCCGCCGATACCCGTCACCATAATGTTATAAGCGCTTTCGAGTTTGATCGGTTTTGGGTCAGGGATCTTGCTGAAGATATCACCAGCTTCACCCGCTTTAGTCTTTTTAAGCTCGCCGCCCAGCACGCTAACGAAGGACGGACAAAAACCCTTCACGCAGGAAAAGTCCTTGTTACACATCGACTGGTTAATCTTGCGCTTGCGGCCATATTCAGTTTCCACCGGCTGCACGGCAACACAGTTTGACTGCACGGAACAATCCCCGCAGCCTTCACAGACTGACTTATTAATAAAGACGCGGCGGTCGGGGTCGGGGTATTGCCCACGCTTCCGGCGGCGGCGTTTTTCGGCGGCGCAAGTCTGGTCATATATAATGACGGTCGTACCTTCGGTTTCGCGGCATTCTTTCGTAACCTTATCGAGATAATCACGGTGCAGAACGGGCACATCATCCGGGATGCCTTTGCGGTCTTTATAAACTTCCGGTTGCTCGCTCAAAATCCAGGCCTTGGCAACGCCTTCCGCCATCACTTGCTGCGCCACACGGTAGACAGGCATATCGCCGTCCACATGCTGACCGCCGGTCATGGCGACAGCATCGTTATAAAGAATTTTGTAGGTAATATTCACCTTGCCCGCGACAGCGGCGCGAATGGCAAGCGTACCGGAATGGAAATAAGTACCATCCCCCAAATTGGCAAAAATATGTTTGCGGTTTGTATAAGGCGCCATCCCGACAAATGGCACACCTTCGCCGCCCATATGTGTACACATGGCGGAATTACGGTCCATCCACTGCACCATGTAATGGCAACCGATACCGACCATCGCGAAACCATCATCCGGCACCTTGGTCGATGTGTTATGCGGGCAGCCCGCGCAGTAATAAGGGCGGCGCTGTGATGGCGGGGTGTAGCCTTTGATATCAGCCTCACGCCCTTCGAAAAATTTCAGACGCGATTCAATCTGCGGCGTTTTATAAAAACGGGCGATACGTTTCGCAATCACATGTGCGACCAGCCCGACGGATTGATCGTTATCGAGCGGCAGCAAGCGCGCGCCTTTTTCATCATATTTACCCACGACAGTCGGGCGCACATCGGACGGCCAGTTGAAGATTTGCTGCTTGAGCTGATATTCAATCAGCTCGCGCTTTTCTTCCACCACCAGAATTTCTTCGAGGCCCTTCACGAAGGCCTGGACCCCCTGCGGCTCCAGCGGCCATGTCATTCCCACCTTATAAAGGCGAATACCAATTTTCTTGGCGACATCATCGGTAATGCCAAGCTCCACCAAGGCCTGACGCACATCGCCATATGACTTGCCGGATGTAATGATCCCGAAGCGCGGTTTCGGCGCATCCAGAACCGTGCGGTCGATCTTGTTCTTGCGGGCAAAGGCGTGGCAGGCAAACAGCTTGTAATTCTGCAAGCGCCAGTCGACATCGCGTGGTTTTTCATTCATGCGAATATGCAGCCCGCCGGGCGGCATTTGATATTCCTTATCGGTCGGGATCAGTATCTCGCGGTTTTCGACCGACAGATCCACCGTGCCGGATGTTTCAAACGTTCTCGGACGTCACTTTCAGCGCCGTCCAACAGCCGGAATAACGCGACATAGCAATCCCCAAAATCCCGTATTCGACAAATTCGCGGATTGATGAGGGATAAAGCTGCGGGATCATCATCGCATAAAGCGCATGATCACTCTGGCAAGGAAGCGTTGACGATTTGCAGGCATGATCGTCCCCGGCAATCGCCAGCACGCCGCCATGCGGGGCCGTGCCGTAAGCATTGGCATGGCGCATTACATCACCACTCCTATCCACGCCGGGGGATTTCCCATACCAGATTCCGAACACGCCGTCATAATCAGTACCGCCGGGAAGCAGACCAATTTGCTGCGTCCCCCAAACGGCGGTCGCCGCCAGGTCTTCATTGACGCCCGGCTGGAAATTGATATCCAGTTCCTTGAAATACTTCTTGGCGCGCATCATTTCCAGATCAAAAGCGCCGAGCGGCGAGCCGCGATACCCTGAAATAAACCCGCCTGTTTTCAAACCTGCTGCGATATCACGGCGGCGCTGCACGATGGGAATGCGTGTCAAAGCCTGAAGACCTGACATGAACGCCATACCGTCATCCAGTTCGTATTTGTCGGTGAGTTTTACGTCACGCAGTTTCAGCGCGGCTTTGTTCATCCGGATATCCCTGTTCATTATTGTTATCGTTTAATTTTAATAAAAAAATATGGCTAACACCATAGACGTCTATGTCAATTTTTCACTTAGAAATAAAACTTCAAATCGACACTGAAAGCTAATCGAAAGATACGTCAGGGTGCTATTCACACTCATAAAAATGTTGCGCGATGCAGCATGAAGAACCTGAAATATAAGACTTCCCTAACACGACTAAATATATGGAAAAATATTTGACATGTTTCCGACAGGCCATTAACGTCACCTTCATAATAACAATAAATATACAGGGATGTTTCCATCATGTCGCAGCCGCTCAAAAGCATGCGCTACCACCTCTCGCTTGACTCAGCGATTGATGAGGGCTTTGCCTATAAACGGAAAACACCGTGGAAAAATCCATTTAGTGAGCTGAAAAAAATCTATAATGGCAAAGCCCAAGGCTTTGAAAATATGCCGTATGGGATTCGTCAGGCCCTGCAAACCACTCGTATTTTGGGGCGTGAAGATGCTGAAAATTCATTTGCAGTAATCTCTTCAGGCAAACGAAAACAGCTTTTGGAAGAAAGCTCGCTCACAACCCCCCGCAGCAAAACACGCGCCGTGCTGGGAGTATTAACGCCATATCTCACGAAATCCAGCGCCAAAGAACGCGTCTTCGCCGTGGCTCTGTTTGCTTCAGCCATGTATTTAAGCAAGTTTTCTGTCGATATGCAGGCGGAATTTGGTGACTGGCAAGGCATATTGATGAATACGGTGGGCCAGTTAACGGACATCGTCCGAGATCTAAGACCTGACTTCATCGCCAACATTATTGGAAACTACCCGGATCTTCAAACCATTCTACAAACCAACCCTCAGCTGAACGATATGCTGATGCTCTACCCGGATGGTTCTAAAATCCTACAAAATCCAGCTTTCCGGGACTTGTTAATAGCAAATGAGCCATTAAGGAACGTCCTGCAAGCAGACCCTACGATGCAGGGACTTTTCATGAATTTCCCAGGCATCTCCGAAGCGATATCAAAAAACCCGGCGATTCTGGAACAATTGACCCAGTTTAATCACCAGCTAAGCGATATGCTAAGCAGCCAACCAGGCGTAACCGGCAAGCTAAAAGATTTACTGTATGTTTGTGGCGGCGCTTTCTTTCAAAACAGCTGGAACACCCTTTCCACGGCGTTCCAGACCGTGGCACAACAGCCTGTCATACAAACAGCGTATGATGTAGCACAGGGAACACGGACCGCCCTAACGGCAGCGGCAAACGAAGTCCCGCAAATATTATTTGGAAAAAATATTCTGACGCCTGTGCCATTTGAGGCCGGCCCGGTTACTGAATCGGCTAAAAAGCTTTGGTACAGTAAGGACATGGCGACTATTGCCCTCAAATTTACAGCCGCTGCGCTGGCCAGCTATAAGGCAACACAGTTGCTTATTCTGCGCTGGCGCGCCTGGTCAACCGGTTATTATACCAGCAAGCTGATGTCCAACCGGGCCTTTCAACGCATCAAAAACCGCTTCACAAATATCGACAACCCTGGCCAGCGTTTACAAGAAGATCCGGATAAATTCTCCGCCGGGGCTGTTTCGCTTATGACCGGCGGAGTGACGGCGATCATGACGCTCTCAATTTTCTCACAAAAACTGTGGGACCGCGGCCCGATTGGCGGAGTCGAAGGCGGCTTTTTCTGGACGGCCTTTGCGTACTCCGCAGCACTACTTGCCATTACCGTTGGGGTTGCGCGCAAGCTGCCTGAAATTTACCGCAACAAGCAGCGTGTAGAAGGTAATTTGCGGCGCTCTACAGATAATATCGCCAATAACGCTGACCAGATCGCCCTCACTGAAAATGAGGAAACCGAAAAGGAAATGGTCAAGCGCAATATCAAGCCCGTGATGATGAATGCCAAGCGGGAAATTGGGGCGCAGATGAAGATGATCGCCGTGGATGCCACAGTGGGGAATGTTTCCATTCCCATTCCGTATCTGATTGTTGCTTTCACGGCGATTGCCACAGGCAATGGAACTCTGGGTACCATTCAATCGCTTAACTATGCCTTCAACCGTGTTAATTCTTCGATGAGCTTTATCGTCAACCGCTTTGAACAGATCTCTAATTTGATAGCAACGGCATCACGTATGTACACGCTTGATAAAGCGACTGATGCCTCCTTCTATCTGGAAGAGGAAAAGCGCCGCCTTAGCCATCAAACATCCACCCCTGAGCCGGCCAATACATAAAGAGAGGGAAATAGTAAACCATGTCCACGCCAACAAAGCTTTCCTCTTCTCATCACGAACCGCAAGCGGCTCAGGCAAGCCTTGTGCGAAAATTTTGTGATACCGGTGGTTCCATCAACATCATTAATCTTACCGTTAAAACGCCAGGCGAAAATGGCCGCGTGCTGGCCAAAAATATCAATCTGACGCTGGAAAAGGGGAAACGCTACGTTTTAACCGGGGCAAGCGGCTCCGGGAAAACCATCACCTGCAAAGCACTGCTCGGCCAATGGGATGATTGCACCGGCATCATAGAAATGCCGCGTGATTTTAAAATCATGCCCATGTCACAGCAAACCTATGTTTCCGATTCTGATTTGCGCAGCATCTTGAATATGAAGCCGGAAGGCCAGCATATTTTTAGAGATGAGGAACTGACAGAAGCCTTACAAAAAGTCGGGCTGGATAATCTGATCCAGCATATTCCGGGGCAACAGTTCCGGCTGATGTTTGCCGATATCGAAGCAGCCCTGCCTGCCGTTCTGGAAAAATATCAGGAGGGCAATAACGACCGCCCGTCACAGGACACATTGAAATACGATATTATGTCACTGATATCTTCGTATATGGACAAGCATTTTGAGATCACACAATTTCTTCCTGATGAACAAAAGGCTTCATTCAAGGCCGGGCTCAGAGATTTAATAAGCCCTTACCTGACAGATACGCAGTACGAACATTTTTTCAATGATCTGGTAAAGGAAATTGATACACGTGCCCTTATGCCGATCACCACGCTACTGGAACGGTGGATACCTGATTATGCTTTAAAAAATTCAGGACGGTTTATTCCCCGTTCATCAGGCAGTAAAGAAAAACTGGCTGCCCAGATGGAACGCAAACTACGCGCCAAGCTAACAGCCTACATCCGTAATCAGGACACTGACGATTCACATAGAAAGCCCGGCATTAATCAATCACAGGCCGATTACCTGTCCCGGTTTGTGGCAGAGACCATGAGACAGGATATGGAGAAAATTAACGGCAGCGCTCTCACACGAAGCTTTAACAAAATCGTTTTGAAACCGTTAGTCTGGGCTTTTAACAAAGCAGGCGGCGGGGCTCTTGATCGGGCACTTTCTTCTGCCGTATTCCACAACAAAGGAGCACGTATGGCGGCAAAAATGGTATCCGGAGTCATTCGCTTTGCCGCCTCTTCCGTTTACGCGCTTAGCTGGCCGGGGCGCGCCGCCCTTACGATGCTGACATGGCCGCTAAAAACAGCCGGTCAGCACATGCGCAGCAGAAAAAGCGCCGAAGAATTTTTACAGGCGGCAACCTTATTGCTGCAGCGTCAGGCACTAAAAGGAAGTGACATCACTCATGGCACTCGTCTTTCTGGCGGACAAAAACAAAAGCTTAGCCTGGCACTAGCCCATTTGCACAAATATGACCTGCTGATTACGGATGAAATCACCGCTAATCTGGACGAAAGCACAGGCGATGCCCTTTACCGTGAATTGATGGCAACCCTGCCGCTGGATACAACGGTTCTTAGCATTGCGCATAATGCTTATATCAAGAAGCACCACACGCATCATTTATCTCTGGAAAACCAGACCATAGATGTTAATGAAATCCCCCAAAATGAACGCTACGCTCCCGCGATTTAGATTGTCACTATTTCAGAAATGGTTTACCTGTAAATAAATATAAACAGGGAGAAAAATCATGAGTCTTAATGATAAATTTCAAAAATATGTCGGCCTGATTATAAGGGATCCTCAGCGCATAACCACCGATGTGGACCCGATTGGGGATACTCTGGCGCAAGAGGGGCGCAACGTCGGGCTGCTCGTGCGCTTCACCAAAGCCTCCGGCAATGACCAGCCTTTCATGGCTGATGTTAACGCGCTGCATGTATTCATCACAAAAGACGGCGTGCCTGATGACAAAAAATCATGGGGCTGGCGCATCATGGATATACGTAGTGATTTAGACTAGGGTCACACCAAGCGCTTATTTCGTCTCTTCAAACAGCTCGCGCCCGATCAGCATGCGGCGGATTTCCGATGTGCCCGCGCCAATCTCATAAAGCTTGGCATCGCGCAGCAAACGCCCGGTGGGGTATTCATTGATATACCCATTCCCGCCGAGCGTTTGAATGGCCTGCAGCGCCATTTGCGTGGCCGCTTCCGCGCTCATTAAAATACAGCCGGCGGCATCTTTGCGGGCTGTTTCCCCGCGCTCACACGCTTGCGCCACGGCATACACATAAGCACGCTGGCTGGAGAGCGTTGTATACATATCGGCCAGCTTGCCCTGCATCAGCTCAAACGTGCCGATCGGCTGGCCGAACTGATGGCGTTCATGCACATAAGGCACCACAATATCCATGCAGGCCTGCATAATGCCGAGCGGCCCGCCGGAGAGCACCACACGCTCATAATCCAGTCCGCTCATCAAAATTTTAACGCCGGAACCTTCCGCCCCCATCACGTTTTCTTCCGGCACTTCACAATCCTGAAACACCAGTTCGCAAGTGTTGGAACCACGCATGCCGAGCTTGTCGAGCTTCTGCGCCGTTGAAAAACCTTTCATACCTTTTTCGATGATGAAAGCCGTAATACCCTTGGGCCCCGCATTCGGGTCAGTCTTGGCGTATACCACCAGCGTATCGGCATCCGGGCCGTTCGTAATCCACATTTTGGTGCCGTTCAGGATATAACGATCACCTTTTTTATCAGCCCGCAACTTCATGGAAACCACGTCTGATCCTGATCCGCTTTCACTCATCGCCAGCGCGCCCACATGATCCCCGCTGATCAGCTTGGGAAGATATTTGGCTTTCTGCGCTTCATTACCATTCCGTACAATCTGGTTCACACATAAATTTGAATGCGCGCCGTAACTAAGCGCGACAGATGCCGAAGCACGGGATAGCTCTTCCATCGCGATTACATGCGCCAGATACCCCATTTCTGCCCCGCCATATTCCGCAGGGGCCGTAATGCCGAGCAAGCCCAAATCACCCAGCTTCTTCCACATATCCATGGGAAATTCGTTTTTCTCATCAATTTCAGCAGCGCGGGGTGCCAGCTCACTTTGCGCGAATTTAAAAACTTCCTCGCGCAGCATCTGGATCTCATCCGGATGATCGAATTTAAGAGTAGGATAACTCATGATAGAAACTCCTTGGTTTTCGATTTTTTGTGCAGCCTGTGACATTAAAAAAACTCCCCCTGATAACAGGGAGAGTTTATGTGTTTCCGGCACTTTCAACAAGTTGTTTATTCGCCGAAATTCGGCTGAATACCTTCGACCACCCAGGGGCGTGCCACAACTGTTGAAATCGCATTTTTAGGCGATCCGTCAATCAGTTTGTCTGACCATGTCAGATATACAAATGTTTTGGCAGCTTCATCAAAAAAAGCGTGTTACGTGAAGCTCTTTAAACCAAACAGAGCGGCTTTCGTTAAAGACCTCTTCACCCTCCATGCCTTTTTCAATCTCGCCTACCACTTTGATAGGGCCCGTCTGACGACAGGCAATACTGGTATTGGATTTTTGTTCCGCGAAGCCTAATCCACCTGAAATACCGCCGGATGTAGGTCTACTAAGCCAGCAAGTTACACCCTCGATGGATGGGTCATTAAAGGCAAGTACTTTGATTTTATCATTGGGCCCAATTAAACGAAAAACCGTACTGACTTCGCCAACATCACGCTGAGTAACCTTGTTTCCAGCATCCGCCTGAGAAGCAAAACCTGCAGTCATAGCCCCTGCCACAAGCGTATTAACGATATTTCTTGATAAGCTCATAAGAATTTCTCCATAACAAATAAAATATTGCCATAAAGTAAAAAGCTTATAGACCTATGTCAAACACTTTTCGGAAAATAACTACCGCCGGGCATTTGCCAGTTTTGAAGCGGGTTTGCGCCCCAAATGATCGGCAATAAACCATGAAGTTTCGATGATTTTTTCTAAATTAACACCTGTTTCAATGCCCATGCCCTGCAGCATGTAAAGCACATCTTCCGTTGCCACGTTGCCTGTGGCGCCCCTGGCATAAGGGCAACCGCCCAGCCCGGCGACCGATGAATCAACCACGCTGATTCCCATCTGAATTCCGGCATAGATATTCACCAAAGCCTGCCCATAGGTATCGTGCATATGCAGGGCCAGCGCTTTGGCCGGAACGTCTTGCAAAACTTCTTGCAGCATTTTTTCAATCACAGGCGGCGTTCCCACACCGATCGTATCGCCGAGCGATATCTCATAACACCCGGCTTCATATAGCTTTGCAGCCACATCCCGCACCTTTGCCGGATCAATTTTCCCCTCATAAGGGCACCCCGCCGCGCAGGAAACATAGCCGCGCACCTTAATATTATTTGCCTTAGCCGTTTCCATGACCGGAGCAAAGCGTGCAAAACTTTCATCAATGCTGGCATTGATATTGGCTTTGGTGAAGCTTTCCGAAGCTGCCGTGAACACGGCAATCTCCGCCACCCCTGCCGCCAGCGCCCCTTCCATGCCGCGCTCGTTAGGCACAAGTACGGGGTAAGTTACACCTTTTTTACACTCGATCCCTGCCATCACCTCCGCCGCATCGCCCAGCTGCGGGATGGCTTTGGGTGAAACAAAACTCGTGGCTTCAATATGCGTCAAACCCGTTTGTGAAAGGCGGTTGATCAGCTCAATTTTAACGGCAGTCGGAATGGATTCTTTTTCATTCTGCAACCCATCGCGAGGGGCCACTTCATATATGCGGACTGATGGGGGAAAGGCCATTTATGCGCTCTCTTTCGCGGCGATATGCGCCAGAAGCGCCCCATCCGCCACCTGATCATTAACCGCCACAGGCAATTCTTCCACCACTCCGGCCACGCCGGCACGAATGGTGATTTCAACTTTCATACTTTCCATGATCAAAAGCGGCTGGCCTTTTTCAACCGCCTCTCCCTTTTTCACCATTATATTGACGATACGCCCCGGCATTGGCGTTGTGATACGCCCACCGCCTGCGCCTGCATCATCACCCTCTTCCTGCGTGTGGAGATGAAGCCCCACAACGCGGCCTTCATTGAAAATAATAAGATCGTTACGCGAGGACAAAACAGAAGCGCATACTTTGCGGCCATTCACCAAAGCCTCAATTGCGCCCGCTTCATAGCGCAGCAATGCGGCTTCAATAGCTGTTTTATTCCACTCAAACTTAACTATTTGTGCGCAGCACGCGGCGGCGATAGACAGGTTTTCGCCCTTGGAAACAAGATCAAGACGGCGAGATACGGAACCACCCATGCGCCAGTTATTCAACGAACGCCACGGATCATTTTGCTGCACCTCATCACGCAAGCCCAGCAAATAATAAAGCGCCGCCACGCCCAGATCATCCTCCCGCGGGCGGCCATAATCAGCCGGGATCAAAGCGGCTTCATGGCGGGCGATAAACCCGGTATCAACATCGCCTTTTAGGAATTCGGGATGCTGGAAAATGGAATGCAAAAACTCCTGATTGCTGTTAAGGCCGGTTAAATATGTATCGCACAAAAGCGTTTCCATACGTGCCGCTGCTGCATCACGGGTTTTTCCCCATGCGATCAGCTTGGCGATCATGGGGTCGTAATAGGAGGTAACGCTATCGCCCGCCTCAATGCCCGTATCAACCCGGCAACCATCTTTTAAGGCATAAGAAAAATGCTGCACTTTTCCAGTTTGCGGCAAAAAGTTTTGTGCGGGATCTTCCGCGTATAAACGCACCTCAAACGCATGGCCGTTGACGTGCAAATCTTGCTGGGCGCATGGCAATTTTTCACCTGCCGCCACGCGCAATTGCCATTCCACGAGATCAAGCCCGGTGATCATTTCCGTGACCGGGTGTTCCACCTGAAGGCGTGTATTCATCTCCATGAAATAGAAATCATGTGTGGCGGTATCCACGATGAACTCAATCGTGCCCGCGCCGTAATAATCAATTGCCTGCGCTGCTTTTACAGCCGCCTCGCCCATGGCTTTACGCATGGAATCCGGAATGCCGGGAGCGGGTGCTTCTTCCACCACCTTCTGATGGCGGCGCTGCAGCGAACAATCGCGCTCGAAAAGGTGAACGACATTGCCATGCGTATCTCCAAACACCTGCATTTCAATATGGCGCGGCTTGGTAATATATTTTTCAATCAGCACATGGTCGTTACCGAATGAAGCTTTGCCTTCGCGCTGACAGTTACCGAGCAGGTCTATAAAATCTTCCGCACGCTCCACAAGGCGCATACCTTTACCGCCGCCGCCTGCCACGGCTTTGATCAGCACGGGATAGCCGATTTTGTCAGCTTCGGCTTTTAAAAATTTAGCATCCTGTTTTTCGCCTTGATAACCAGGCACCACAGGCACGCCCGCTTTTTGCATGATGGCCTTGGCGCCATCCTTCAACCCCATGGCATTGATCGATTTTTCGGAAGGTCCGATGAATACGATTCCTGCCTTCGCGCAGGCTTTCGAAAATGCAGCATTTTCGGATAAAAACCCGTAGCCGGGGTGAATGGCCTCCACCCCCGTATCCTTGGCCGCCTTGATAATAACATCGGCTTTTAAATAGCTTTCAGAAGAAGGAGAGGCCCCGATATGAACCGCTTCATCCGCCATGCGCACATGCAGCGCGCCCTTATCGGCATCGGAATAAACAGCCACGCATTTAATGCCCATACGCCGCGCCGTATGGATAACCCGGCACGCAATCTCCCCCCGGTTAGCGATCAGGATCTTCGAAAACATAGATATGAATCTATCCCAAAACGAGGGGAATGCAAAGCCTTAACGCTTCTCCAGAAATGCCTTAAGACGGCCCTGAGCCTCATCACCTGTGCGAATTTCGGCAATTCGTTTGGCAGTCTCGTTTATAAGCGTTTCGGATATCTCTTTTCCCGCCAGATCAAAGCAAAGGCGTTTCGCCTCCTGCATGGCATGCGCACCATTCTTACCGATCTCTGTTAAAATACGCAGCAAAATATCGTCAATATTTTCATTGCCAGAAAGCTCATGCACAAAGCCGATTTCATAGGCCTTTTGAGCAGAGAAACGCTCGCCCGTCTGGAAAAAACGGCGGGCCTGACGCTCACCTATCGCGCGGATCACATAAGGGCCGATAGTGGCGGGGATGAGCCCCAGCTTCACTTCCGAAAGTGCAAAGACAGCTTCCGGCGCAGCAATAACGATATCGCAGCAGCTCACCAGCCCCAAACCGCCGCCCAAAGCCGCGCCGTGCACACGGGCAATTGTTACCTGCGGCAGGCTGTTCAGGGTATTCAGCATCCATGCCAGCGCCAGCGCATCGCGCTTGTTTTCCGCTTCCGAATATGCGGCGGCACGCTTCATCCAGTTGAGATCGGCACCTGCGGAAAAGCTTTTCCCCTCGCCGCGCAGCACCACCGCATGAATATCATTTCGGCCCTCAAGAGAGCCAAATACCGCGGCCAGACGTTCAATCATGCCTTCATCAAAGGCATTGTGCACATCCGGACGGTTCATCGTCACGGTAGCTGCATTGTTTTCAATGGTAAGAAGAACTGAATCCGTCATGGTTTTACATCCTGAAAACACCGTATTTGGTTGCCTCAATGGGGGCATTAAGGGCCGCTGATAAAGCCAGTGCCAGAACGCGGCGGGTATCGGCAGGGTCGATCACGCCGTCATCCCACAGCCGGGCGGAAGCATAGTAAGGATGCCCCTCTTTCTCATACTGGGCGCGGATCGGGGCTTTTATTTTTTCGATATCCTTGTCGCTCAATTTTTGCTTCTCGCGCTCGGCTTTCATTTCAGCAACGGTTGCCATCACGCCCGCCGCCTGCTCACCGCCCATAACGGAAATGCGTGCATTGGGCCACATCCACAGGAAACGGGGGTTGAACGCACGCCCGCACATACCGTAATTCCCAGCACCAAAGCTGCCGCCGATCAATACCGTTAGCTTCGGCACTTGTGCGCAGGAAACAGCCGTCACCATCTTGGCGCCATCCTTGGCGATACCGCCGCTCTCGTATTTCTGTCCCACCATAAACCCGGTCACGTTTTGCAGGAAAACAAGCGGGATCTTGCGCTGATTACAAAGCTCCACAAAATGCGCGCCCTTAAGTGCGCTTTCGGAAAACAGAACACCGTTATTAGCAACAATACCCACCGGCATGCCGTGAATATGCGCAAAACCCGTGACCAGCGTTGTGCCGTAGCGTTTCTTGAATTCATCAAATTCGCTGCCATCCACAATATGGGCGATGATATCGCGCACATCGAAGGGAGTTTTGAGATCTTTTGGGATCACGCCGTAAATATCTTCCGGCGCGTAAAGCGGTTCTTCCGGTTTTTTGAACGGGATCACAGATTTATGCGGGCGATTGAGATGAGAGATGCACTTGCGTGCAATTTCCAGCGCATGAGTATCATTTTCCGCCAGATGATCAGCCACGCCCGATACACGGGTGTGCACATCGCCGCCGCCAAGATCCTCCGCGCTTACTTCCTCGCCCGTGGCGGCTTTCACCAAAGGCGGCCCGGCAAGGAAAATGGTGCCCTGATTTTTAACGATAATGCTTTCATCACTCATCGCCGGAACATAAGCCCCACCTGCAGTACAAGAACCCATCACTACGGCAATTTGCGCAATACCTTTCGCGCTCATATTCGCCTGGTTATAAAAGATGCGCCCAAAATGTTCTTTATCCGGGAAAACCTCATCCTGATTGGGCAAATTTGCACCACCGCTATCTACAAGATAAATGCAAGGAAGGTTATTTTGCGCTGCAATTTCTTGCGCGCGCAGATGTTTTTTTGACGGTGAGCGGATAATATGTGCCGCCCTTCACGGTCGCATCATTACAAACGATCACGCACTCCTGACCCGCCACGCGGCCAATGCCCGTGATTATACCGGCGGCCGGAACATCATCTTCATACACTTCATGCGCCGCCAATGCCGAAAACTCCAGAAAGGGTGATCCGGGGTCGAGCAGCGCATCAACGCGCTCACGCGGCAGAAGCTTTCCACGCTCCGTATGCCGTGCGCGGGCTTTATCACCACCGCCCTGTTCAATCAGGGCCAGCTTGTTTTTAAGATCGGCGACCAGCGCTTCCATCGCCTTTTTATTTTCGGCGAATTCCGGGCTGGCGCTTTGCGCTTGCGGCTTTAACGGCATGAGTTATCTCTCCCTGATTCTTACCCTTTGCAGGGTAAAAGAAATCAGACGGCAAGACAATCATCAACAAAACACGGGAAAAACAATGCCAAAACTTTATAAAGCTTAAACCGGCATGCCAGTCCATCTGGAAACCCTGAGCAATGGAATCTGTAACCCCGCCAGCACCAACAACGCGCGGTGCCTGGTTCAGGGGATCATCCGGGTCATGACCGGGATAGGTTTCCAGATTTTTACCCAAAAGTTCGCCGTCAACACGGTTTTCCAACAAAGCGGCAATTTTTTCGTCTGTCAGATCAGCTTCTTTGGCATCAATATCGTGGATCACCATCATTCTTTTGACGGCTTCGGTAAAAATTTCTACTGTTCTGTATGGTTTATCCGGAAATTCTGAATCGGTGCTGTACGTCCCTTCCGGATTATCATAGAAGCCATGGGTCACTTTATTATAAGCGCTGGTCAGGAAATTGCGGCCTCTATCCATAAAATAGTGAATGCCGCAGCCAGGCATGCCGCCGGTAAATATGGCTCCGCTATCCAGATTGCGGTTTGGCAAACGGCGCGCCTCAATCCCGTCCGGCGTTTCCCCCGGCTTGGTTACAACCTCAAAAGCGGAAGGTCCATCCGGCTGGAATTTTAACTCGGTCAGTAAAGATGCTCGATCCGGGGTCTTCGCATATTCATGCAGCCATTCGAAATAAAGCACTATCATAGCCTTACGGATTTGTTTTTCTTCCGCCGGCATATCTGCCGTTATTTTTACAGCAGGCAAAATCTTGTTCTGAATGATGTCATCAAAATGCTCATAAGCCTGCATTTTCTGTTCATCCGTTATGATGCCATTGCGCTCAAAATAACCCTGATTTTCAGAACGGAAACGGCGGTTATGGTTGTCATCATGTATCTTGCCGTTTAAAGGGGAGTTGAAATACGCATCAATAAAATCCGTTCTGGATGCCACCATCGTAAGGCCAATCGGAACGGAGCGGACGGCAATCAGATCTGTTAATGTCAGAACATCGTTAGTGGGTGCCACAACCCAATCAGGCAGATGAGGCAGAGTCAAACCGTGATAGCGATAACGGTCAAGCTGATAGTGCGTATCATGACCGCGCTTGCGTGATCGTTCATAACTGTCAAAAAATGTGATTGCATCCTCGATTGCTTTTAATGTCGCTTGATAAGGGAAGCGCCCTGAAGCCGGGGGTTTGTGCTGATGATATCCGCCCGTGTCCGGGGAAACGGAAAAATCCAGATCAACATGCCACAAAGCATTAAGGCACAGGTCTCTCTGGGCCTGCGCAAACGGATTTTGCTTACAAAACTCTATGATATCGGTAGCGCAAAGCTCTTCCTGAAGAAATCTAACGGCGGGTTCAAATTCAGGCATGGGGGCAAGCGGGCCATATTGCTTAAGGCGCTGCGCTATTTCTTTATAGGTTTCCAGAGGATTGCTAATAAAGCCTTTTACGAAATCAGATTTGCTTTCAAGGCCTGTATTCTCATAGCTAACATGCATTTTTTAAACCCTTTTTTAAATCATGTTATGTATCGTTATGGTAACAATGGGGTTGACACTAACAGAAAATTAATATTATGTCAAATAATGTGCGGGATGTCCCATTTATGCATCCACTTATCACGATCCGCTGCTTATTGGTAGCCGGGAAACCGTGCCGGGATAACAAATATGTCTCTTAAAACTGATACACACGCGCATTTCGCCGGCGTACTCGACCCGCAGGACATTATGGATCTGGGGATGGAGTATAACTTGCCCATCAAACTTGATGTCCTCGGTAAGCTTGGCATTGACATAGAGACCTATATCAAAAAAGGAAAACCGAATTCGGTTTCCATGGCGAACAACAAATATCTATCCGGCATCTCAGTGAAAAAGATCGCGACAAGCTGGAACAACATCTTGCCATGAACACGGACAAACAGAATCTGTTCGATGAAATGGAAAAAGTCTACGGCAACAGAGCCTTCGTTACGAAGCACCCTGACATGTTTCGCGCCATTCTCCACAGGATTGCGCAACGGTATAAAGAACAAGGCGTACAATATGCCACGCTTTTTGATGCGGGCATCATTACAAATATGGACCGTGTGCGTGACTTGCACCGTTTTTTACCGGCAATAGAAAAGGAAACCGGCGTAAAGATCAGATTTCTCGCGTCACTATGGCGCCATTCGGATCTTGAATGGAATGAAGATGAAGTCTCACGGCTTCTCCCATTACTTAAAAGCCCCTATATAATCGGGGTAGATGTGATGGGTGACGAAACAAACCCCATCCGCGATCTAAAAACCCCCCTTACACGCCTGATAAAATACGCGCGCGAACACGTCCCTTATTTTCACATGCATATTCATGGCGGTGAAAATCCCTACTATTCATGCGACCCAAAACGGCTGAGCAAATGGGACCATAATAATGTGCATGAAGGCTTGCAAATTGTTGATGATGCTTGCGTAATATAGAAAGAGAATACGATGAAAACGGTAAAATAATCATCGCATCCGGTTCCGAAGACAGCCCCATACAAGGCAAATACTGTGATCAGTTGAAAGTGATTATGGGGCATGGTCGATACGGTCTTTATGATGAAACACTGGCATTGATGAAACGTATAGGAGCCATCAGCAACAAGTGCCTTTCCTCGAACTATCTTCTTGCCTTTGCCAAGGATCTTAGAAAAACCTTCCATAATTTTGTTGAAAACGATATCCCCGCTTGTATCGCCACGGACGGATACGGCATGTATGGCACCAGCATTCCCCGTGAACTGGCTGTCGCCCGTGAATATGGTCTAAGCGATAAAGATCTGGAGCATGTGCAACGTTCAGAAATGGCCCTTTTAGAAGAGGAAGACGCCCGCTTCGCCGCCAAGATAGCAATCTGGAAACAATATGAGGCTACGTGTAAAGCCAGAGGCGTCGATCCATTCAACCAGATGGCGGAAGATGCTGTATATACAGGGCCTGACGGAACCCCCCATCACACCAAAGACACGGCTGCCACCAAGAAAGAGAGTACACAAAACCACATAAAACATTTATTTGATGGCCTCCATGCACTTGGCATCAGCACCAATGAAACCGAAATACATGCGCTGCTTGAAAACAAAAAAAATTATCGGATTTTTCGGTGGCTCAAAAGGATGGGATGATGAAAAACGCCAGGTTTCCGAAGAAAATGTCATTAAAACTGAACAAGCACTTCGCGCGCTTATTTTCAGTATTGATGGCTCTACACATGCCTTCATGACAGGCGGCACCGATTTTGGCTTTGAAAAAATTGTTCATGCACTGACTGAAGAACGGAATGCCCAACTTCCTCCCAATAAAAAAATCCCGGTCATAGGGCTCATGACCCTTGAAACCCATATTGATCATGGCGAAGTCCGCGAAGGTACGATCAGCCATGCCATGCTTTTAAAAACAGGCCACGGATATGCCACAGGCTGGATGCAGCAAGGCAAGGGGGTAAATGACATCGCCCAGAGATATAACGCAAAGCTGGTAATCGGGGCCGGAGGGCAAGTTATTGATAATATGATTATTGATGCTGCTGACCGTCAGGTTGGAAAGCTGCAAGACCGGTTATTGCTTATTGACGGGCCGGAAGGGGCATCAACATCTTTCGCACGCGATAGAAAATTCTGTGAAAAATACGGCATCTCAGGCGTTAGCTATGATGATTTAAGAGCAAGAGCCGTTCCCAAGCCGCCTTTATTACAGCGTGCCTTTGATGTCGTGCGCGGATTTTTACGCCCGGCAACTAATACTGATGCCAAGCCGGAAATAGATATCGCATCGTAGACACAAACCAAACGCCGAGCCTTACGCTAATCATATGCAATAAATCAAAGAAAATGGCACCGGATAACCCTAAGCTCTGCTGTCTTTTGTTCGCAAGGCACAGATAAAAAGAGAAATCCACCCCGCCATCAGACCCAAACCACCTATGGGCGTGAGATAGGTCAGGACTGATATGCCCGTGAAAACGGAAGCATAGATGCTGAAAGAAAAAAAGAGCCCCGCTAAATGCGAAAATGACGCCGGGAAGAATAAGAGCTTTTTGCTGACTGAGAGCAAACGCTGTAATTAGAACGGCATAAAGCATATTGTAGCGTATGGCTGTATCAAAGCCCTTGGTCTTTTCTGGCGACAGATCAAGTGCGTGATCTCCGAGCGCGCCCATAATTACGGATATAAAGCCAAGAACAGCACCAAAAACAAGCAAACGATTCATGGTTATACCGCCCATTTCATTTCCACAACCAAACCGTGCGGATGATTATCCTTAAGCAAAATATCGATGTTATGCGTCTCCGCGATCCATTTCGCTATGGAAAGCCCCAGGCCGCTACCACTCTGGCCTGTTTTATCCGCCCGCACGAAACGTTCAAACACGCGCATTTTATCCTCATCCGAAAGTCCCGGTCCGGTATCCGCTATGATCAGATACCCTTCATCCGACAATGAAACATCGATCCGCCCTCCCTCAGCTGTATATTTGACGGCATTATCCAGAAGATTACCAAGAAGAATATCAAGGGAAGCGCTGTGCCCATAAATTTTTAGGCCCTCTATGATATCGGCATGGATATGAATATTTTTTTCCAGGGCACGAGGCATGATTTCGGTTAGCACATCTTGCAAACACTCCGAAATATCCGTTTCTTCCTTCGGCAAACCCTCATTTTGCAAACGTGCCAGAGAAAGCAGCTGTTCTACCAGATGCGCAGCACGGTTGATTGACGCCTCAAGATTTCTTAAACCTTCAGCATATTCCGGCATATGGCTGGCTTTTTTTATCAGAACTTGCGTTTGCGTTTTCATAGCAGCCAGCGGTGTACGCAGCTCATGCGCAGCATGGTCGGTAAATTCGCGCTCGCGGCGGAAGCTTTCCTCAATTCGATTAAAAAGCCGATTGGTAGCCTGTACCAGTGGCGCAATCTCCTGCGGCAGCATATCACCCGCGATGGGGGAGAGATCTTCACTGCCCCGCCGGTCAACATCAGCGGAAATTTTAATCACAGGCTGCAAAACCTTACGCACACCCACCCAGATAATAAGAAAGATAACAGGTATAAAAGAAATAGCGGGAATAAGAAGTGAGCTCATCAACTGGATAATCAACTCGATCCGGATATCATAGCGCTCCGACACCTCAATTTTAATTTTGTGAGCGGGATCAAGAAAAACAAAAAATCGCCAGTCGTGCTTGCCCAACTTATGATTTGAAAAGCCCGGCGGGGCTTCAAAACACTCCTAAATCGAGCGTATTGGATGATTGAGTGATAAGTTCCCTTCCCACCCAGATACGAAAACCAAGATTGCGCTCATAACGGTGCTGAAGATCCTTGTTTTCAAGACCGAGATCAAAATCCTCATCCTCCAGAATTTCATGTTGCG
This sequence comes from Alphaproteobacteria bacterium, assembly GCA_021208265.1. GTDB lineage: Bacteria > Pseudomonadota > Alphaproteobacteria > Micavibrionales > Micavibrionaceae > JAJOJU01. The sequence continues at coordinate 1,468 of JAJOJU010000008.1, read as the reverse complement.
TTAGCTGCAAAAGAACCTTGGCGGAATGCACAAGCTGTGCATCGTAAACTTCTTCAATCTCATGTCTTGTGAAGAAGTAACTGGCCACAACGGCAAATAATGTCGCCGTCAGAATAGGGATACTGATCCAGACAATAAGGCGGCGGCGAAGGGAGTACGTACGATTCATGAAGCGATAATATATCCAACACCACGAATTGTCTTGATCAGATCACGCCCCAGTTTTTTACGAAGTGCTGCAATATGTACCTCGATCGTGTTGCTTTCAATTTCCTCAGAAGACCAGTCATAAACATTCTCCATGATTTTTTCCTTGGAAACCGGCCTGCCGGCATTTCTGATCAGGCAATCGAACACAGCCAGTTCGCGGCTGGAAAGCGTAACAGGCTTTCCGTCTTTCTCAACATAGCGCTGCGCGGCTTCATAAGAGATATTACCATGGTTGATAACGGGCGCAGCCTGACCGCTGCCGCGGCGGATTAAGGCGGCGCAGCGTGCCAGCAGTTCATCCAGATCAAACGGTTTAATCAGATAGTCATCCGCCCCGGCATTCAAACCTTCTACACGGTGACGCACCGCATCGCGCGCCGTAAGCAGCAATACCGGAATTGCTTTTTTGCCGCGGCGTAAGCCTGCCAAAAGATCTAGTCCCGATGCACCTGGTAAATTAATATCGAGAACAATCATCGCATAAGATGTTGTTCCCAGCGCTTCTTCAGCGTCTTCAGATGACAAAACCCAGTCCACGGCATACAGATCCTTTAATCCTTCTGTCGTGGCTTTACCCAGGTTCTTATCATCTTCCACAAGGAGAATGCGCATTTATTTCAACGTCCCGCCACATGTAGCATTCTGGTATTTTTCTTTAAGAAACGAAGCCCGAAGAAAAGAGTACTTCCAGTCATCATCATAATGGCCCATGGCCAGTCTTCTCTTAGCCAGTATATCACCGGTTCACGTTCCACGAAGACATCAACCATCACTTCCATTAAAAAGAAAGCGGAACAGACAGCCATCAGCCCGTTATATTCGCGGCGCAAAACAGTTTTAAAGGAGAATGGCATGACAGGCGCTCTCCACAAACGAAAATCAGGAATAAAAATAGGTGTGCGCGCCGCCCACTCTATATATCTTTGGCCAAATTTTGTAGTCAAAAACTTTTCTTCAGCGACAATTACGCGCTCGATGTAAATCCAGTATGTCAGGGATCCCAATGCCACCAGCCACCATACTTTCAGAGACATAACAACACCCAGCATGGCTATAAAATTCCCTAGATAAAGCGGGTTTTTCACTACGGAATAAAGACCTGTCGTATTAAGATAATTCGCTCTTTGCATTTTTGTGTTGCGCCCCGATGTTGCCGGCAGGAACATACCCAACAGAAACCCAGCGAATAGCCAACCCACAAAGTGATACAATAAAACTAAAATAAACCCATATTTCTTCCAAAAATCACCGTACTTTT
>JAJOJU010000010.1 GCA_021208265.1 Alphaproteobacteria bacterium | reverse complement strand
CGCGTGTTGATCTGTTTCGACTCCATGACCGCCTGCTTCAACCCCATGCATGATGATTTGCGGGTCATCCAGAAACGGATGAAACAGCCCCAGCGCATTCGACCCGCCACCGATGGCTGCCACCAGCGTATCGGGCAGCCGGCCTTCGGCTTCCATCATCTGCTGGCGCGTTTCGCGACCGATTACGCTCTGGAAATCACGTACCATCATGGGGAAGGGGTGCGGCCCCGCCACCGTACCGATCAGGTAATACGTATCATGCACATTGGTAACCCAGTCGCGCATCGCTTCGTTCATGGCGTCTTTCAAGGTGCCTGCACCGGATGTTACCGGAATAACTTCCGCGCCGAGCAGTTTCATGCGAAACACATTGGGTTTCTGCCGCTCAACGTCGGTCGCGCCCATGAAAATCGTGCAGGGAATTTTGAAGAGCGCGCAGACGGTGGCAGTCGCCACGCCGTGCTGCCCGGCCCCGGTTTCCGCGATAATGCGAGTTTTTCCCATCCGGCGGGCCAGCAGCACCTGCCCGATGCAGTGGTTGATTTTATGCGCGCCCGTGTGGTTCAGCTCATCGCGCTTGAAGTAAATCTTTGCGCCCCCAAAGTGTTTGGTGGCCTCAGATGCGAAGTAAAGCGGTGACGGGCGGCCCACATAATGCTTCGCCAGATGCTCAAATTCCGCCCAGAAAGCCGGGTCTGCTTTGGCTTCCTTATAGGCTTGTTCAACGCTTAAAATCAGCGGCATCAGGGTTTCCGCGACATAACGCCCACCATAAGCGCCGAAATGTCCGCGATCATCAGGCCCGTTCATAAAGGAATTCAAAGTCATGGCGCTTGTTATACCGTGAAGCGCCGTAATTGGAAAGAATGATTTCATACAGGTGAAATCACCCTTTGAATAGCTGTTGCGCTATTCCGACAGCTCGACTATTGTTTTTTCATGCTTCAAGATATTTTCGATACGCTGGGGTTTAAAGAAGAAGAGTCCAAAACTTATCTGTCTTTGCTCGATTCTGGTCCGCAAACTGCTGGTGACCTGGCCAAGATCACGGGTCAGGCGCGCCCCACTTTATATGGATATCTGGACCGTCTGGTGCAGGCCGGATTGGTGACGCAAAGTGCCAAAGGCGGGGTCAAAATATTCGCACCCGAACCACCGGCAAAAATCCGCGTTCTTTACCGCCGCCGTATCATGGATATGCGCCGCAAGGAACAATCGCTGGATCAGATCCTGCCGGAACTGGAAAAACGCGCCGGGCTTAATCTTATGCGCCCGCGCATGCAGTTTTTTGAAGGGACAGCGGCTTTGGAAGCAGCGCTGGAGGATATCTTGCGCATCCCCGAAGGCTCGCAAACCTATTCTCTGCTCCCCATTCAAACGGTGCTGGATGCCGTGGGGCATGATGTATTCGCCCGTTATAACATGCGCCGCATCCGCAAGAATATTCAGGTCAAGGGCCTGTGGCCGCGCGGCCAGGGCGTGGATATCGCGGCCCATCCGTATTTGGGCTGGGGTCCGGAATTTAAAGGCGAACTGCGCTATGCGCCGCTGGGCGCTGAATTTTCGATGGGATATTGGGTATATGGCAGCCGCGTGCTGTTTATTTCCTCCCGCGCCGAAAGCTACGGATTCATCATGGAAAGCGCAGAAATGGCAGCGATGATGACAGCTCAGCACCAGCTGATCTGGCAGGAATCTGAACCTGTGCCGTTTGATCGGAAATTCGTGGAATCTTTCCTGAAGGATATTGCTGACGCCGCCTAAGACGCTGCTTTCCGCACGGCCTCGATAAACGCTTTTATTTTTGCGGCATCCTTCACCCCGCGCGCACTTTCTACGCCGCTGGAAACATCAACGGCATCAGGCCTCAGAAGCTTTAAGGCTTCCCCCACATTCCCGGCATGAAGCCCGCCGCCCAGCATCCACGGCTTTTTAAATGTGCGGCCTTTTAATATGCTCCAGTCAAACGCACGGCCCGTGCCGCCCTGTTCGCCGTCTATTTTTGTATCGAATAACAGCCAGTCCGCTGTTTCCCCATAAGCGGGGACGAGGGCAAGATCGTTGATACCGGCTACGCGGATCGCTTTCATGACCGGCATCGCTGTGCGGGCCCGGATTTCTGCCACGCGGGCCGGGGGCTCGTTACCATGCAGCTGGACCATATCAAGCGGCACAGCGCCCAAAACCTGATCTAGCAGGGCGTTATCGGGGTCAACGAATAACCCGACACTCCGCACGCCTGTCGGCACTTCGCGGGCCAGCGATGCCGCGATATCGGGCACTACATTGCGGGGCGAGGAAGAATAAAACACAAATCCCACGAATCGGGCTCCGGCACTGACGGCGGCTTTTAAAGTATCGGGTTTGGAAAGACCGCAGATTTTTACAGATGTCATGATGATTAGAAACTGTTCAGCAATGCTTTGGCGGCTTCGGCTGGGTTATCAGCCTGCGTGATCGGGCGGCCGATGACAAGGTGGCTGGCGCCCAGTTCAATCGCACGCTGCGGCGTCATGACGCGTTTCTGGTCGTTACGTTCGGCTTCCAGTGGACGAATACCCGGAACCATCAGCACAAATTCAGGGCCGCAGGTGGCGCGTAAAGTCTGAATTTCATGGGAAGAGCAGACAACGCCTGCGGCTCCGGCTTCCTGCGCCAGCAGCGCCATTTGCGCCACGCGATCAGACAGCCCTTCCTGATAGCCGATATCGTGAAGGCAACGTTCATCCAGCGAGGTCAGCATCGTAACTGCCAGCAGTTTAACGCCGGGATCACAAGCATCCTTTGCTGCTTTCATCATATCCAGCCCGCCGGATGCATGAACATTAATATAGGTCGGACGGAATCGTTTGCTTAATGTGCGGATGGCGCCTGCCACTGTGTTAGGGATATCGTGGAATTTCAGGTCTATAAACAGCGCCGCTTCCGGGGCTTCGTGGATGACTTTATCAACCCCTTGCGGGCCGTGTGAATTAAAGAATTCCATACCGAGTTTGACACCGCCCGTGACGGGAGCAATCCCGCGGACAAGCTGCAAAGCCCTATCCAGGTCATCAGTATCAATCGCGCAGAAAATACGGGGGTCCAGAAGCATCATCAATCACCATTCTAGGGGACGGCCTTCGGTGTGCAGGCCGGGAATTTGGGGTTTCATCAGGGTTTGTAATTCTTTTTCAAGGCGGCGCAGTTCTTTTTTCTGGGCGCGGCGTTCACGGCGTATGCGGCTATGGCTTAGGAATACGGCCAGCGCTCCCCAGAAAAATCCAAACAGGGCGGAGCCTAATATTGCGGCATAGAGCGGAACGGTATAAGGCGGTTGGAACGGCGCCCAGATTAGTGCCACAGGGGCACGGTTTAAAACGGCAAAGGTAACCAGCACAAGGGCGGCAGTAATTCCGAGAATGGCCCGGAGGAAAACCATCTCCGCTGCCGCTCCTTTCTTAACCTTCGTTCAGTTTTTCGCGCAGGCCTTTGCCTGTTTTAAAGAAAGGAAGGCGTTTTGATTCCACATGAACCGTCTCACCCGTGCGCGGGTTGCGGCCTGTGCGGGCTTCACGGTGTTTAACGGAAAATGCGCCAAAACCACGCAGCTCAACACGGTTACCGCGTACCAGAGCCTGGGAAATCTCCTCAAATACCGTATCGACGATTTTTTCAATATCGCGCAAATATAAATGGGGGTTGCGTTCAGCAAGACGTTGGATCAGTTCCGATTTGGTCATGGCGTTCTAGGCCCTCTTCCGTACGTTAAACTTGAGAATGAGTCGTAGAGTGCCTGAAGCCGCGGGTTCCGTCAACGGCAAAGTCTTGATGAGAAACGAAAATATTAAAATTTTCTGGCATGGATCAGGGTTTTTTCACCGTTTTCCAGTGTGCAGGCAAAAAGATAATCATCACCGCCATCTTTAAGGCTCAGTTTCTTGCGTAAATCCTCCACGCTTGCCGGAAAATTACGGATGCTGAGATTGGCTTTGAGTGCAGGCAGGACTTCCTTTACGGCGTCTTTACGTGCCTGTAAAATCTGTGCAATCTTGAAACTACGGCCCGGAAAATCGGGGCAGGGGCTTGCGCCCGTGTAAAGATGCGTATGATGTGCCAGTTTCGCCAAGCCGTAACGTGCCGCCATCAGCTTGAAACACCCGGCTTTCATGAAGGCTGGGCCGGGTTCGAACAGGTAATCTGCGGGGGCTACCGTTGTCAGCGGCGCGTTTTCCTCCTCTGCCGTTGTGAAGCTTATTGTATGCAGGTTCGTGCCGTCTTCAGCCAGGCTCGCCGCAGTGATAACGGGCGGGGCAGCTTCGTCCGATTCAAAATCAATCAGGTACAGCACTTCCTTGCATTCCCCGCTGCGTTCCAGCACGTGTACTTCACGCACGCAGGGCAAGACTTCCAGCGTTTGGGTGATATCCAGCAGTGGCGCGGTTTTCAGCAGCACATAGCGCGTTTTATCGCGCAGCGCGGGTAGCAGTTCCAGAATATGGGGCGATCCGTCCGCTAATCTAAAAATCCCGCGTTTGCTGCCTTCGCGCCGCTGCGGGTCGATCAGGATCAGATCAGTCCGCGGCAGAGTGGGCAGGATATCTTCGGCATTCCCTGTCATCACCTTAACCCGGCCCGGGTGGGTTAGCTTGAAATTATGGGCCAGTAGCGCGGCGCTCTCTGGGTTGCGTTCTATCACAATCCCGGAAGCGCCTTTTTCTGCGCAGATCCAGCTATCGGCGCCGCTGCCGCCGGTCAGATCGGTAAAGCGGTGTGCTTTCACCAGCCCGGCTTTATAACGCGCAGTGGCGAGGGAAGAGGCCTGTTCCACCGTATCCGGTGCTGGGAACAGAAAGCCGGGTATATCCAGCCACGCCGCCAGTTTGTCAGCGGCTTTCCGGCGGGATTTGATCTGTTCCAACATATCGCGGTAAGGCCAATCAGGCTCTGGCGGTTTTTTCAGCGCCAGCGCGGCAATATCATCGCCCTCATGCGCGCGTATAAAAGCTTGCACCTCAGGAGACAACAATGAACGGAAGCGGTCATCGGACATAACAGCTTCATAACACAGCCAAATAATTTTTTATAAAAATAATTCCCTTTCGGAACTTATGGTCTAGATTAATCGTAAGATCAGTATTATGGAGAATAAAATGAGACGATATACATTGGTCCTTCTCTCCTGTCTGACGATCTGCGGTTTGTCTGTTTCGAGCTATGCCCGTGAAATAAGCAGTATCCCTACAGTTTCGCCAAAGGAGCATGAGGTCGTGAAGGCGTTCGTTATAGATCCCGTTCCGGGGCAGTATACGATTGATGTGGAAACGCTCTCTAATCTGGGTGTGGATGAACAGGCTCCCACTTTTGCGGTTTATATTACAAACCGCGTTCCCGACACCTGCGGCGATTTCCGCGCGCTGGAGCTTCCCTACCAAAAGCCGGAAAAATATCTGCGTCAGTTTGACCTGAGCGCGCATGGCGAGGTTTTGCAAGCGTTGGATGAATATGGCTGCGTGGTCATGCGGAATATTCCTTCCCAAGGTTAAAAAACGGCCTATGATGCTGCCCATGAACCCGCTTTTACTTTTGCCCCCCGAAACGGCGCATAAGGCTGCGTTATGGGCTTTGAAATCCAGGCTTGTTCCGGCATGTCCACCGGATGCCGGCTCTTTGCGTGTGCAGATTTTGGGCCGGGAATTTTCCAATCCGGTGGGGTTATCCGCCGGGGCTGACAAGCAGGCCGAGGCTTTGCCCGGCTGGCAGCGCATCGGTTTCGGGTTTGTTGAGGCAGGCACGTTGATGCCCGCACCGCGCAAGGGGAATACCGGCACGCGCCTTTGGCGTTTGCCAAAGCAAAATTCAGTGATCAATTGGCTGGGCCTGCCTTCGCGCGGGCCGGATGTGTTTGTACGCAATCTCCGCCGCTTTACGGAGGATACAAGAAATACAATGCCGGTGGGGGTCAGTATTGCCTCAACAGAAGGGAAGGCAGAGGATTTTGAGCAACTGGCAGGGTTGGTGGCACCCTATGCTGCCTATATCGCCCTCAATATTTCCTGCCCCAATACGGCGGAAGATTTGGGCGATACGCTGCAAAGCCTGAAAAGCCATATCCGCGCAGCGCGTAATGGCGCGGGTAATTGCCCGGTGATGGTCAAGCTGGGGCCAACAGATGATGCGGATGTCCTTAAAATGCTGGTGCATACGGCGTTGGAGGCTGGGGCGGCAGGCTTTATTGCCACAAACACCGTACCGCATGACAAGCGGGCCTTGCTCAAGGATGCGGGCGAATTTGAGTGGCCCCGTAACTATCAGGGCATGGTTGCCGGCGGTTATAGTGGCCCCGGTTTGTTGCCGATATCGCTGTTTATGATGTCTGAAATGCGCGCCCTTGCCGGGCCGAAAGTGCCGCTCATCGGCGTGGGCGGCGTGCAAAGTGGTGATGATGCCGTGCGCCTGCTCAAGGCCGGGGCCAATCTGGTGCAGCTTTATACAGGGCTTATATATAAGGGCCCCCGTCTGGTGCGGGACATTAAAGAGGTTCTGGCCCGGTCTTAAAATCCGTCTTAAGTCTGCTTCGCAATGGCTAAAAACTGCTCAATGCCCAGTTCTTCCGCCCGCGCTGTTTCCGGTATGCCAAGGGCTTCAATAATCGCCATATAATCTTTCAACGGCCCGCGGATCATTTTGCGGCGTTGCCCAAAGGCCAGAGCTGTTAATTTTTCTACCTGTTCAAAGGTAGGATGATTATCGGGAAGTGCGCGCGGCGTGAAATGCACAACGCTGGATGTCACTTTCGGCGGCGGTGTGAAGGCCGATGGCGGTAAATCGTAAACCCGTTTGGCCGCGCATAACCATCCGGTGATTACCGACAAGCGGCCGTAAGCCTTGGTGTTTGGCGCGGCGCAAAGGCGTTCTGCCACTTCCTTCTGATACATCAGCGTCATCGAGCGAAAGGCGTTTTCTGGGTTGCTGCGTATTTGCCTTAGCCAGCCAAGCGTCAAGGGTGTCGCGATGTTATAGGGCAAGTTGGCGATCACCGCGCGCGGGGCTGGCACAAGCGCCGTTAAATCGGCTTCCAGTGCATCGCCGTGAATAATATGCAAGCGATCAGGATAAACGCGCTTTAAATCCTGCAGGGCCGTAACGGCGCGCTGATCGAATTCAATCGCGGTCACGCTCGCCGCCTTGCTGGCCAGTATTGAGCGCGTTAGACCGCCGGGGCCGGGGCCGATTTCAACGGCATGAACGCCGCCCAGATCGCCCGCGCTGCGGACAATCTTATCGGTAATATTGGAATCAAGCAGGAAATTCTGCCCCAGCTTTTTTTCGGCGCGCAGGCCATATTGCCTGATAACCTCGCGCAGCGGCGGCAGATCCGGTTTATCAGACACGGCTGTCGATGAAGGCGGCGGTTTTTAGGTCAAGGAAGTACTGGCGCTGCATGCGTTCTAGACGCTCCGTTCCGATCAAGTTGATCATGGCCTGTTTGCCGGGAATGTTTTCTTCCTTGATTTCGCGTTTTTCACGCAAGAGCACGATGTGGTAGCCGCTGAGCGAACGAACGGGCGCGCTAACCTGATTAAGGTCCAGCTTGGCCATGGTTTCGGCGACTTCCGGCGCCAGCTGATCTTCCTGAACCCAGCCGATATCGCCGCCGCGCGAAGCCCCGGCAGACTGTGAAAACTGGCGGGCAACCTGAAAGAAAGGCGCCTTGCCGCTTTTGATTTCAGAGGACAGGCGGCTTGCCAGTTGGCGAACGTTGGCTTCATCGGCTGGAATATCAACAGGCAGAAAAATTTCGGCTGCCAGATATTCCGTTTTGCCGATATTGGCGCGCATGCGTTCGATGGCGTCTTCCACATCGGTTTCACGCACCTGAATTTTCGGTTTGATTTTTGCCTGCATAACCTTTGTCCAGGCGATCTGAGAGCGGATCTGGCGTTCCATTGTGGCCACGTTAATGCCGCTTTGTTTTAGAACCTGTTTGAATTGATCGGGTGACATTTTGTTTTGATCAGCGATCTGTTTAAAACCGGCGTCTATTTGTTCTTGCGTAATTTCAGCTTCAATTTTTTCGCCTTCCTGCAGGCGCAGCTGTTCATCAATCAGTACCGATGTGATCTGCGGGATCAGTTTTTCACGAATTTCCGGTGTGTCCTGCAAGCCGGAAGATACCATGATAAGCCTCATGCGGTCATTGACATCAGATTGTGATATAGCCTGATTATTAACCACTACAGCTATGTTCTCGCTCAAGCCCGCTAGAGCCGCAGAGCTGGCAAAAGAAACCCCAAGAGCGCAGAGCGCTAAAACCGTCAGATAAAGGCTTTTCTTCATAATACTCATCTTTCCATAGAAATATGACACTGTCTTACTCTCAAGCGCGGGTAAAAATCAAGTTTTCAGGCAGATCTTGCTTTTCCAAAACGTCCGCCGGGCCGGTAACGGCTTAAATAACGGGGCAGAATTAAATCTGCCGCCGTGGGTGTTATGCCCAGATTATCCAATGTGTCAGCGCCTTCCGGCACAATGGAATCATATTTAAGCTGTTCCACCTGATCACGGGTCAAAGGCGGGTTTGGCAAAAATTCCATGAAGGATGCCTGTATCTTGGCAATCCCCCACGGCAGGGCAACAAGTGCGCGGCGGCGGCCCGTTTCCCGGAACAGGGTTTCATATATTTCGCGGAAGCTCATAACATGAGGGCCACCCAAAGCATAAGTTTTACCCAGCGGGTTTTCTTTTGATTCTTCCGGCAATGTCAGGCTTTTGACAACGGCATCGGCCACATCGCCCACGTAAACGGGCTGGAATCTGGTTTCCCCGCCACCGATCAAGGGCAGAAACGGCAGAATTTCGGCCATACCGGCAAACATATTGAAGAAATTATCGTCCGGACCAAAAATAACGGACGGGCGCAGAATTGTAGCTTTTGGAAAAGCGGAACGTACGGCCTTTTCGCCTTCTTTTTTGCTAATCGCATAGCGGGATGACGCTTTTTCAATGCCAAGGGCAGAGATATGAACAAACCGCCCCACCCCATTTTTTGCGCAGGCTTTGGCAATGGTTCCGGGAAGGCCGGCATGAACACGGTCAAAATCGCCGCGCTTTTTTTCGTGCAATATGCCGATGCAATTTATCACCCAATGACTGCCCTGAATGGCAGCACGAACACTTTCCTTGCTGGAATAATCGCAAACCACGGGCACAACCTGTCCGATATGTCCGCAAGGTTTCAGGAAATAGCCGCGTTCCGGTACGCGCGTGGCGATCTTAACTTGTGCGCCCAGCTGCGCCAGTTCACGCACAATCTGACGACCGACAAAGCCGGTGCCCCCGAAAACGGTAACGATTCTATTCTGAAACGACATGATGTTTATAAGACGAAACTGTGATGAAAAAGTCCAGTAACCTTCCGGGGCTATCCCCCGAAATTTTAGATATGAAATGGATACTTCTTATATTTTTTACAAGTGCTGTTATGGCGGGGCTTATCTATACAGCAAATGGCTGGGCGGCGTTTTCCGAAGATCCGGTGGTGGTGGAGCTCTTTACTTCGCAAAGCTGCTCTTCTTGTCCGGCGGCCGACAAGGTTTTAAAGGATATCGCACAAAGACCGGGTGTGATTGCTTTGGGGTTTCATGTCACTTATTGGGATCATTTGGGGTGGAAAGATACACTTTCCAAGAGTTTTGCCACGGAGCGCCAGCGTAATTACGCAGCTGAGCGCAGCTCATCGCGTGTTTATACTCCGCAAATGGTGGTCAATGGCGGGGAGGAATTCGTGGGCTCAGACAAATCACGCCTTTCCCGCGCGATCTCAAAAGCCTCTGCCCTGTCAACAATCACAGTGGATCGCCATCCACAAAAACTATCCCTCTCATTGCCAGAATTATCTGGTGGGCCTTATATGTTGTGGGTTTACGGAGTGAGGGGGGCGCTTGTACAGCCTATTCGTTCCGGTGAAAACAGGGGGCGCGTACGGTCACCTATACCAACGCTGTTGTGAGCGAGCAGAACGGTGGTATCTGGGATGGCGCTGCCGGGGTGAGAGATGTCGATTTTTTATACCCGCCTGAGGCTGATAAAATCATCGTTCTGGCCCAGAAAGGCAAAACCGGCCCCATCAAGGGGGCCGGCATGCTTGATATTTCAGGAAATTAAACCTTTAGGCCGCTTTTTCAGCTTTTTTTTTCGATCGGGTCGATCCAGCCGATATTACCGTCCAGACGGCGGTAAACCATGTTTAAATTCTGATTCTTGGAATTGCGGAACATCAGCGCCCCCTGACCGCTTAAATCAAGGCGCATAACGGCTTCGGAAACACTCATGGTTTCGATATGGGTCGTCATTTCGGCAACCACAACCGGGGCATGGCCTTCATCTCCGGCGTTATCCTGTTCCTCGGCACTTTCATGGATGGATTCAAGGGCCAGAGTATAATCCTGTGCTTGGTGATTTCGGTTTCCGGGGTTTTTTCCGTGCGATCATGGTGATCACGCAGGCGTTTTTTATAGCGGCGCAGGCGCTTGGAGGCATGTTCCACGGCCTCGTCAAACGCGGCGTAGGCATCACCTGCCTGACCTTCGGCGTTGATCATGATATTTTTACCGACCTGATAAGATATCGTCACGCGGATCATGCCATGACCATGGCCTTCGCGCGAAAAAATGACTTTCACAGATGTCACATGGTTGAAATATTTGCTGTTAATGTCACTGATTTTTTCGTCAACATGGGTGCGGAGTGCATCGCCCACGTCAATCTGCTTTCCGTGAATATCCGGTTTCATGAGATTTTGTCCTGATAATTTGGTTGGTTCATTGATTTATATATACTTTATTAGATCATAAAAAAGGTTAACAGTTCAATTATAAGAATTTACATATTATTAAAATGCAGGATTATTTATGGGCTTTTTGCCTTCGCCGCTGTGTGGAGGAGCCAATATTCATGGATTCCCGGTATTTAGCGACTGTGCGGCGGGCGATGTCTATGCCCTCTTTTTGCAAATGATCAACGATTTTATCATCTGATAAAATTTTCTTGGGGTCTTCGGCGTCAATCAGGTTTTTAATGCGCGCCTTTACGGCTTCGGCGCTGTGGGCCATGCCGCCGTCTTCCCCGCCGAGCGCGGTCGAGAAAAAGTATTTCAGCTCAAAAATACCGCGCGGCGTGCCGATATATTTGCCCGTGGTTACACGTGAAACAGTGCTTTCATGCATCCCGATTTCTTCGGCAATATCAGCAAGCTTTAAGGGGCGCAGGAATTCAATCCCGAATGTAAAAAAAGCTTCCTGCTGCTCGATAATTTCGGACGCCACCTTCAAAATGGTTTGCGCCCGCTGATCCATGGCCCGCACCAGCCAGCTGGCGTTTTGCATCTGGGTCGTGATGTATTCGCGGTCTTCCTTGCCTTTGGCAGCATTTAAAACAGTCGTGTAATATTCGTTGTTCACCAGCACGCGGGGCAGGGTGTCGGTATTTAGCTCCACTTTCCAGCCGCCGCCAAGGTTTTTAGGCAGGCGCTTCATCAGTACATCGGGGATAGCGGTTTGTACCACCAGATGGTCAAATTCCGCCGCCGGGCGGGGGTTGAGGGAACGGATTTCCTCCACCATATCAGCCAGATACGCCGAATTCACACCGCATACGGTTTCCAGTTTTTTCAAATCATGCTGGCCGAGCAGGCTCAAATTGTCCAAGAGCAGCTGCATGGGTTCATCCAGCGCGCCGCGCTCATCCAGTTGCAGGGCCAGACATTCCGCCAGATCGGCTGCGAAAACGCCGGTGGGGTCGAAACCCTTCAGGATATCCAGAATGCGCTCCAGCCGTTCGAGACTGCAACCCAGCTGCTCCGCCAGTTCCTCATGACCGCCGCGCAAATAACCGCCTTCATCCAGCATGTCGATCAAAAGCCCGCCAATCATGCGGTCGCGCCCATCTTCGCACGAAACAAAAAGCTGTTCCTGCAAATGTTCGCGCAGGGTTTTTTCTGTTTCAAGACGGCTTTCAAAGCCTTCGTCATCATCTTCAAATTTGCTGTTACCCCCGGCACCGATTGTGGCAACGCCCGCGTCAAAGTCCTGGGACCCGGCAGGGGCTTCGTCTTCATAAGCGCTGTCAAACGCGTCATCCATGGAATCTTTTTCATCAGATGATGATGCTTCCGCCGTGTCATCCGGCGCATCGTCGGGGCTACGCTCATCCTTTTCCAGCAAAGGGTTTTGGGCGATTTCTTCTTCGATGAATTCCGCCAGCTCAATATTCGATAACTGCAACAGCTTGATAGCCTGCTGCAGCTGGGGAGTCATAACCAAACTTTGAGATTGCCGGATATCCTGGCGCTGGAAAATACCACTCATACCTTCAGGATAGCATGAAAAGGGCTAAGATTCTGCCAGAATATTATTTGACATAATGTTATAATTTTTTGTAATATCACGTACATGAACGACAAAAACTCCCTATTCAACGATATTATCGCGGAACTGGATTTACAAATTTCTTCCCTTGAACGGGAAGAAAAGTTTTTCGCTTATCTAACTGCTGAAGAACAAATGCTCTATTCAGAAATTTTGAAAAAGCCTTTTCTGTACAAAGCATTTCCTGTTTTTCTTGTTCAATATTTTTCTCAGCCGCAGGAAGCTTACGAAAGAGCCATGAAGTTTGCTTTAAAAAGCAAGCTGCCTGATCCGCGTACGGGAAATTTGGTGGCTCAGTATCGAAAAGGATTTATGCCTGAAGATAAGGATCCCACTGCGCCGGGTTTCCGCTGGGAATGGCTGTTTGCTCTAAAAGCCTCCGAAACAGTACAGGCGCGAAAATTTATGGCTGCCCACCCGCATTACCATTTTGCCATCACTGTTTTGCAGGATGCTTTAATTGACTATTTAAATGTTGTGCGAGAGAAGTTTCACAAATACAGCAAAGATAAGAAATTCGAGCTTCGTAAGAAAGATTTTCCTGAAAATTTTCTGTTCAACGATTATTGGCATACCACAAAGGATGGCCATTTAAGTGCCGCCTTTCTTGAGTTTATTAAGGCGGGAAGCAGCTTTTCCTTTGTGCACGATCTATCGCCCATTATGGCGCATAGTTTTCAGAGGTATGGGGAAATAACTAAACAAGGCCTGAGAGATTCTCTGGTGAGCCTTTTTCAAAAACAGGCTTTTCGTAGCGATAGGCGAGGGGGCACACGCTGCCCGTTTTCATCCCATTTTGCAGCCATCATGTCTATCGGCCTTAGAAGACAGGGGGATGGCACGTTGCAGTCCTTTAAAGGAGAATTTGGCGATCTCTTACTTTTCCTGATGGAGGAAGTAAAGCAGGCTGTTCCTGAATCCGACATAGGAAAATTGGAGGAAGCGCTGCGTTTTGATGACGCCCCGCTTTAAAGGCTGAACCCTTCGCCTAAGTAAACGCGGCGAACATCCTCATTACCCACGATATCTTCCGGGCTGCCTTCCATCAGGACCTTGCCATCATGCAGGATATAAGCGCGGTCAACAATGCCGAGTGTATCACGCACATTGTGGTCGGTGATCAGCACGCCGATGCCGCGTGTTTTTAAATGCGCAATCAGCTCGCGGATTTCGCTTACGGCAATCGGATCAATCCCCGCCAGCGGTTCATCCAGCATGATAAAATCAGGGCGCGCAGCCAGTGCGCGGGCAATTTCCACCCGGCGGCATTCCCCGCCCGAGAGAGCCACGGATGGTGTGCGGCGTAAATGTTCCACGCCGAATTCCGCCAGTAATTCCTCCAGCAGCTGGGTGCGCTTGGATTCATTTAAATCCTGCCCTTCCAGCACGGCGTTGATATTGTCTTCCACATTAAGCCCGCGGAAAATAGAGGATTCTTGCGGTAGATAGCCAATCCCCAAGCGGGAGCGGCGGTAAATGGGCAGGCTTGTGACATCTTCCCCGTTCAGGCGAATGGTTCCGCCATCCGGCGCGATCAGTCCGGTGACAATATAAAAGCAGGTGGTTTTCCCGGCGCCGTTGGGACCCAAAAGCGCCACGGCTTCACCGCGCTGTACTTGCAGCGACACATCGCGCAAGACCGGACGGTTCTTATAGCTTTTGGAGATGTGCTGAACGCAAAGCCCTTTCGGCACTTCTCTTAAATGCGGCGATGATTGAAAACTTACCATATTATCCTATTTTACTGATCGCGAGACGAATGCCAAGCCCTATCATAAACACACCGCAGATTTTATCGATCCAGCCCGCAAATTTCAAAAAGGCGCGGCGGATATGGCGCTGATTTAGCACGCTGGCAACGCTGGAAAACCAGATTATGGTGACAGCTGAGGCGCTGAGGCCATAAAGGGCCACCATGATGGCAGGCGTATCGGGTTTGATAATCTGCGTGAACAAAGCCAGAAAGAACATGGTTGCTTTGGGGTTTAGCAAATTAGTAAAGAACCCATCGCGCCACGCCCTGTACCCGCTGTACGTGCTTTGCTGTACGTCAGTTTCGCTCACCACTTTCATATCCGCATACCCCTTTGAACGTAAGGCTTTAAAGCCGATATAGATCAAATAGGCTGCGCCGATATATTTCAAGGCCATGAACAAGGTAGCTGACTGACTGATCAGCGTGGCAATGCCAAGCCCGCAATAAAGCGTATGAACAGCGACCCCGCACGCCAGACCAAATGCCGTAATAATACCGGCACGGCGGGAATGCAAAACGGAATTTCGTATGATCATTTCGTATGATCATAATGAAATCAGGCCCCGGCGCGGCGGCCGCTAAAAAGACAAGGGAGATTACGGTGATCCAGTCAATCCAGAAGCTCATGGTGATGCTGTTTCCTCTTTGGGGGCTGTTTCAGGGTAAAATACACCGCGCACCTGTCCATCCGCCGTGCCGCTGCCGGTCAGGGTGCTGACCCCGGTTTTTAAATCAACGGAGGCACTTTCCCCCTCCAGCGTATTGGGGCCGCGGGTAATGGTGACGCCGCCTGTAATTTCTGCCGTTTGTTTCAGCGCATCATAAATGCCATACGTGCCTTCCAGTGTTTCCGCCGGGGTCGTAATGACCACATTGCCTTTGGCTTCCAGTGTTTTCAAAGCCTGTTTACCGTTGGAATCTTCCGTCAGAAAGGCCGTAAAGTGATCGGCTTTTAATGTGTTCGTTTGGCCTTTTTCATCCTTGTGATGAATTTCGGCATCGCCGATGGCTTCCAACCGGCCCTCTTCCGTCCAGTATTCGAAGCGTTCCTGCGCTGTAACTGTGCCATTGGGGGCAGTCATACTAAGATTGCCGCCGGTCATAACCGCCAGGTTGGTATCAAGGCTGTATAGTGCCCGGTCACCATATGCCTTGCTGTCTTTGGATGTTAAAACCACGTTGCCTATGGCTTCCAGTTCACGTACATCAATTGATTTCTGGCTGGTGGAACGGTAGCGGGCTTTCAGTACATCAGCCTCCACGGAGGTATCGCCCTGCTTCGCTTTGGCATTGCCGTTGGCGGTAAAGTTTTTGCTGTTACGATCCCATTCCAGTGTTTTGTCGGCAGTGATTTCGACAGGTTTTGCGCCTTGGGAAGTTTTAATCAGCTCCTGTGCGTACGCACCCGTATACGTACAGGCGTACAGAGTGGTGAAGGCTGTGATGAGCGCTGCCAGTTTCATAGTGCCTCCGGGTTGATAATAAGTTTCGCCGGACCTTTCAGAACAAGTCGGCCTTTTTCATTGTCGGCGGAAAACCTTGTGCGCGGACCGATCCCGCCGGACCTTCACCTTCCAGCACGCTGGATGACTGTGCCTGAGAGTTTTTTAAATGCACGAAAACTTCTTCGGTGTTGGCACGATAACCATCTGTCGTTCCAAAATGAACACCGCCGTTTAAATTCAGCTCTTCGCGTTCTTGCTGATAGGCGCCGTTAGCTGCTTTTACTTCTATCTTTTCGCCGCTTTCCAAGGTCATTTCACCGTGCGGTCCATCAAGATAGATGGTTTTATCGTCCTGCCCCTGTTCCGGGCGGCCCTGTACGGCACGCTCAGCTGTAATGACATACGGCCTGCCGCTGGAATCCCGGCTTTCAAAACGGGCCGAGACCAATTCATTGCTGGCTTGGTTCATGTCCCCATCGTCAGATTTTTCAGCCACAACAGTGTTACGGTCCAGCATCGACCACGTAAAAAGCATAACAACGATGATGACAGCCACCAAAGGTAGAACAAGGCGTAGCCAGCGCACAAGCTTGGAATAGGCAGGGTTCAGAACGCGTACGCCTTCGCCGACAACAAGGTTATCCAGTCTGTCCGGGGTGTTTTCTGTCATGGTGCTTTGCCCACGCTCTATCCCAGCCCGGCCTGTAAACAATCCTGAAGGCGGATCATACCGGCGAGTTTTCCGTTATCGGTGACAATCAGGCTGGTTAGGTAATGTCCCGGCGTACCGGTCATCATATCAAGCGCCTTAACGGCCAGAAGGCTGGCTTCGATCGTGCGCGGGGTGGGGGACATAACGGCGCTTACGGGTTTTGCAAGCAAATCAGGCGCCATATGGCGTTTCAGGTCGCCGTCCGTGATAATGCCTTTTAGATCTTTATTTTTGCCGATAATGATGACAGCGCCGAGATTTTTTTCGGAAAGCAGCAGAATCGCTTTATCCATCGTGGCGCCTTCGTCCAGAAGCGGCATATCCGCCAGCGGCACCATGATGTCGGAAACCTTTTTAAGGCGCTGACCCAGCTTACCACCGGGGTGGAATACCTTGTACTGGTCGGGGGTGAGGCCCATGCATTCCAGCAAACTTACGGCCAGAGCATCGCCCAGTGCCATCATCATCGTTGTGGATGTGGTGGGGGCAAGGCCGTTGGGGCAAGCTTCGGGTACTTTCGGCAGTTGCAGGATGATATCGGCATGTTTGGCTAGCGTGCTTTCCGGATTGCTGGTCATGGCAATCAGGGTAATGCCATAACGGCGCGTATAATGAATCAGGTCCGAAAGCTCAGCATTTTCGCCGGAATTGGAGAGCATCAGGACGATGTCCGCCTGTGCAATCATGCCCATATCACCGTGGCTGGCTTCGCCAGGGTGAACAAAATAAGCGGGCGTGCCCGTGGAGGCGAGTGTGGCTGCGATTTTGCGAGACACATGACCGCTTTTGCCAATGCCAGCCACAATCAGGCGGCCCTGACCCGTTTGTTTCATCGCGTGGATTTTCTCAACACCGGCTGTAAAATTATGATCCAGTGCCTTATGCAGCGCTTGAAGACCTTCGATCTCTGTAGCAAGAGCCTGGCGGGCGATAGCCAATACATCTACGGAGCCTGAGAAGGCGGACTTACTATGAGGGGCTGTCATGGTGAACAATGCCTATTTTTAATGTTCAAAAATATCTGTTCCGCGCCAGCCTGCGATATCGAGCGCCGCACGCATGGGCATGGCATCAAACACCATCCGGGCCAGCTTGTCGCGACCTTCGCGTTTGAGCATGACATCCAGCTTGTCTTTCAATTTATGCAGGTGATAGACATCATTCGCGGCATATTCCAGCTGATCCGGGCTCAATTCAGTGGCCCCCCAGTCGGAAGATTGTTGGTTTTTGCTGATATCAATATCCAGTAATTCCTTGCATATATCTTTCAGGCCGTGGCGATCAGTGTATGTACGTGCCAGTTTCGAAGCTGTGCGGGTGCAATATACGGGCTGGCAGTCAACGCCCAGATACGTTTTAATCGCCACAATATCAAAGCGGGCGTAGTGAAATATTTTAAGCGTTTTTGCGTCCGAAAGCAGGGCTTTCAAATTGGGGGCCTTATAATCGCCATTGTTAAGCTGAACCAGATGTGCGTGACCATCGCCGGAGGAAAGCTGGACCAGACACAGTCGGTCACGTTTATATTTCAAGCCCATTGTTTCTGTATCAACAGCGACAATGTCGCCCAGATCGAGATTATCCGGCAGGTCTCCGTGGTGCAGTGTAATATTTGTCATGCTATTTAGCCCTGCCTCTAGCGTAAGAGACTCTATAGGTTTTTATGATGTCGGATCTTGGCAATCTGTTTTGTTTTTGTCAATGCATATGGTTTGCAGGTGCCGATTTTATTGGCCTTACATCAGCTTTGGGGCATCGGTGAAGCCAATAATTTTACAAGTCGGGTTCATATAAGGAAAATTCTGATTGTGCAGAATGTTTGTTGTCGCTCTTTGCGTTTCCTAAAACCTTGTCACGATGTTTGATCAGGCGTTTGACATGCCGCGCCGGGTCAACGGAATAACGGCTTGTATCAATATGGTCGTATTCACGCTTATTCAGGGCGATATCAATCTCGACTGATCTTTTCAGAAATTCATCTTTGATACTTTTATCCGGTTTTCCATCGGCGCCCAGCAAGCTGATATTATCGATCAGCCCCAAACGTTTGGCGGTATATGCGTTTAAGTAAACATCCGGCGACATGTATTGTTTTAGCAGGACGCGGGTTTTCTTGTCATTATAATCCAGTCCCATGAAATGAGCATAATGACTTTCCATCCGGTGGCGTACGTGGCTTAGGGATTTACTGTGATATTGCAATCCGTCTTCATTGGCCCGCCCCCCGCCGGATGCTGATGAGTCATATCACGGGCGCTGAGCAGCATTGTCCGGTGCCCCGGCGTTCCGGCGCTTAGCAGGAAAGAGGCCATGGAAGCTGCCGTGCCGAAAGCCTTGGTTTTAATAATGATTCCCTGACGCATCAAATCACGCATGGTATCAAAGATGGCTAACCCATCGTAAACTGTGCCGCCGGGGGAATTAAGCCAGATTGTGATAGGTTCCTTATTCTGCCGGGCCAACGCCTGTAATTGCAAAATGACGGAATGTGCGCTTTTTTCGCTGACGCTTTCATTTAAAAAAATTTCACGAGATGCTAGGGCATGAATGGGCAGGGATACGAGCGGTTGATTTTTTTGGTGCAGCAGTTTTTTTTATTTTTTGTGCTGAATTGTAAAGTCTGTTGCGGTTTTTTTGCCTTTATTTTTCCCCATATAACGATATCCCTGTTTTTATTCTTTGCAAGAAACGCATTTCATGCAGCAGCTTTTTTTCAGCCATTTTTTATTTTTCCGGATGGTGCCCAGGAAGGGATTTGAACCCCCACTCCCTTACGAGAACTAACACCTGAAGCTAGCGCGTCTACCAATTCCGCCACCTGGGCAATGCTCACCGGTAATATCCGGATGTGATTAAGCCAATATGAAGGAATTGTCAAATACACTCTTTCTTTTTGCATGCTTTTTAACGATCATGGAGAAAGATTTTTTCTGGCCGGAGGTAAAATGCGCGTATTAATCGTAGATCGTGACGAGCTTTCATCAAAAATGTTAACGACCAAGCTTTTGGAGCTGGGTTGTGACGTGGTGGAGCAGACATCCAAGAATGATGCGTTGGAAATGATTACCAAAGATCATTTTGATGTACTGATGATTGATCCGGCACCGCTGACCAGCCCCCGGCCCGTGATCCTGAATATTCGCCGCAATATCAAAAACTACCCCTATATTTTTCTGATGGGCGAGGATATCAGCCTGGAAGAAGCTATTAAATCCGGCACGAACGATATTCTGCATAAGCCTCTGGATATTGCGGCTTTGCCTCAAAAAATGGAGAGCGCGGGGTTGTTGTCATCGCTTGTCCGGCAGATAGGTGATGATTCTGAAGATTTCCCCAGTGCCGGCGGTGTTATTGCGAAGTCTGCCTTTAACCAGCTTTTCCTTTCGGCGCTGGACCGGGCAGACCGTTATGGTGAAACATCTTATGTGATTTTCATTGCGATGGAGAATTTTACAGAAATTCAAGGGATGGACGGCGCCTATGCGGCTGAATATGCGCTAGCCAAATTATCGCAGTTTCTTGTCAGGTTGCGCCGTCAGAGTGATATTATTGGTCAGACAGGCAAGGCGCAGTATGCCTTGTTATTGCAGCGTCCGGTCTATGAGACTGAGCCTGAGGAAGCGGCTGCCCGCTTTGCTGAAGCTTTGCAGGGGGCTGATGATATAACTTCCTCTGCTGCCGGGCAGGTAAATATCAGTTTGAATTTGATAGAGCTGCCTACGGGCCGTGTGGTTAAAACATACTCGTTCCCCTAGAAAATTGAGCCAAGATCACGACTTTTTGGAGTTGTGCTAGAGGTTTTTAGGGGTTATCATAAACGTGGTAGACTATTTGCGTATACCTAACCTCTTGTTTTCTTTGGGGGATTTTTCGTTCCCCGCAATGGCTGCAATTATGAACTTTCGCCGATTCGGATCAGTTTTGATTACGACCGTCCTTTTGATTCCGCTGGTATTCGGCGGGAAATTTGCGGCTGCTGAAAACGAAACCTTGCTCGAAAAGATGGAGCGCGAACAGGCCGGACAGCACGATCCTGCCGGCATTTATCATGAGGAAACACTGGAAAAAGGGCCTGCGCGCACCATAGAAGTGCCGAAGCCCTTGTCTGCGGCGCCTGATGGAACAAGGCCTGCCAGGCCCCTGGAATGGCCGCCGGAGCATTATATGGAAGAACGCCCGCAGCCGGCAGATGATGATATTAATGAAGATTTTAAAGCCCTGCGCGTGCCTCTCGCGGAAAATGAGGATCTTTCAAAGCCTCGTTCTGTCACATTTATAGCAGCTGAGGATGCGCATCTTGGTGTGAAAGAGATTGTAGCACATAACCCGGCTAAAGCAGATGATAAGGTTGAGCTTACCCAGAAGCCCTACTCGAATTATATTCTGGGGGCCGGTGATAAGTTGAAAATAACCGTTTTTTGGCGAAGCTGATCTGTCAGGAAATTTTACGGTGAACGAAGCGGGCCAGATATCATACCCGCTGGTGGGGGAGGTTGATGTTCTTAAACTGAATGTGTTGCAGGTAAAGGATAAGATCACCCGTTTGCTCAAGCAAGGCTATTTGAAGGATCCCAATATTGCGATTGAAGTTGTCGAATTCAGGCCGTTTTACATTACGGGAGAGGTCCGCGCCCCCGGTAGCTACAGCTACGTAGCCGATATGAGCATTATGAATGCTGTTATTCTGGCGGGTGGATTTACATTCCGCGCGGAGCAGGATGAAGTAGAGATACTAAGAAATACGGCTTCCGGCACTATCATGCTCAAGGACATGGAAACCGATGAAAAGGTGGTCCCTGGCGACATCATACTGGTAAAGGAGCGGTTTTTTTTAGATCATGACGACCACTGCCTATAACCCCGCCTCTTCGATGCAAAGGCCCGCTATGCAGGTCTCCAAAAACAATGATGAGGATATTGATGTCGATATCCGTACTCTGATGTTAATGCTTTGGCGCCGCAAGCTGGTCATTGTGGGCATGATGTTAATCGGCATATCTCTGACAATTATTGCGCTCGGGTTTATTCAGCCGCGTTACAGCGCGCGTTCGGTTGTTCTGATCGAAGATAAGGCCGGGGGGGCCAAACTGGCGCCGGAATTGCAAAATCTGGTAAATTATATTCGTTTGGACAGCTCTGTCATTACAAATGAAGTCGAGGTCATTCGCTCGCGCACAATGGGGCGAAAAATTATTGAACATCTTGGTTTATTAACGGACCCTGATTTTAATCCGCATTATAAAAAAGTGATGCGCTCTGCTGCGCTGAGTGAACAAGAGCAGCAGGATAGTCAATATAAAGCATTTTCTCTGGAAAATTCCGATCTTAAAACCGTACCTACATCTGTTACGGAAGAACAGATTTCACAAGCGGTTACAAGATTCTTATCGGCACTGAAGGTCCGCACTATGCCGGGGTCTAATGCCATAGAAATTGAGTATCAATCAACTAACCCCAATAAAGCAGCATTGATTGCTAATTCAGTAGCCGATCTTTATATTGAACAGCGGCTTGAGACCAAATTCAAAGCTACTCGCAAGCTGACAGACTGGTTGGACCGACGTTTGGGCGAGTTGCGTGATCAGGTGCGGATATCGGAAGAAGCCGTTCAGAAATATAAAGAGCTTCATAATATCACGGAAGGTACGCGCGCGATTGTATCAACTGAACAGCTGTCGCAGTTGAATGCCGAGCTTATAAAAACAAAAGCCGAGCACGCTGAGGCAAAAGCCAGATTAAGTGAAATTGAAGCTTTAGCGCGTGGGAAGAAGCGTTTGGATACAACCGCCGAGGTTATCGAATCGCCGTTAATCCAAAAATTAAAAGGGGATGAGACTCTTTTATTGCGGACGTTATCAGACCTTTCTACCCGCTACGGTGACCGTCATCCTGATATTTTGAAGCTGAATACGGAGCTTGATGATTTGCGTGCAAAGATCCATGAAGAAATGGGTACGATCGTAGAGAGCATGCGCAATGAAGTATCTGTCGCCAAAGCACGTGTTGACGCTCTACAGAACGGCATTGATGAGATTGTCCAGAACCGCCACCAGGAAGAGCAGGCGATGATTCATCTGGGCGAACTGGACCGGGAAGCCAAATCCAACAAGCTGATATTCGATACATTCCTGCAAACTTACAAAAAATCAGATGAACAGGAAGATTTGCAAGAAGCTGAGGCCCGCGTGCTTTCATATGCTGTGGCGCCGTCTCGTCCCTCATATCCGGATAAAATGCTGTTGCTCAGCCTCGCCAGTGCTTTGTCCCTATTTGTTGGTTTGGGCCTGGCTTTCCTGCTGGAAAAGCTGGACAATACCTTCCGCAGCGCAGGGCAGCTTGAAAAAGTAGGGCATTTCCCCTGTTTCGCGCTTATTCCTGAGGTTGATACTTTGAAATCTGGTCCTACGGCTGATTTTATAATTTCCAAACCATCGTCCACGGCGGCTGAATCAGTCAGAACGCTGCGTACGGTCATTAATCTGCGGGCATCCACACCCGAACGCCCCAAGGTTGTCACCATTACATCATCGCTGCCCGGTGAAGGTAAAAGTACTCTGGCCGGCTGGCTTGCCCGTCTGGCGGCCAAATCCGGCGAACGTGTTATCCTGATTGATGCTGACTTGCGCCGTCCCAGCATCCACAGGGCTTTCGGTGCTTCGAATGAGGTATCGATAGTAGAATATCTAACGGGTAAAATTCAGCTTAAAGACGCCATACAAAAAGACAGTGCCAGTGGGCTTCATATTCTCTACGGAAAATCTGTGCCTAACAGCGCCCTTGATCTGGTAACGTCTCAGAAAATGAGCGATATGGTTGCCGCTCTGCGGGAGGCCTATGATCTGGTGATTATCGACTCC
>JAJOJU010000030.1 GCA_021208265.1 Alphaproteobacteria bacterium | reverse complement strand
CCGAAATCACCGGGGCGCACCTTGCCGACCAGCGCGTTGAAATTCGCGCCATCGCAATAGAAATACCCGCCCGCCTTGTGCAGCAGCTCGGAAATTTCAAGAATATCTTTTTCAAACAAGCCGCAAGTATTGGGGTTGGTCACCATCATGGCGGCGACATCCGCGCCGTTCGGGTCGCTCGCGTAAAGCGCTTCCTTGAAGGTTTCCAGCGTTAAAAGCCCGTTTTCCTTGGTCGGCATATTGCGCACTTCGTAACCGCAGATAACGGCCGTTGCCGGGTTCGTGCCGTGAGATGAATCAGGCGTCAGCACGATCCTGCGCTTTTTGCCCTCGCCCTTTTTCTCATGGGCACGGCGAATCGTCATCATCCCCGCCAGTTCGCCATGCGCTCCGGCAGCAGGCGACAGGCAGACGCCGGGCAAACCCGTTAATTCCGCCAGCCAGTCTTGCAGTTCATACATCAGCCCCAGCGCGCCCTGCACCGAACTTTCCGGCGCTTTCGGGTGGATATGCGCAAAACCCGGCAAACGCGCCATTTTCTCATTCAGGCGCGGATTGTGTTTCATAGTGCAGCTTCCCAGCGGGAAGAAGCCGTGATCGATGGAATAATTCCATGTACTCATCCGCACGAAATGACGCAAAGCTTGCGGTTCGGACACTTGCGGCAGGCCGATATTACCGCGGGCATCGCTGCCCGTTTTCAGCGTGAGGCCTTGTGCGGGTGGCAAATCAACACCGGGGTGATCGGAATGCTCCTTCTCCCACAGCAGGTTTTCTTCGTAATGAAGGCCTTTGTTACCATCGGTCATATCCGCACCACTCATGTCCATAATTTTCCGTTCCGCGCTCATGCCAGCACCTCACTCAAGGCTTTAGCGAAGGCGGCGATATCGGCCTCCGTCGTCATTTCCGTGGCGGCCACCACCAGTTTTCTGCCATCAGGATAGCCCGCGATGATGCCTTTTTGGGCCAGCGCTTCCACAACGCCCTTGGCATCTTTCAAAAGCTCTACCGTGAATTCATTGAAAAAATTATCGTTCAGAACTTTCACGCTCGGCACTTTCGCCAGGGCTTCCGAAAGGCGGATCGCCGCTTCATGATTGAGGCGCGCAAGGCCCTTGAACCCATCTTCGCCCAGCACCGCCATGTGAACGGTGAATGCCAGCGCGCAGAGGCCCTGATTGGTGCAGATGTTGGAGGTCGCCTTGTCACGGCGGATATGCTGCTCGCGGGTGGAAAGGGTCAGCACAAAACCACGCTTGCCATTGGCATCTTCGGTCATGCCACAAAGCCGCCCCGGCATCTGGCGCAAATATTTCTCCTTACAGGCGAAGAAGCCCAGATGAGGGCCGCCATAGCTCATGGCCAGCCCCACGCTCTGCGCCTCGCCGCACACAATATCGGCTTCCACCGGTGCGGGCAAAAGGCCGAGCGAGATAATCTCATTCACCACCACAATAAGCAGCGCGCCCGTTTCATCGCAGATCTTGCGCCATTCAGAATATTTATGCGGATTGCCGTAAAAGTCAGGCGACTGGATAATCACGCAGGCGGTATCGGCATCGGGCTTGCCCTCAAACACCGAAACCTCGCCATCGAAATTCCACATATAGGATGTAAGCACCTCGCGATAATCCGGGTGCAGCGCATTCCCGATCGCCACCTTCTTGCGCTTGGTGACGCGGAGCGCCATTAAAACGGCTTCCGTGCAGGATGTCGCGCCGTCATACATTGAAGCATTGGAGATATCCTGCCCCGTCAGAAGCGCGATAAAGCTTTGATATTCGAAAATGGCTTGCAGCGTGCCTTGCGCAATTTCAGGTTGGTAGGGCGTGTAGGCCGTTAAAAATTCCGAACGCTGGATGATATGATCAACGCTCGCCGGAACGTGGTGATAATAAACCCCCGCTCCTAAAAAGAACGGCCCTTGCGTTGCCGCATGGTTCTGGTTAGCGTAAGCGCCCAAATGCCGCTCCACCTCCAGCTCGCCCTTATGATCGGGCAGGTTCACCTTCCCCTTTACGAACGCTTTGGCCGGGATATCGCGGTAGAGATCATCCACCGATTTATATCCGGTTTTCGCCAGCATTGCCGCCCGGGCGTCTTTGGTTTGGGGAAGGTAGCGCATATTGTAAGACCCGCCTTAATCAACAGTTTTGAGATAATCCTGATATTCCGCTTCGCTCATGAGGCCGGAAACTTGGGAAGCATCCGCCATCTTGATCTTGGCAATCCAGCCGCCGTCTTTCACGGGCTTGGCGATGAGATCCAGATCACCCGGCATGTTGTCATTGGCCTCCACCACTTCGCCGTCAACGGGCGAATAAACATCCGCCGCCGTTTTAACGGATTCAACAACCGCGAAGCTGTCACCCTTGGAAAGGCTTTTGCCGATATCAGGCAGTTCCACGAACACGATATCACCCAGCGCATCCTTCGCATAAGCCGTGATGCCCACCCAGGCGAGGTCGCCATCTACGTATAAACATTCATGATCTTTGGTAAATTTAAGTTCAGCCATTTTGTTCATTCTCCTTATTTAAGCTGCTTCTTTTTTCTTGGCGGATTTGGTTTTGGCGGCCACATGGGGGAGGCGCACAACTTCCGCTGCGATATTCTTGCCGCGCACATTCACGAATAATTTCGTGCCCACAGCTGCCAGATCAGGCGTCACATAACCCTGCCCGATGGAAGCCTTCAGAGTGGGCGAAAACCCGCCGCCCGTCAGACCGCCAATTTTTTGATCCGATCCGTTTCGTATTTCAGCACCCTCACGTGCCACACCGGGCTCCAGAAGTTTAATGCCAACAAACTTTTTCGAAGGCCCTTCGGCCTGTTCTTTTCTGATACGGGCAGAGCCAAAATACCCATCGCGCTCCTTGCTCAAAATCCAGTTCATCGAGGCTTCCACGGGCGATGTTTTATCATCAATATCATGGCCATAGAGTGCGTAGCCCATTTCCAATCTAAGGGAATCACGTGCCGCCAGACCAATCGGTTTTACAGCCGGGTGGGCGAGCAGCTTTTCAAACAGCGCCGGGGCTTTATCGTTATGCACGGCGATCTCAAAACCATCCTCGCCCGTATAGCCCAAACGGCTTACGAACATATCCTCGAAGGGGCGCATTGCCATGTAAGGCATGTCCGCCGCATCCATGCCCACTACGCTTTTAAGCACCTCCTCAGCCTTGGGGCCTTGCAGCGCCAACAACGCCCAATCTTCAAAATAAGTAAATTTCAAGGATGACGGCAGGTGCTTTTTAATCCAGTCCATATCCTTATATTTACAACCCGCATTAATGACGAGGTGATAATGATCAGGGCCGGCATGGGTGATCATCAAGTCATCGATAATCCCGCCCTGCTCATTCGTCAGCACGGTATATTTCGTCTGACCTTCCGGCAGTTTGGAGAAGTCGGAGGGGACAATTTTATGAACGAAGTCCAACGTGCCGGGGCCTTCAATCATCGCCTGCCCCATATGGGAAACATCAAACAGGCCGCAACTTTCGCGCACCCATTCATGTTCCTTCATCACGCCCAGCTCGTAATAAAGCGGCATGTCATATCCCGCGAATTCGCCCATCTTGGCGCCGTGCTTGAGGTGATTAGAATGGAGGGCTGTTTTATCTATCATGGCAAAAAGATTACACAGCCATGAATGCAGAGTCCAGCGGGAACAGCTACCCTTTTAGCGCAGGTTCTAAAACAGGCGCGGGGCTATGCTCCGGCAGACGTTCCTTGACATACCGATCCACCGTATCCGCTACATTGCCCGCGACAGGCTTGGGATTCCTGATAATGGCCTTGAGGCTGCCAGAATCAGCTGCACTACGCAGATTTCCCATCTCCAGAATAAATGCCGCACTGATATCGTCAAAGCTGAGCGCGTCCAGCCCACCCGGTACGCCGATACGCGGGTTTTGAATAACGGTTCTGGTTTCGCCTGTCCCCACGCTAAAAGCCTGCCCCAGAAAATCACAAAGATCTTTTGTATTCTGATTCGTAGGAACTTTCCCTGTACCATGCGTCATGCAGCGCGCACCACTGGAAGAAGGTGGGCGGTAGTCACCATGCGGCGAGATAAAGATCGTACGCTGTGCGCCTAGTTCTTTTTGCATTTGCTGGGCAAAAATCCGTCGAGCAGACAACGTATGACCGTAATTGCCTGTTGCCGGCAGCTGGGCGTGCGGCAGACGCGTATACACGACCTGATAACCTCTGGCATGAAGCTGCCGCCCCAGTTCCTCCGCAAAGGGATCGAGATCAATTTCCCGCAGCCCGTTGCCGAGCGCGCCGATATCCAGACCGTTATAACTGTTTTGGCCATGACCGGGATCAATAACAATCAAGGGCAACTTGTTATCCGAAACCGCTCTGTCCTGCGGTGCAGGCTCGCCTGCCGCGATACGCTGCCAGACACGATAATACACATCCTTACCGACCCCCAGAATGGTATCGGAGTCCAGCAAAGCTGACGGCTCTTTCCCCGGCAATGGAACGCCCAGCCCCTGATACGTCACATCCAGAATTTCGCGCTGCATACCTTCCGATATTTTGAATTTACGAATGCCGTCATCAAAACCGGGACCGGCCTCGCCGTCAAAAGCGCCCAGATAAAACCCGGCAGCCTTCAAATAAACCTGCATACGCCATATATCGGACGAAGATGGTTTTGCCAGCTTGTCAAAGTCAGCAAACTCCCGCCGCAGAACTTCCCTGTATTCCAGGGAGCGCGAGGCAATACGGCGCAGATCCTGCTCCTTGCCGTAATACATAATCCCGTACAGCACGGCAGGCTGCAATTGCGCCACGATGGAAGTATGATCTTTGATAAATTCCTTGAGTGTATCAGGCAGACCGCTCAGCGGGTTTTCGCTGCCCTGCACTTTTTCAGCACAGCGCAGGTACAGTTCATAACGTGCCAGCTCTGCTTTTTGTGTTTCGTTTAAATCCGCACCAGATATTCCACGCAAATGATTAACCGCCTGCCCGGCCAACGCGCCCATGTCCAGGAAATAGTTTTTTAGGGTTTTAAGATCTTCCGTAGGGATTTTGTCTTTAGAAGCATCCTTACCCAAAACAGGCAGGAATGCCAAAAGCGCGACCTCTTTATCTTTCAGCAAGCCGGCAGCCTGAACGGGGTCGACTGTTTGAGGCGCCGCCTCTTCCGTCTCTGTGGCAACAGACGCTATTTCAGGTGCCTCGGCATAGATAACGGTAAGATCATAGCGATCAGCCAACTTGCTGGAAATTGTCGCCCGATCATCATCTGACAGGCTGTCGATAAAGCGCTGAGCAGCCCTTCCGTCTTGGGCCCCCAAAGCCCGTCAATTTTCCCGGCATTACCCAAAGCCTGTTGCAAGCTGCGAATATCCGAACGATTCAAAACATCCTGCGCCAAAAGCTTCAATGCCTTTGCTTTATCATAAGCTTGCATGACATGCGAAACCCCGGGCCGTTATCACCCGCTTGCGGTTTACGTCCCTTGGCTTCCGCATGATCCGTGCTTGCCACCAGAAAAACGAGGGTTCCGGCCATAACGGCGGATTGCCATGCTGTTTGTATGTGTCTACCTATCATTTCGTCCGTCTCCCCATAATTTGCGGGGGTGAAAACATTATCCGTTTCCATCGATCTGAATCCTGCCTGGTATTATGTTTATTATTATTTTTGCTAGTTAATAACTTATTTGACGAGGAATGGCAACACATATCATGAATTATGGTAAAAAATAATTGTCTTGCGCCACCTCTTTCATCATTATAACTTTGGAGATGTACCGGGCCCCGCTGGCATTTTGCCGCCCCCGAAATGCGATGTCGGTACCGTTCGCCTGAATAAACAGCCACGAACGTCAACCACTTAAGGGGCTTTCATGCACGATATTATTGCCCTGCTTTCCACTGATATCATGGCCAAACCGCTGTGGATGTGGCTTTCGTTTTTTGGTGTTGTTCTGTTCCTGCTGGTATTGGATCTGGGTGTTTTTAACCGAAAGGATCATGAGATCGAGGTAAAAGAAAGCCTCTGGATGTCGGCCTTCTACATCAGCATCGGCCTGTTGTTCGGCGGCTGGGTCTGGTACAGCCTTGGCGAAGACAAGGGTATTGAATACCTGACCGGCTTTGTCGTCGAAAAGACGCTGGCGATGGATAACATCTTCGTGATCGCCATGATCTTCAGCTATTTCCACATCCCCCGGAAATATCAGCACCGTGTGCTGTTCTGGGGAATTCTGGGGGTTATCCTGCTGCGCGGGATCATGATCGGTTTGGGCGCCGCACTGGTCCATGAATTTGAATGGGTTTTATATATCTTCGCTGCTTTCCTTGTCTTTACCGGCGTTAAAATGCTGATTGGCGCGGATGATGAGCCGGATATCGGTGAAAATGCCGTTCTAAAATTCATGCAACGGAATTTCCGCACTACCAAGAAAATGCACGGTCATAATTTCTTCGCACGGGAAGAAGATAAAAAAACCGGCAAGCTTACATGGGTTATGACCCCTCTATTTGTCACACTGGTGATGATCGAGATTGCCGATGTCATTTTTGCCGTTGATTCCGTGCCGGCTATCTTTGCCATTACGACCGACACTTACATCGTATACACCAGTAATATCTTTGCCATTCTGGGCCTGCGGGCGCTTTATTTTGCGCTGGCCGCGATGATAAACCGGTTTACCTATCTGAAATACGCGCTGTCAATCGTGCTGATTTTCATCGGCACCAAGATTTTCGTAGCTGACATGCTGGGGCTGATGAAATTCCCGCCGCTGTTATCACTGGGTGTCACGATTGCCATTTTGGTATCGGGTGTTATTTTCTCGCTTTGGAAAACCAAAAAGGAAGGAGCTGCCTAATGGGGTTCGATATCGGAGGGCTGATCAATCATTCGGCTATCTTGGCGTTTTTACCGCCGTGTTTCTGGAGAACGGGTTCATTCTGTTTTTCTGGCTGCCGGGCGATAGTCTTCTGTTTTCCGTGGGCTTACTGGCTTCTCAGGGCTTTTAAATATATGGATTCTAACAATCGGTGTCTTTCTATTTGCTGTACTGGGCTATATGGCAGGGTATTTTCAGGGCGAACTTGCCGGTAAAAAAATCAAGGCCAAGGGCCGTCATTTGATGCTGAAAACCCATCACATGGAAATGGCCAAAAATTTCTTCAATAAATACGGCGACTGGACGATGATCCTCGCCCGCTTCATGCCGATCCGCCCGTTTGTGTGTTATTTATGCGGCGTATCGGGCATGGATAAACGCTGGTTTATGCTGTTTAACATTATCGGCTCGGCACTATGGTCGGTCAGCGTTATCATGTGCGGCTATTTCTTCGGCAAGATCATTCCGGAAGAACATATCGACATATTGATCATCCCCATTCTGATTGTGATCATTCTGGTTGCCTGCCTGCCGATTGCCTACAAGCTGTATTTCAAGCGCAAGGATTTCTTTTAGGCAGCGGCTTTAAGCTGCTTCTTGATCAACGTTTCCGCAATCTGCACGGCATTCAACGCCGCACCTTTGCGCAAATTATCCGCCACGCACCAGAAATTGAGGCCGTTTTCAAGGCTAACATCGTCACGGATGCGGGATACGAACACATCGTCTTCTCCCTGAATATCCAGTGGCGTAATGTAGCCGGGATCTGAATCACCATCCAGATCCACCACGCTGACACCGGGAGCATTGCGCAAAATTTCACGAGCCTGCTCAGCGGAAATTTCGTTTTCAAACTCCACATTAATCATCTCGGAATGACTGATAAATACCGGCACGCGCACACAAGATGCACAAATCTTGATGGCGGGATCCAGAATTTTCTTGGTTTCCACCACCATCTTCCATTCTTCCTTGGTCATCCCGTCATCCATGAATTTATCAATTTGCGGGATCAGGTTAAAAGCAATTTGCTTGGGGTAAACTTCCGGCACCGCTTCCTGATTCATGTAAACGCCCTTGGTCTGGTTGAACAGCTCATCCATCGCTTCCTTGCCGGAGCCGGAAACGGATTGATAGGTCGTAACTACCACGCGTTTGATTTTTGCGGCATCATGCAGGGGTTTCAACGCCACCACCATCTGGATCGTTGAGCAATTGGGATTGGCGATGATGTTCTTTTTGTTAAACCCATCAAGCGCCTGCGGGTTTACTTCCGGCACCACCAAAGGCACATCGGGGTCCATCCGCCAATAGGATGTGTTATCGATCACCACCGCCCCAGCTTTGGCCGCTTTGGGCGCAAATTCAGCGGAAACGGCAGCGCCGGGCGATGAAAGAACAATATCAACCCCCTTGAAATCAAATGTCGCCAAATCCTGCACTTTGATGTCTTTATCGCCAAAAGATACTTCACGACCCGCAGAGCGACTGGACGCCAGCGCAACAACCTCGTTCACCGGGAATTTGCGCTCATCCAGAATATTCAACATCTCGCGCCCGACATTTCCTGTGGCGCCTACGACCGCAACTTTGTACGACATTTTTTTATCCTTTCGTTTACGCCTCCTGTGGTACTCTAAAATCCAAGGAAAACGCAAGGCTCTTCTATTATTCAACTTTTATGTTAATACGCGCCCTTTATCACAATATTCCCGTTGGCGTTTGCGTTCTGAAGCGCGATCGCAAGGATATGCATATCCTTTATACCAATAAAACGCTGAATGGGATGATCGGCTATGACGCGGACGCAGACCTCACCGGCAAGATACTGGAAGATATCTGGCCTGATGCCAAAAGCGCACATGCCTTGGAACAACAGCTGAAGGGCATGGTCCCGCCGGAAGATGCCACCTTAAGCTTTGAACACCCAGCCTTGGGCGAACGCCACTGGGTCAAAATCGACATCAAGCGGGAAATCTGGAATGAAACAGGCGAAGGTGTCGACAGCTTTATCCTCTGGGCCACGGACATTACAGCCAGTAAGGAAACCGAAGAACACTTAAAAAGTGAAATTGAGCGTGCCGATGCTCTGGCGGACATGAAATCCAATTTTCTTGCCACGATGAGTCACGAAATCCGCACACCGATGCAGACTATTTACGGCCTGCTGGAGTTGATCGGCGACGAAGACAAAATCGAAAAAATTCATACCATGGTTGGTATTGCCCAGAATGCGGCGAGCGGCCTTCTCGAAATTCTGGATGATATTCTGGATCTCGCCAAGGTCGATGCCGGCAAGATGGAATTGGATGTGTTCGAAGTTCCCGTCCGCCTGCTGGTGCGAGGGTTGCTGGAAGCCTTATCGGTAAAAGTCCACGGTAAAGCCGTCAAGCTGGTGGATGATATCGAGCAGGATGTCCCCTTCGTTGTGATCGGAGACCCCAAACGCCTCCGTCAGATCATCATGAACTTATGCGGCAATGCCATAAAATTTACAGATCAGGGAGCTGTGACCGTTCATGTAACGACACAAACGAAATATATTGCGCAACCCGACAAGGGGGTGGCGCTGCGATTTGAAATTATCGATACCGGCATGGGCATGCCGCCCGAAGTATGCGACCGATTATTCGGTTCCTTCGTACAGGCTGACAACACCACCGCCCGGCGTTTTGGCGGCACTGGTCTCGGCCTTTCCATCTCTAAAAAGCTGGTGGAGCTGATGGGCGGCAAGATCGGTGTAGAAAGCGTGGTCGGTCAAGGTTCTACTTTCTGGTTTGAAATCCCGACCGAGGAAGTCGGCACCGAAGTATCCACCATTCAGTTGCCGGATCTGGAGGGCATCTCGGTTCTGTCCGTGGAAGATCACCCGCAGGGCGCCAAGGAAATCATGAATTCACTGAAATCCATGGGCGCCAGCGTTGAACAATGCAGCACCTGCGCCGAAGCGCGCGATCTGGCGTCAAAACGCCCGTTTGATGTGGCTGTGGTCGATCAGGGCCTCCCCGATGGGTTGGGGTTGGATCTGCTAAAAGATGTCATGAAAATCCGCCCTAATATGGGGCTTGTCATGTATACGGTGCGAGACGATGTGGGCCTTGCCCATTCCCTGCAAACGCTGGGCGCTACATTCCTGACCAAACCCGCCAGCCGTGCAGGCCTTGGCGAAGCCGTCAAGAATGCCGCCAGCAAAGTCGCCAGCCTTTCGATTGACGGGCCACGCCGCCTGCTGATTGCCGAAGACACCCAGAGCATCCGCGATGTTCTGCAAAGACAGCTTGAAAAAGTGGGCGTTGAGGCCGATTTCGCCGTTAATGGCCGCGAGGCGCTGGATATGCTTCAATCCGGCAAATACGGCATTTTGATTACCGATCTGCACATGCCGGAGATTGACGGTTATCAGGTGGTCGGCACCATCCGTGACGAAGAAAAAGGCGGCGACAAACGCTTCCCAGTTATTGTACTCACCGCCGATGTACAGATGGCGCAGCGTGAAACCTATATGAGCCACGGCTTTGATGAATGCCTGCTGAAACCGGTATCGCTGGGCCAACTCAGCCGCCTGCTGGTGCGCTGGGGGCTAATCGGCGAAAAGGAAGAAAACACCGCGCTGCCGGAGCTGGAAACTATAAAAACCCCGCCGGAAACTGATGTACCGCCCACCCCTGTCGCCTCAAACCTTCCGCCTGCCGTTGACAAGGAAGCCATGATCGCCCAAATGGGGGCCTTTGATGAGATGGCGGTCGAAATGCTGGAAATGTTCGTTGAAATGACCGCCCCGATTATCGATGATCTTAAAAAAGCAAAGGCTGCCAAAGATTTTCATGATCTTCAGGAACTCGCCCACAGCCTGAAAGGCGGCGCGCGATCTGCCTGCTGCAACGTGCTGGGCGAAATCGCCTCGAAACTGCAACAACGATCCGAAGCCGATGAATTCGCCCCCGAACTGGTTGACCAGATTGAAGCGGAGTTCGAGCGCGTCAAAGGCGAAGTTGCCGGGTTAAAACAAGCCGCGTAACTTATATTATTACGGGCACGTCGTCCGGCGCACCATCCACACACGGAAACACAGGTTCCGGGCCGGGCACTGCACCGTGCCGGCAATATCCAGATTCTGGGCTGATGCCGAGGCCGTATTATCAACGACATCTGCCTCACAAGCGCCAAAATTTTCATCAAGCTTGTCCATGGATGTTTTTAAGAAAGCATCAGACTTATCCGTCCCCACCCAGAAGAACACGCCATCCGCACCGTTATAATACTGCCATTCGCCAAACAGATCAGGCGCGGGTGGCAAAAACCTGCCGGAAGCACCACCAAAAATCGGCTGATGATTCTTGGCCGTACCGTCGTTTTTACCGGGACAACGAATATCACGTGCCAAACGCCCCGCCGTTGGCGGGATGGAAGACGCCGGAAGCGCGGAATAATAGGCAGAATTCGGCTTAAGCGGATATTCCTTCAAAGCATTAGGGTCGGAAGCGTTAATCGCCGTATCCTGATCCCCATTCGGATAGCGCAACACACATTCCTGAATACCGGAACGGATCGTATCAATCTGCCCCTTTATTTCCGTTAATGTCCGAAAACCTGACTGACTGGACGTCTGCTGGCTGGATGGCTGCATAAACGAAACGGTCAGCGCCGCCAGCAAGGCAATGGCAATCAGGATATAAACCAGCGCCGAACCAGATTCAGATTTACGATACGCCTGCTGTGATTGTTTCATCAAAAACCCCGTTTCATTCGTTATAAACAACTTTCCCCGCGGATGATTCTGACACACCCAGCGGGGAAAGACAAAGAGAGAAGTTTGTTAATCAGCCCAACTACCGGTCCAGAAGAACGTGGTAGTAGACGAACTGATCATCCTGAGTAGCCGTAGACGGATCAGCATCAAAGCAACCATATGCCTGCCCTGAAAAAGCACCGGCAATGGTGAAGTTTGATGTTGCCCCAGCACCTATACCCGGTGTGAATTGCCCCGTCACTGCACCGCCCATATTATTTTGCTGATGAGGACGCTGGGCCCATGCAATATTGGCGGTGGGAATAGTATCGCCATCGGTATCATCCCAACCAGTCGTTGATTCATTGATTCCCAACTCCTGATTTAATCGTCTACAAGCAGCCTTCTGTACGCCTGGCAAAAATGCAAGAACATCATTAGCAGCGCTAGAACCTGCAATAGTAGTACCAATATTAGTTACCTGATAGGCACTATTAAATCGCCATACTCCGGGCTGTACATTCTCCATCACCTCAGGCGGCGCTGTAACCAATGTGGCCCCGCCGCCATCCGGGTGAAACACTCCCCAGCCATACGTAACCGCAGCGCCAGGGTTTGTATCCGTCAGGTCATCAAAAGTTGTTGGACCATTAAACTCCAGCTGGTCTGCCGCCACGCCGTTGATCAGCATACGCACCACAGCCGTTCTTACGGACGCCGGGTATTGTGTGATCTGGGCGGAGTTAATGAGGTTACTTTCCCCATCGGTCGTCCCCGAACTGGTCCGTGACGATGATGTCACGGCATATGATAACGCTGCGAACAGCGCCACCGCGATCAGGATCAGGAAAAGCACGTTCCCCCGTTCCCGCATCCGGTGCTTTAATTTTTGTATTTGTTTCATGATACTTCTCTCCTTTTAAAAAACTTATCCTGCCGGGGTCGGCGTTTTGACATCCACTTTATTGATATTCAAGGAAGCCTGCAAGGGCGGCCCCTGACATTCCCGGCCCACGCATAAACTGCCGACACTGACCCGCCAGCCGGACCCGCCATTCTGGATATGACCCAAAGCTTCGCGGAACTGTCCAAAATTTGCCGTATTGGTTGAATTCAAACTTACACTGGAGCCGGAAGGCTGTATTTTTACCCCTTGGTATACATCTTTAATACTTTCCACAAATGCCGTTACTTGATCCGCTGGAATGGGAACATCCACAATCTGGGGCACAATCGGCTGTAAGGCGTGGGCTTCCTGTAACTTGGCACCTAACTCTGTCAATTTCTGGGCTTGCACGGTGGCAAACAACCCGGCGGCCCCGGCCACGCCCCATGCCACACCCGCAATGATCAACATGGTATGGCCCACATTAAGGGGCATTTTTTCCAGAAATTTGTTCAGATCACCCGCCGCATTCGGGTTACTTAGCTTACGAATGGCGCCTTCAACCGCCTTCGGGTCCATCTTGAAGGCGGAAGTATCGAATTTGAAAGCGTCTTTAATCGTGTTTAAATCAAACTTCATAATTTTTTCCGGATACGGATAATCCCCAATAAATTTATCCTAATTTTATTATAAATACGAAGGCTTAAAACCTTTTTAATTATTCCCCATAATCACGACAAATGTTGTTAAAATTTTAATCAATATTATTGCGTATTTTTCACACGCGCGCGCCCGTCTTTTTCCAGCCCTTGCGGCGTTCCAAAATCACTTGCAAAGGCTGGCGGAACAAGAGCTTCCCACTGGACAGCGCCATTTTCCACCTGATATTTCACCAATGTACCATCCACCTTGGCAAGCTCATCCAAAAGTTGTTGTATCCGTACCATATGCTTGATGGTATCGCTTTGCAGCGCATTGTACGATTTAACCATGAGTTCGCTGGAAGCTTGTTGTGTACGCAGTTGCACTTCGTCCAGATTACGCTGCGCCATATTAATGGCGATAAAGCTGTAGGCCAAAAAAACAGACGCCCCCAAAGCCACTATTGCCCCCATCAAAGCCATGGTCCGCGCCGTAGCACGCGACAATTTCTCAATTTTAAGATTGCGGTTACGCCACGGCACTTTGTCCGCTACATCGGCGTTAATCGTCACGAAATTGGCATCCAATGATTGCACCCGCGGCAGGATCGTCCGGGAAGCCCCTAAAAATACTTGCATACGGCCGGTTTCCGGGTCCCAACGAAGGGCCGAAGCGACCCCTTCCTGCTCATAAAGATATACCGTTTCTTTATCCCAGTATTCACTATTTCCCGGCAACGCCGCCGCCAGGGGACACCAACTGTCGGGATTGGAAGCCATCGCCGCCGATGGGCAGGCCAGATAGAATATTTTTTTGTCTTCCAACGTATAACAAAAATGCACCTTTTCCGTACCACATGCCTGGGATGCCGCATTCCAGACGGATTCTTCTTCCTGCCCCAGAATATGCGGGATAGTACCGCCGATCAGCTCCTGCGGCAGATAAGGCTGTAGATTAGCAACGAATTGCTTGGCTTCGCCCGCCAGATAATCCGCCGCGCCGGGTTTAAGCCCCTTAGGGGCGGAGCGCGTCACCTCCTCCAACTGATGAGAGGTGGTGCGTTTGCCTTGCGCGATAAGTTCTTTGTCTGTTGTAGATACCATAGGTGGTGAATACTTCTTCTATACTTGTTTAATTGTACCGGGTTTAAGAAGATACGGCAATGGAGAGAGGTTACATTGCGCCTTCCATCAGGCCGCCCATCATGGAATCCATGCTCATATTCATAACGGTCAGGGCGTAGATAGCAGAACCGAAGGCCAGAGCCAGATAAAGACCGGTAATCGCAAACGCCAGCCAAACAATAAGCGCGTGCTTGGTTTTAGCAGCCTGCGCCCGCATTTCTGAAATTGACCACATAACAGTCGCCACCTGCCCCAGATCGGACAGACTGGCAAGTTCCAGACGTTCGTTTTTACTCAACGGGGCCCGGTCGAGCGCTGCCCCCAAATTCACCCCACGCCCCAGATCAGCGTGAGATTCTTCCCAATACGCCGCCACTTCAGGGGCAGAAGACGCCTCACCTGATTGTTGCAGCGTATCGTTAATGGGCACATGCCCCTGCAACATACGCGCTGCTGCCGCCATGGAGTCGGCAAAACCCAAATCCTGCATGTAAGCGCCAATCAGCGGAATTTTCCGCACAAGCCGCGCTGTCGGCCAGTCTTTTTTACCGCGATTAATCCAGTAAGAAAATGCGCACCAGGCCATCAATACGCCAAGCCCCACAGCCGTCCAGATCAGAATATCCCAGGTGAGCTCCAGTTGCCCCACAACGCGCGTATATTTTTCAAGCTCTTCCGGCTCGGTCGGCGGGTTGTCGCGGAACCAGCCCAGAACCATGTCCTTCCCGCCCCAAAGCGATGACACGATGGAAAACACATCAAATGCCAGCCAGCTCATCGTCCCCATAATCGCGCGCATGTTCTTGCGTTTCTGGGTAATGGAGTGAATAGCGTGGGGAATCCCCTCTACCAGCTTGTTGGCACGTTCGGACCCCGCCAGAATAGCCAATGTCCCGTGATCGAAAATATTAAGCGCCTTCAGGGCATCAATAACACCAAGCCCTCGCGCCAATGCCTCCCGCGCCGGCGCTAGAATATTCTGGCGCCGCGGATTGGTTTCTGCCTGAATGATTTTCCAGAGTGCCACACCGGGGGAGGTCGAAGTCGCACGGAACTGAATCCCGCGTAAAAGCTGAACCTGCCACCAGGTAGAACGGGCCAGAAGACGTTCCAGCGGCGAACGCTCATGCGGACGGATCGAAAGCGCATAGCCGCCCTTCTTTGAAATCGCATGACGTACATCATCCACCGAAGGCAGACAAAAGGATTCCGTGACCTTCTTAGGCCCGGATGTCGTGTCGTAAGCGATTTCAGCGATCCATTGCTGCATAACAGATTAATTATATATAAAAACCGTTAGAGACTCGTATATTAACATAATAATAAAATTAGGTGATCAGGCTTACAAAACAAGAGCCTGCGAGACAGGAAAGTTACTCTTCAAGATAATTCAGCGCCGATTTCGGATCGACAAGCCCGGTTATAACCAGATCGGTCAAACCGTCCTTACGCGTATGAACCAATACCCCGTCCTCATGGAGGAGCATGTTCACGTTATTCATGAGCGCTTCATAAATCCCGTTCCGCTGAGCGGGGCCCAGCGTGATCATCAGCGCGTCCAGAAGCAATGTCCGGCCTGAAATGCCGGTTCTGTTACAAAGATCGCAGCCGGATGTATTATGGCGGCGCACACGGGCATCCGGGTCCACGCCCAGCATTTCCAGCTCATGCGCCTGCAGGGCATCCTTGGCGCTGGCTTTATGGGCGCAGCCCTGACAAAGCGTTCGGACAAGGCGCTGGTTCAAAATCGCCCGCACCTGCTGCGAAAGCGTATATGTGGAAGACCGTTCCCGCTCATGCGGCATCAGCGAGCGCAGGCGTTCAAATGTTTGCAAGGCGGTATCGGCGTGAATGGTGGAAATCACGGTGTGACCTGATTCCGCGGCCTTCAGCGATGTTTCCACCGTATCGGCATCCCGCATCTCCCCGATGATGATATAGTCAGGGTCGTGACGCATGGCAGCCCGGATAAGATCGGCGAAGGAGCCTCCGGGCATCCCCGGCCTTACCTGCCATTGCGTGGCGTAACGCAGCTCATATTCGATAGGATCTTCAATCGTAAGCACGTGGCGGCGGCGGCGGTCGATCTGCTGCACGCAGGCATAAAGCGTTGTAGTTTTACCGGAACCCGTAGGACCGGAGAGCAAGATCAAACCCCCGCCCCCTTTGATCTCAGGCGAAAGCAGTTTAGCCAGATAATCCCCCACATCCTGATGGCGGCGGAAAAGTTCATCGAAACCTTTCAGCGAAGCACGGTCAAGCAAACGCAGTGTGAGCTTTTCCCCATCCTGCGCTTGGGGGCCGGCGGCCACACGAACGTCGATGGCACGGCCTTGCCAGGTGAAACCAAAACGACCGTCTTTGGGCGTTACACGATCCCCGAAGTTAAGACCGGCATCCCGCTTGATCAGGGTTGTCAAACGCGCCATAGCGTCTGAGG
The DNA here is from genome assembly GCA_021208265.1 of Alphaproteobacteria bacterium. Taxonomy (GTDB): domain Bacteria; phylum Pseudomonadota; class Alphaproteobacteria; order Micavibrionales; family Micavibrionaceae; genus JAJOJU01. The sequence continues at coordinate 7,605 of JAJOJU010000030.1, read as the reverse complement.
GTAAAAGATGCATGGGGATCAAATCCCCATCGATACGGTATTGAATCCAGTTGGGCGCTTCCGGATTATTGTCCTGTAACAGGTGAATATCAGATGCGCGCAATTGAAGCGCTTCCGCCAGCATATCGCGCTGGAATTGGTTCAAGAGAAGACCGTTATCTGTATCCCCCAGCCAGAGGGCCAAAGTCTTTTCACAGCGGTCGGCGGATAAATCATGAACAGAACGGAGCGTATCAATAAGCTCCTTTCTGTCCCATACCTCGATTTCCACACGGTCCACATGGAATCCGGAACGGTTAGCTGTGGACAAAAGCGCTTCGATCTGACGGTCATTCAAATCATGCAACGGCGCAATCCGCAAAACGGATTCACGCAAACCAATCAAGTGAATAGACAGTGGTAACCATGATTGCACCGGCAAAACCGCACGCAGCTGGTCACCTGTGGCACGGTCTTTTACGCCCTCTTCTTCAGAGGCTTCGGAAGGTGCAAATGCACCCGCCATATCCAGAAGCTGTTCGGTAGAACGGGCAATACCCTGTTCCATCATCAGCGCGCGTTCCCGCTGCACCATATCAAGGTAACGCTCGCGCCCTTCACTAGCGCGCTGCTTACGACGGCTTTGGAGGCTTTTCTTTTTAAGATCGTCGAGAGAGACCTCGTCCGTGCCTATCGCCTGCGGCCCGTCATCTGGTCCTATATCTGATCCTGTTGTGTCATCCGTCATAAAAAAATACCTGGTCAGAAGAGCGTTACAATCCACCCGATGTTACGGAAGGAATTGATGAGGCAGAGGACGAACTGCCGCTGGTCCCACTGCCTGATTGTGACTGAACTCGGTTAACAGAAGATAAAGATCGATCAAAAAGAAGCAAAACCGTTTGCCCGGCATAAGTGAATTCAATGCCATTGCGCTGAATCCGTACATCCCAGGGGATACCGCCCAAAACAATCGGCTCATTATTAAAGACAATCCGGCTGCCGCTGGGGCCGTTAATAATCGCCCGGGTTGGTGAAAACGAGGTGATCTTCAAACCATCCAGCACGGCACTGGGATTGGGTACGTTTGGCACAAAATTGCGGGCGCGGGGAGCGTTGTCGGAAGCTGCCAGTTGTTGCTGGCGACGAATTTGTTCCTGTGTGGGCGCCACAACCCCGCCACCGGAACCGTCATCTTCCACATCCACAATTTCATATTCTTCGCCGCCTTCGTCCAACAAGCGGGGCAATGATGACATGGTGGGTGTTTGCGGAATAAGGGTGCCGCCACCGCCGGAAAGCATGATCGCTCCCTGATCCTGACTAACGGCGTTGGTTGCCGTACCGCGCACGGGCAGCACCAGAATGCCCCGCGCACCGTCATGCACGACCTGAATATCATCAAGCAAAACACCGGCCCTGGTCGGAGCCCAATAAATTGTCAACGGGCAGGCCTCAATCGGTTCCAGCACCAAGCCGGGAACGCATCCCTTCCCTCTGAAACTAAGGCCGTTATCACTGCCTGAAATAAGGATATCATCAATTGTCATCTTGGCATCCCCGGCATTGACGAGTGATACTGTGATCGTAGAGGCCGTCTGCACATCCTCCCCGAAATCCACTTCGGTCTGCGATGAAACCAAAAGCCCCTTGCCCGGCACAGCTTCCGGGAAGGCTTCCGCCCGGTCAACCGTATCCGGCACATATTCCCCTTTGATAATCACACTGCTGAGCGCCGTAGGACCGCTGTGCTTAACCACAAGAACGCCCGTTGCCGGGCCTTTCAGCTTGGGTGACCAACTAATTGTGGCTATACAGGCCTGCCCCGGCTCCAGCCGCTTACATTCCGTTTGCATGGAATATCCGGTCTGGGCACTGGCATCGATATAAATATCCGTTACATCAATCCCTATAGATGTGATGTTCCTTAGAATCACAGGCTGTACAAGCGTCTGGCTGGCATTCAATGATCCAAAATCCACGGCATCCGGGATAGCTTCCACGTCAGAACGTAGCGTATCCGTCCCTTCCGCTGCTGCTTCAACCGTACCAGAAAGCGTAGCCGTCACAAGCCGCGTACGGCCGTTATGCGACATCAACATCTCAACCCGCCACGGTCCAGATTGCAAGGCCTTAACCGAAAGCGCAATGGCACACTCAGCCCCGGTGGTCAGCGGCATTTCCTTACACTGATCCAGCGACACCGTTGCCGATACTGTTGATGATGGATAAAGGCGGATTGTGCCGGTTTCTACGGGCTGTGCCCCATCATTGCGGAAACGCACAACCACTTGCGCCGTGGCACCAATAGGAATAGCACCGCCGTCAACACTGGGTTCAATAGCGATCAAGCCGTCACCCACCGCACCAGTCGCGCCCTGACGCGATCCGGGATCGGACAGAGCCGCCGGACCCATTTGTGCAGCCGCCCCCCACGCAAAAAGCATGCAGAACGCGAGAAAGGTGCCGCTCAGAATGATTTTCAATACATGCGAACGCATAATGATCATTAGATTTTCAGGCATGAACTGACCTGAAATTTGGTCAAACATTATTTTAGTGTAGCACAAAAAAGGGAATCGAAAGGCCAAAAATAAAGATTTCCGGGAATTTCAACCGGTTTTCATGATCACAAAGATGGATCAAGCATATCAGGCGATAAACTGCCTTGAGGAAACGCATGTTGCTGGGGCTCAGGACGCTCCATCAACGACACAGGATCCGGCATACGGGTTACGCTTCCCCCCGCAGAATCGGCATTCCCCGCCCCGAACATATCCGGCGTGGGTGACGGCGCTCCGGAGCGTGAACGCGCATCGCGAAGCTGCTGGTTATACTGCCCCCCTTCGGCGGTATAGACCACCACCCGCGGACGCAACAGAATCACCAATTCCGAATTGCTAACCGTGGCATCGCGGGATAGCGGCAGGAAAGGCTCCATAAAGCCGGGACCATTTTTATTGAGCTGATCATCCGATTGCACAAGCCCGGCAATCAGCAAAGAATCACCCGGACGAACCCGCACCTGAGTCGTCAACTCATTCTCAGTTGTGCGCGGCAAGCGCAGCTCCAGGTTGTTACCCGCCGTAAACGGCTCAAATCCTTGAAACTCCTGAATATTCAACTCAACCGCCCCATAGACGGTTGCGTTATCCCAGGCACTGGAAATCGTAAGCGTGAACCCGGTATCCACCGAGTCGGTCTGCGAAGAAACAGAGACCTCGCCATTATCCACGGTCTGACTTAACTGAGACACGTAGTTCTGAGTTTCGGCCACGCGCAAGGTCGCCTCGCCGCCCGACAGCATGGTCACTTGTGGTTGCGACACGGTTTTCACCGCGCCGTAAGTCGAGATAAATTCGAACACATCATCCGCCCCGAAATTCACATCCCCCGTTGTGGGCAAACCAATACTGATCGGCGTAAATCCGGCACCCGTACCGCCCGGCAGATTAATGCCCGTATTGAATTTCCCGATATTCTGGATGCGCTGCCAGTCGATACCCGTGGCATTCGCCGAATTAAGGGTAACCTGCCAGATATAAACCTCATAGACGATCAACGCCGTATTGGCCCGCAGCTTCTGGAAATACCGTTCTGCAAGGCGTGCCGTGCGGTTCGTTGCAGTATAAACGATTGTCCGCGTCCCCTCATCGGTAATAGGCGCGGTTCCCGTAATGGCTTGTAACCCCGTTGCCAGTGACGACAAAACGCTTGAGTCTCCGCCGATCGGCGGTATTGTCACGGTAAAAGTTTGAGTATCCTTGATAACCAAAACTCCGTCTTCGAAAGAACAGTATAGGTCAGCCAGCGAACACACACGCTGCACGACATCACCCATGGGTCCCCGCAAATTTGCCACCGTAATAGTGCGGGTCAGACCTTCATCTGTCTCGAACGCCAGCGGGATTTCGTAATCCGCCAAAATTAGCTGAAGCGCACCTGCCAATGTTTCTGAACGCAGTTCAAACGGTCCCACTTCCGTTTGCGGTAACGGATCGCTCGGCAGAGTTTCCGGCACCAGAACATCACTCCCCAAGGGCAGGAATATCACACTGTCGGGTCGCTCGTTTATGCTGCTCTGGCGCTGTTTTGTTGAGGCGGGAGAGGGAATATCCAGACTGCGCGCGCCCGGCGCGTCAACCTGGGCGCAAGAGGGAAGCATAGACAACAAAGCCAGAACCGCGACAACCTGACGCGCACCCTGCTTTATTCGTCCTGATAATCCCTTTACTTTCATCCCTTTTATCTTTCACCCCGGCGCCTTAATGCTTGCGGGATTGCGTTTCTATGGTCCGCACAACGGTTTTAATCAGACGGTCGCGCTGCACAGGCTTCATTAGTACAGCCGCCACCCCCATACGGGATGCATCGCTGAGCAGTTCAGGGTCCTGATCCCCCGTCACCAGTATCACCGGGGTTTTATAGTCATCCGCACGGATGACCTTGATAAACTCAAACCCGTTGATCGGCTCCATCCGAACATCGACAATCGCCAGGTCAACAGAGCTGTCTATCTTCTGGATGGCCTCATCGCCGTTCATACCTTCCACAGTCTCAAAACCTTCGGCCTGCAGAAATTTTACAATCTGCATGCGGACGAAGTTGTTATCTTCCACTACAAGAATTTTCTTTGTTTCACTCATGGGTCTAACGCGCCAAATTCAAGGTTACTCTGATTCTTGAAATTAAACCAAAAGCCATGCGTTAAACAGTCCCGTTCTGCAGATTGTTCCTTTCATCCCCAGCGTGTTTTGAAGGCAATACTGATAAGCCCCTCTTGATCCCGGCAAGGCAAAGCCATAAGCTGGCGTAAAGACAATACGAAAAGAATATAATCAACATGTTGGAAATTATCGGGTTTTTATGTGTGGGGGGGGGCGCTTACTCTTTTATGCGCTCTCTCGGTTATCGACCTTAAACACGGTCTTCTACCGAACGAACTGGTTCTGGGGCTGGCCTGCACAGGCGTTGTCTTCCATTCCGCTTTCATGTTCCATCATGTAAACCTTGAAGATATGGCGATTGGCGCCTTTATCGGCGGCGGTATTTTGTTTTTAATCCGTGAAATCGCCAACCGGGTATATCAGGAAGATACGCTGGGGCTGGGCGATGTAAAACTTATGGCGGCGGGTGGTGTCTGGCTGGGGCCGGAGGGCATTTTGATTGCCCTGACGCTAGGGGCTTTGGCCGGCTTTCTACACGGGCTGTTTGCCGCCATAACATCCATGGCACGCGCCGGGGTGAAATCCGATCTTTCGCGCTTCTCCATCCCTGCCGGGCCAGGCTTTGCCGTGGGCCTTGTGCTGGCGGCACTTTATCAATTCACAGGCTGGCAGGCATGGCTGGGGCTTTAAGCCACATCCGCGTGCTTGATCTTTCCCGCGTGCTGGCGGGGCCCTCCTGCACACAAATTCTGGGGGATCTGGGCGCCGATATCATCAAAATCGAAAAACCCGGTGAAGGTGATGACACCCGCGGCTGGGGGCCACCTTTCCTAAAAGATACAGATGGGAACGATACAACCGAAAGCGCTTATTACCTTTCCTGCAACCGCAACAAGCGCTCGGTGGCGATTGATATCAAAACGCCGGAAGGGCAAGTTCTCATCCACAAGCTGCTCGAAAAATCGGATGTTCTGATTGAAAACTTTAAAACCGGAGGCCTTGAGAAATACGGCCTTGGCTATGAACAGCTTAAAAGTAAATACCCACAGCTGATATACACCTCCATCACCGGCTTCGGGCAAACCGGCCCCTTGGCGCATGAACCGGGTTACGACCTTCTAGCACAGGCCATGAGCGGGCTGATGGCCATTACGGGCGAGCCTGACGGCATGCCGATGAAAGTAGGCGTGGCGTTATCCGATATCATGACCGGGATGATGGCGGCCATCGGCACGCTGTCCGCCCTGCAGGCCCGCGAAAAAACCGGCAAGGGCCAGATGGTGGATGTGGCGCTGCTGGATACAACTGTCGCCGCCCTCACCAATATCGCGCAATATTACCTGACATCCGGCAAAACAGCGCCCCGCCGCGGCAATGCCCATTCCACCATCGTGCCTTATCAGGCGTTTGAGGCAGCGGACGGGCATATCGTGCTGGCGGTGGGTAATAATTCCCAGTTCGCTAAATTCGCGACCTTCGCGGGCCACCCCGAATGGGCGGAGGATGAACGTTTTTCCCGCAATTCCGCACGCGTGGCAAACCGCGATACATTGGTGCCCATGATTGCGGATGTTCTTAAATCAAAGCCCGTATCTTATTGGGTGGAGGGGCTGACAAAGATAGATGTTCCTTGCGGCCCCGTGCAGGCGATGGATCAAGTTTTTGCCATGGATCAGATAAGAGCCCGCGGCATGGCGATTGAAATGCCGCATCCCTTAACAGATAAGCCTGTCAAACTGGTCGGCAGCCCGCTGCATCTGTCAGATACGCCCGTTGATTATAAACTGCCCCCGCCGCCTTGCGGACAACATACGGCAGAGGTGCTGGAAGAATTGCTGGATATGGATTCCGCCGCGATTGACGCGCTTAAAAAAAGCGGGATCGTTCAGTAATCTTGCGTGATGGCCAGATAGTCGTATGTTTCCTTATGCCAATGTCTGGTTTTTTTAACGAATTTAGCTTTCTCCTGCGGCATACAATTATTTGTGTATTCTCCATTTAAGTACAGACCAAACCCTCTTCGTTTAATCTCAATCACTTTGTCATCTTTTACAAACGCAAATGCCCATAAACCATCATCATCAAGGTTAGGAATAGAGTTTTTGAATCTCCCCAGATCATAGGGAATTGATTGCAGATCATGTCTTTCATCGTGATAGGGAGATAAAACACACACGACATCCCAATCAAAATCAGTGAGTTCTTTGAAATAAACAGCCTCCTGCCCCTCATCGATTTTAGATTTGAGATTGCTCCAAAAGGGGCTGTACAACGCGGGATGAGGGAATGCAATGAATAGCGCTACGATACCCACAAGCGCCAATCCGCAAGCAGCAACAAGGGTCCAAATAATAAATCGAGTTATTTTAGAAAGAACTGACATCAAGCGCTTTTGGCCATTTTACTTTCAACCGCTGTCACGGGCCGTCTGCATGCCCATTCTGCCACATCTTCCAGAACGTAATGGCGGCAGCTTCCATCAGGAAGCGGCATTCCGTCCACATATCGCCGTCGACAATCGGCATGAAGAGATCGTTGATATTATCAACGCCGAGGTAACATTTAACGCCCGCCTCCTTCAATTTCGGAAAAGGCGCGATGGAATTGTGCAAGGGCGCTTTCATATCCAACTGGCGCATGGAAATGGCGGCGCTGGGGCAGATGATGATGCCCAGATCAGCCTCGACAATCTTCTCGATAATCCGGTCCTGCTCGCGCTCATCCTTGGCGGCGAGTGATACCGCATGAACGCCGAACACGCGGCCCTGCATGCCGTGCTCAATCACCTTATCCGCCAGCAATTCGGTTTCACATTCCAGCGGGTTATTTTCCTGATCGATATGAACATCCAGAGGTTTGCCAGTTTCTTGGCAAGCTGCAAAATTACATCAAGATGCTTCTCCGGTGAGGCCGGTCGCGCGAGGGCAAGCCGCCGCAGTAATCAGCCAGCTTGCAGGCC
>JAJOJU010000023.1 GCA_021208265.1 Alphaproteobacteria bacterium | reverse complement strand
GTTTTTCCCTCCGGGTGATCAAACGCCCAGTCAATTTTGGGGTATTTTTCCCTCAGTTCCGGATCGGTCGATCCTGTAAAGCTGATGGTTTTCTGATTCTGCAGGAACGTATCAATGGGGTTTAAGCTAGCCGGAATTATGGAGGGCTCCCACGTTGCCGGAAATTTCTTCAACATTCCCTCAAAGCGTGTCATGGCCTCTGCCTTGCTGGCATAAGCGCCCACATGAACGGCCTTTTTCTGAACGTTATAGGGGCCTTCTCTTTCAATAAGGCTGAAAAAAAGATGATGTTGCATAGCTGCTCCCTGTTTTTATTTTGTTATAGTATAGAATTAAGCGAGAGCTTAAATGACATAACGCAAAACGGTCAAGAAAAAACAGTGTCCATTCTTTAAGGAAAACCATGACAGACCGCGCCATCACCATCGAACATTTAACCCCGGCCCGGCTGGCGGAAACGCTTGAGGTGCTGATCCCGCTTTATGAGGCGCATTACGAACCCTTCATCCGCACGGAGATTGCAAAGGGCGCCGTACCAAATGATCACCAGCAAACCACTTTTATTGCGCTGGTGGATGGCAAGGTGGCGGGCGCGGTGCAGATACTCCTCAACTACGTGAACACCGAAACCTATGACCTGATATGGCTTTCGGTCGGAAAAAATTATCAGGGCCTTGGCCTCTCAAAGAAACTAATGGACCATGCGGAAAATTACGTGGCGCAGATGCTGTTAAAGGGGGAACCGGGCACGCTGATGCTGGCCGATTTCACAAGGCACCAGAACCCGGATTCAAAATTTTACTTGAATTTAGGCTATACCGAAGGCCCGCTGATGCATGACGCGCGCCGGTTATGCTTAAGATTTTAAATTCCGCTAACTAATCACCGCAGATATTGGGCGCTGCATAGGATGTGGCATCCCACGATATACGCTGCGCCGGATCGCCATTGCCCTCGGGATCAAATGCCAGAAAGCCTTCAGGCGTTTCCTTAAACACCAGCAGAGATGGATGATGCATCCACGGCCCCAGTTCTTTCATAAAGTCTGCTGAACCCGTACCGCCCAATCCATAGAGATCCATAAGATCGTCTGTCGGATATACACCTTCCGGCAAAACATTTTTAAAGGCTGCTACCCCCCGTGTCCGCATCATTGGCGCCATTCTCTTTACCATGGTGGGAACGGGGCCTGCCGCTTCCGAAACCGGCTTGCCGTTATAGCGCTCTGCCACGGCAGGTCCTTTAGAAAGCTGATCATCCGTAAATTCAGGCCTGTCATCGCCATTCAGATCAATACCGCCTTCCACCTGCCGTAAGGTAAAGCTGCCCTTGCGCCACAGTTGTACAAGACTGCTGTCATTGGTATAGGCCGTTTTGCGGCCTGCGCGGTCCAAAGCCCCTACGGCGTGAGCCCCGGGAAACACCACCATCATGTTAAATAACGGAGCCGGGCCTTCATTGCCCGCCGCCAGAAACACAGGGATGCCCAATGCATCAATACGCTTGAAAGCTTCATAAATGCGGATATACGCCTGATAATAGGCTCTATAGGGATCATTTCGATCCTCAGCTTTCTTGAAAAGAAAACGAATAATCTTGTCCTTTCGCTGAGCTAGTGTATCAAGAGTAACCTCCTGCCCCGGCCCCTTGTAAGGCATAAGCGAGGCCATATGTTCCACCGCGGTCGGTAGCACCAGCGAAGCAATAACGGCGCCCGGTTTTTCAATTTCGCCACTCTCAAGGGCATCTGCAAGACTCGTAAATGCATGGGCCAGATCATCCGGCATGATATCAACCGTTTGAAAAGGAATAACATGTCGTCCATTGGCACCGGTAATGCCCGCAACCAGATCACCATGCGTACCGTCAAGCCCGATAAACTCTCTGCCTTGCACATGCAAATCGCCATTAAAATCCATGCTGGCACTATCCGGCGTTCCTTGATCTCCATAAATGGTTTTCGTAATTTTAAAGCTATCAACTACCACAAACGGCTTACCGGAAGAACAGGCCTGCATTGCTGCCTGTTCGGAAGAGGACAAATCGACAGCGGGTTTCGCAAGCGCCGCGCCGTGCGCAGCATAAAAAGCGGCAGAGGCGGCCAAAGCGCCTTTCATAGTGCGGATCATTCATATTCTCCCTGTTTATTATTCTTTCCGTTCTTTAAGCACGGCAGGGATTTATATGTCAATGGCGCTTATGCCTTGCGGCGCAATACAGCCGTGAAAAACCCATCCGTGTTATGCTGGCGGGGGGTGAGGCGCATGAAGGGTTGCCCAGCTTGGGATCAACCGGCGTGATTCAAACCCTTCATGGCGTTTCAGAAAGGCCTCCACCTGCGCTTCGTTTTCCTCACGGAACAAGGAACACGTGGCGTAAACCAGCTTACCGCCGGGCTTCACGGCATGGACCACTTTATCCAGAATTTCGGCTTGAATGGCGGTGAGTTCTTCCAGGCTAGGGCCATAGGTGCGCCAGCGCATATCGGGGTTGCGGCGCCATGTGCCGGAGCCGGAGCACGGCACATCGGTCAGCACGATATCGAACTTCTCGCCCTGACGGCGCAGCCATTTCTTGTTTTTATCATCGGTGAGGGGGCGCACCTCAATAATATCAGCCAGCTGCGCTTTCTTGTAACGCTCGCGCCCTTCATCAAACGGCGATCGTCATTATCCATGGCGACAATCCGGCCCTTGCGCTGCATGGCGGCGGCCAGAGTGAGGGTTTTACCGCCCGCCCCGGCGCAATAATCCAGCACCTGCATGCCGGGAAGCGGGTCGCAAGCCAGACCGATCAGCTGTGATCCTTCGTCTTGAATTTCAATCCAGCCCTTATGGAAGGCTTTGGTTTTCGAAAGAAACGCTTTTTTTCTCGCAGCGCAGGCCCCACGGGGAATAAGGGGTTTCCGTGGTGGCGACACCATCAGCCTCTAAAAACGCCTTCACTTTCTCACGTGTGGCGAGGAACACATTGACGCGCAGATCAAGCGTGGCGGGCGCCAGCATCGCCGCCATTTCGGCTTCGAAATCATCGCCCCATAGCGCTTGCAGCTGAGCGGCATACCCTTCCGGGCATTCGGCGCGCACAGGTAAAGGCATATCCTTATGGGTCAGCTCTTGCCCTATGGCTTTGCCCAGCGCCGCCATTTCCTCATCGGTGAGTGGCTCAGGCCCGTGCTTGCTGCCATCAAACAGATCTTTCAGGCGCTTTAAATCCGCGCCCTCACCCAGCACACACCACAGCATCATGCGGGTACGGGGGGTATCATCCAGCTTCAAACGCTCCACCCACCAGCCCAGCCGGGCGTGGGCCCGCATGATATCGTATGTGCGCTCGGCGATGTTATTGCGGTCTTTCGAGCCGATATAACGGCGCACGCGCATATAATCCCCCACCACCGTATCCAGCGGCACGCGCGAGATGTGGGATTTCCCGTGGATATCAATAACGGCTTGTACGCGGGCGGCAGGAGTCATGGTCGGTTATCGGCAATCGGTTATCAGTGATCAGAAAATGCTCTTGTCTAAAAGCTTGTGACAACTACCTCATTTGAGTAAATAAAACTACCTAAACTTTTTCCGATAACCGATTACTGATAACGGATAACCAATCATGACGACCCTGTTCGACCCCGTATCCCTTGGCGATATCAAACTTTCCAACCGCATTGTTATGGCGCCTTTAACGCGCGGGCGCGCAGGCGAAACCCGCATCCCTAATGATTTGATGGTGGAATATTACCGCCAGCGCGCCGGAGCCGGGCTGATCATTACGGAGGCCACCGCCATATCCGCCCAAGGTTACGGCTGGCCGGGCGCCCCTGCCCTTTATACCGATGAGCACGAGGCGGGATGGAAAAAAGTGGTGGACGCCGTGTACGCCGAAGGCGGCAAGATCGTTCTGCAAATGTGGCATATGGGCCGCGTGGTGGATGAAAGCCTGATCCCGGAAGGTGAAAAATCCGTAGGCCCTTCCGCGATTGCCGCGGGCGAGAATATCCGCCGCGCTTCCGGCAAATCCTATCCCACCCCCCGCGCGCTGGAGGCTGATGAGCTTCCCGGCATTATTGAAGATTATGTGAGAGGAGCCGAACGTGCCATACGCGCCGGGTTTGACGGCGTGGAAGTACACAACGCCAATGGCTACCTGCTCGATCAGTTCCTGCGCGATGGTTCCAACAAACGGAGCGACGCGTATGGCGGCAGTATAGAAAACCGTATGCGCTTCCCGCTTGAGGTTGTACGTGCCGTATGTGATGCCATCGGCCCCGGCAAGGTGGGTGTACGCGTCTCCCCCACCAACAAGTTCAACGATATGAGCGATAGCGACCCCGTGGCCCTGTTCACAGCATACGCCGAGGCGCTGAACCCTCTCAACCTTGCGTACTTGCATGTGATGGAGCCGAACCATAAAGAGCATTTCATGGCCAACCCTGACCTGCCGTACGTCACCCCGCACATACATGACGCGTATAAAGGCAAGCTGATGGTGAATGGCGGGTACACCGCTGATGAGGGCGAAAAGGCGCTGGAAGAACACGCAGCAGACGCCGTAGCGTACGGTGTACTCTTCATCGCCAACCCCGATCTGGTGGAGCGCTTCAAACAGGGCGCCCCCTTAAACGCCCCCGACCAAAGTACATTCTATACGCCGGGCGCGAAGGGATATACGGATTACCCGAGCCTGAAAGAGAAGGCGGCCTAACTCTCCGTCCGGTAATTCGGGGCTTCGGCGGTGATGGTAACATCATGCACGTGGCTTTCGCGGAAGCGGCGCCGGTCATGCGGATGAACTCGGCCTTTTCCTTCATCTCAGAAACGGTGGCGCAGCCGGTGTAGCCCATCGCGGCTTTGAGGCCGCCCACCATCTGGTGCAAAACGGCGCCGACCGGGCCTTTATAGGGCACGCGCCCTTCAATGCCTTCCGGCACCAGTTTTTCGGATTTATTGACGGAGCCCTGGAAGTAACGATCCGCCGAGCCTTTCACCATCGCCCCCACGCTGCCCATGCCGCGGTAAGATTTATAAGAGCGGCCCTGATAAAGGATTACCTCGCCCGGCGCTTCATCGGTGCCCGCGAACATCGATCCCATCATGCACACATCAGCCCCTGCCGCGATGGCTTTCGCAAAGTCGCCTGAATATTTGATCCCGCCATCGGCGATGACGGGGATGCCTTTTTTAGCGCAGAAGAATGCCACATCCATAACGGCTGTTAACTGCGGCACACCCACGCCCGCCACCACGCGCGTGGTGCAGATGGAACCGGGTCCGATGCCCACTTTCACAGCGTCCGCCCCCGCCGCGACCAATGCTTCGGCGGCAGCGGCTGTTGCCACATTCCCCGCCATGATCTGCATGTTGTTACCGCGAAGCTTACGGATAGCGCGGACGGTTTCAAGAACTTTGTCGGAATGGCCGTGGGCCGTATCCACCACCACGAGATCAAGGCCCGCATCAGCCAGCGCTGCCGCACGCTCCACCCCGTTCACATCACCTGTGCCCACAGCCGCGCCGACGCGTAATCTGCCTTGATCATCCTTCGTAGAATGCGGATAGAGCTTGGATTTTTCGATATCCTTCACCGTGATAAGGCCGATGCATTCCCGGCATCATCCACCACCAGCAGTTTTTCGATGCGGTATTGGTGGAGAAGCTTGCGCGCCTCTTCCTTACTTACGCCAGCCCGCGCGGTAACAAGGTTTTCAGCGGTCATAAGCTCTTTAATCGGTTGATTCATGTTATCGGCAAAACGCACATCGCGGTTGGTGAGGATGCCGACCAGCTTGCCGGTGCTTTCCGTCACTGGAATGCCGGAGATATTGTTCCGCTGCATAACATCCAAAGCTTCCGCCAGCGTGGCGGCGGGCGTGATGGTGATGGGATCAACCACCATGCCGGATTCAAAGCGCTTCACGCGCTTGACCTGAAGCGCCTGCGCCTCGATCTCCATATTGCGGTGAAGGATACCCATGCCGCCATTTTGCGCCATCGCTATGGCCATCTCGGCTTCCGTGACCGTATCCATCGCGGCGGAGAGAATGGGAATATGCAGCGTGATTTCGCGGGTGAGCTTTGTGGAGGTATCAACTTCCAGCGGCTGAACGCTTGAGGCGCCCGGTATCAAAAGCACGTCATCGAACGTAAGGGCTTCGCGAATAGTTTCGGGGGATTTTATTTTGGAAGACATGCAAATTCCTTTATGGCGCGCAGTGAATTTGCCAGTGAGTTATAGCGGCTTTTCAGGAAAAGTCAAAGGAATAAACTAATGTGGCTCGTGTCCGGGGGACGCAACCTGATATTCCTCATCCGCATGTTGATGAGGTTTGGGCTCGTTCGGACTCACCACTTCATTGAACAGGCGCGCCGTCCATTCCAGGTAACCTTCCGCCATATATTGCTGGAGCGGATCTTCACGGAAGGCGCCTTCTACATAGAGCTCCCGGATGATTCCATACAGCGCCGCATAGTCGTTGGATAAATCCTGCATGCGGGAAAGACGGTATTCCGCCGGCATGTAACGGTTCAGGTTCCGGTCGTGACGTTCCAGAATTTTTTGTTCCATGGAGGCAATCGCCGCACGGATCTTCATGACGTCCTCTTCCTGCGGGGGACGAGCCTGCGACTGCGTATAAGACTTACCGGGCATGCCAATACCGGCAAAGGTAGCATGGGCGTTACCCTCGCTGCGGAAAAGTGCCGTGGCCCGTGCGCCCATAAAATCACGCAAGAAGTTCTGCGAACCGCCGGGCTCGTAAGGGAACAGCTCGCCCCAATGACGCAGCATATTATCCATACCGCCTTTATCAGCGCTGATTTCGTAAGCCATTTGTTCCTCAAGGCGCAGCGGACGACCGGGATCATCACAGTGTTCGGCCTCATGTGCTACCGCCATTGTCCACCATTGACGGGCAGATCCGCCAACCTCTTTCATGCGGTGGCCTTTATCATAGGCAAAGATTTGGGCATAAGACGCCGCTCTGTCATCCGTAATAGCCGGCAAATTGATAATGCAGTAACCTCTGTCTTCCGAAGAGCGGGCCTGCAATGAAATAGTACGCGGCATACCTTTTATAATGGAGTGGGTCACTTTTTTATCAATCTCTGTCACCAGCCCACGGTGTGACTCTATCTTCGCCCTGAAATCGTCAGGCAAAACTTCCCAGAAGCGGTCATGCGGCATAACGACAAAAACATCGATCGGCTTTTTAGAGACGCCGTCATTAGCCCATTTCAATGCAAGACTGGCCAGCGCATCCCCCAAAGCCTCGCGTGTTTTTCCTGTGGCATACAACGCACCTTTTTTCGCCTTCCAGTTTGTATACGGGGGTTTCTGCTTTTTTGGGTAGTACAGGCGCAACTTCAATAATATCGACTTGTCCGGGAGAGACCTGAATAATCGTATCAGCTTGCGCGGAATTGGTGTTAGACAAAAGGCCCGCTGCGGCGAATAGCCCGAGAGCGGCTCCCATAAAACGGCTGCGGAGCGAAGCCAAATTCAATTTTCTAATCCCTGTTTGGTTTTATTGTTACCAATACTTTTTATTATTTGTAACGAAACAATTGCATCTTGTCAAAGATTGTAAGAAAAATTGTGCGCTGCCGCATTAATAATTGCAAAAGTGGCAAATATTAGGAATTTATCCCCTTAAATCCTGTGGCAACCAGATATTGTTCTGACGAATCTTTCCGGCTGGCAGGGGGTTTTATGTGGCGAATCTTATCGAAGCTTTGATTCATTTCAGCGATCAGCGTATTCTGCGCCCCGCCCTGAAAAACCTTGGCTATAAAGGCCCCGCCGGGTTCCAGAACCTCTATCGCGAAATAATAAGCCGCCTCCACCACCGCCATGATTCGCAAATGATCGGTCTGCTTGTGCCCTATTGTGTTGGGCGCCATATCGCTGAGCACGATATCCGCCGGGCCGCCCAGCATGGCTTTTAGCTTTTCCGGCGCATCGTTATCCATGAAATCCATCTGGATAAAATCAACGCCGGGCAGATCATCCACCGCCAGCAGATCAATTGCGACAATCTTGCCGCAGCCCTTTTCTTCCGCCACCTGACACCAACCGCCGGGTGCAGCACCTAAGTCAACAACCCGCATGCCGGGCTTCAGAAGGCCCAGCTTCTCATCCATCTCCAACAGCTTGAACGCCGCCCGGCTGCGATAACCCAGCTTCTGCGCCTTATCAACATAAGGGTCATTGAGCTGGCGTTTCAGCCAGAGCGTGGAGGACGTCTTGCGCCCCCGTGCCGTCTTCACATTAGATTTCCGCTTGTTACGAGACATAGGATCTATAATACCATCACAATCGCCGCGCTGACAGAGGCGGCAAAGAAAATAGTGATCGATGCCGCCAGCAGCACCACTTTGTAACTGCTCGGTGAAAAGCGAACGATAAGTAAGTAAAGCAGATAAAACAGGCTATAAACCGCCGCTCCTCTTTCAAGCAATGGCGCATCCAAAAGGCCCACTATGCCGTAGGGATAACCAAGGCTCTGCACTAATTCGACCAGCAGGCGCATCATTACCATACAAGCCGCCATAAAGGCCAGCACGATCAGGCGCTGATGCCGATGCACCGCCAGCATTGCCACCGGCAACCACAGCAAATCAAGATATGGGTAGATTTGGACCAAAACCGCTTTATATTCCATTTGTGCGCCGAGGCCTTTCTATGAGACAAAGTATAGCGATGCAAAAACTTATTTCCGTTCTCAGTCTAGTGATTTTCACACTGCTTGTCATGCTTCCCGCACCGGCAAGTGCCTCTGCGCCTGTACTCATCCGTGATACCGAAATTGAGGGCATTATCGAAGAATGGGCTGAACCGCTGGTGCGCGCTGCCGATCTGCCCGTGGGCGGTGTCCAGATTATTCTCGTCCAGAGTCCGGAATTAAACGCCTTCGTAGCGGGCGGAGCAAATATCTTTATTTACACCGGGCTGATTGAACGTACGGATGGCCCCGGCGAATTACTGGGCGTTCTGGCACACGAGCTGGGCCACATCGCGGGCGGGCACTGATCAGGGGCGCGCGGCGATGGAACGGGCATCATATGAAAGCATTCTCGGCACGATATTGGGAATTGGCGCGGCCATTGCCTCCGGCGATGGCGCGGCAGCGGCAGCTATCAGCACGGGCGCTTCCAGCATTGCCGCAAGGCGGTTTATGGCCTTCAGCCGTGTACAGGAATCGAGTGCCGATCAAGCAGCGCTGACTTTCATGGATAAAGCCGGGATGGATTCTGCGGGTCTTGGCAGCTTCCTCGGCGAACTTGAGTCAGAGGAATTACTACCCGCCAGCCGCCAGAGCGAATATGTCCGCACCCACCCGCTAACATCGAACCGGATTGCTGCCGTGGAAACACGGAGCAAGGAATCTGCCGCCGCCGGCAAGGCATTTCCGGCGGAATGGGTGGAACAGCATGCCCGCATGCGTGCCAAATTAATCGGCTTTATTTCACCAGAGCAAGTGGCCTGGAAATATGACGATCAGGATAAAGGCATCCCGGCTCGCTACGCCCGCGCTATCGCAGCCTACCGCCAACATGATGTGGCAAAGGCGCTAAAGGAAATCGATTCCCTGATCGCGTCTGAGCCGCAAAACCCTTATTTTCAGGAACTGAAGGGCCAGATGCTGGTTGATTTCGGGCAAGTGAGCGAGGCAATTCCCTACTACAGAAAATCCGTCTCCCTGCTGAAGGAAGCCCCATTGATCCAAATCGCGCTGGGCCACGCACTGATTGAAAGCGGTGATAATCCCTCAAACTTGAATGAAGCCGTACGCCAGCTGGAGCAGGCATTAATCCGCGAACCACGTTCTTCCCGTGCATACCGCCTGCTAGGCATTGCCTATGGCAAGCTGGGTCAGGAGGGAAAAGCCAAGCTGAACCTGGCGGAAGAGTCGGTATTACAGGCCGTTTCGATTACGCCAAAGATCTAGCGGAAGGCGCCGTACGCACCTTCCCAGAAGGGTCGCGCGAATGGCTGCAGGCCAAGGATATCCTGAATTATCTTGAGAACCGGAAAGATCGGTAAAGAAAATAGATAAAATTTTATCCATTTAAGAAACCTTTTACGCCCCCCGTGCGAACATAGATATAGATGACGCCAATTAGACGGTATCAAAAGCCTGATAAATCTTTTATAGTATTCAGGCCTAACCTTCGCGATTTTTAAGGAGCATAACGAATGTCTTTGAGCAAATTTACCCGCACCGTAACCCCTTTCAAGCTGGCGCTGCTTTGCGGTGCTGTTATGCCCTTTATGTTGGCAGCCCCCGCCACTCAGGCCGAAACCCTGGGTAAGGATGATGTCAAAGCCATTATTGCCGAGTACCTGCAGGAAAACCCGAAGGTCGTGATTGACGCGCTGGAAGCATACCGCGTTCAGGAAGAAAAGCGCCAAGAAGCGGAAGCCAGCAGCAAGTTAAAGCAATTCAAACCCTATTTCACGGCAGCTGACCGCCCGTCTGCCGGGGCTTCTGCCGATAAAGCAAAAATCACCATTGTTGAATTCTTCGATTACAACTGCGGTTACTGTAAACGCGCTTTGCCGGATGTCGTATCTGCCATCAGCGAAAATGACGATGTACGCGTTGTATTTCAGGAAATGCCTATCTTGAGCCCGCTTTCCCAAAACGCTGCCAAATGGGCGGAAGCTGCGCATTTTCAGGGAAAATACTTTGAATTTCATAAGGGCCTGATGGAGTTTCAAGGCAATAAAACCGAGGACGCTTTAAGCGATATCGCGAAAAAAGCCGGGCTGGATGTTGCCAAGCTGAAGAAAGATGCGGAATCCAAGGAAGTTCAAGAAAACATTGAAAAAAGCATGGCCGCCGCCCGTGAGATCGGCATTCAAGGAACACCCGCTTTTATCGTGGGTGACACGCTGTATCGCGGTTATATAGGCGAAGACGGCATGAGACAGGCCATTGAAGAAGCCCGCAAAACGGTTCAATAAACTCCAAAACAAATTTAAAATCCCGGCGCCGTTAAAAAAGCCGGGATTTTTTTTTGACTTACCCCCGTACCAATGATCAAATACCCGGGATGATATACCGTATTGCTGCTCTTT
Source organism: Alphaproteobacteria bacterium (assembly GCA_021208265.1). Lineage (GTDB taxonomy): Bacteria > Pseudomonadota > Alphaproteobacteria > Micavibrionales > Micavibrionaceae > JAJOJU01. The sequence goes on along the minus strand of JAJOJU010000023.1, from coordinate 14,497 downwards.
TTACGATCCTGTTGGCCCTGTATGTGGGGTATATGGGTTATGCCGCCTATCAGGCCCACGCTGCCAAGAAAGCCATTTTTGAAGGCCCGACGGATCAAACCTTCGGCCCGGAAAATGCTGATCTCACAGTCGTAAAATTCATGGATTACGCTTGCGAGCACTGCCGGGAAGTTCACCCCGCCCTGATGAAAGCACTGGAAGAAGACGGACATGTTAAATTGATCGTAAGGCCTCTACCCTCCGCCTCATCCGATGGATCGCAGTCAGCACGGATTGTATACACGGCAGCCACGCTTGGTAAATTCCGTGAAACCCATGATTACCTGATGGAACATTTCGGCCCCGTTGATCAAAGCTTTGTCGACAATCTGGCAGCGGCGATTGATTCCACCCCCGAAGCACTGGAGGAAGCCTATGCCAATGAGGAAACCGGCAATGCCGTCTGGGAAAACAAGCGCTTGTTTGATGCGCTGGGCGGACGGGTAACACCCACATTCTTCATCGGACCGGATACTATCTTCATCCCCTATGAAGGCATGCCCACCGCTGATAATTTTAAAACCATGTTCAACGAAGCCCGGAAAGGTCTGTGATGAAACTTATACCTATCCTTATTACCTTAGCCGCATTTATTGTCCTGCCACTGACATCCATCCGGGCGGAAGAGGGTCATGACCACGCTGAAGGCCTGATCGCCGAATATCCCTTTGCCTATGCCACCTCCGCCAAGCAGAAAAACGGCGCAGCTTATTTTACCCTGCGTAATATGGCCCGCGTAGCGGATACACTGACCGGAGCCTCCAGCCCGGTTGCTGAAAAAACGGAGCTTCATACAACCACCATTACCCCCAACGAAGAAATGCAGATGGATGTAGCGTCCATGAAGAAACTGGACATGCTGTACGTGCCGGAAATGAGTACGCTGTATTTCGACCCGATAGGCCGACATGTCATGCTGATGGGCCTAAAAAAACAACTGGTAACCGGTGAAACATTCCCCCTGACGCTGGAATTCAAAAACGCCGATCCTGTGACTGTTGATGTGCTGATTGTTGATAATAATTATGAGGTCGATGTCGAAGGCGGCGAACACTGGCTGCCGCAGGAAGCGGAACATGAACACGATCATGAAGAACATGGTCATGATGAAAGCCATGATGACCATGATCACGGTGGGCATGACGAACACGAACACCATCATTAAACCATGAAGAAAATCCTGATCCTGAACGGCCCTAACCTGAACATGCTGGGCATGCGCGAGCCGGAGATATACGGCCATGAGACTCTGGACGATATCAAGGGCCTATGCCTTGAAGAGGCTCAAAAACTGGGGGCAAGCCTTGATTTTCGCCAGTCAAACCATGAAGGCGAGCTTGTAACGTGGATTCAGGAATCGCGTGGAGCCGTGGATGGAGTAATTATCAATGCCGGGGCTTATACTCACACTTCCATCGCAATCCACGATGCGTTACGGCTGCTGGAATGCCCGATTGCCGAAGTGCATCTTTCCGACCCCAAAACGCGCGAGCCGTTCCGGCATGTTTCCTATATCGAGCCACTTGCCAAAATCCACGTATCCGGCAAGGGCGCAGCGGGTTATACAGAGGCTTTAAGAGCCCTTCTTGCATGAAGCTTTGACATCTTTCGCAAATTTGTCTAAATCAGACACTTCATTAATGATCCGAATAGAAAAATATGAAAATAGATTCGAAAGCAATTAAAGAGCTGGCGGCTCTTCTGAATGAAACGGGCCTCAGCGAGATTGAAGTAGCTGACGGTGATCAAGCGATCCGCGTAGCCAAAGGCGGTGCGACAGTCGTGCAGGGTTATACCCCGGCGGCAAGCCCGGTGAATATGAATTCCGATCCGACCACGCCGCAACCGGCCAGCATGACCTCCGATACGGTCGCGCATAACCACCCCGGCGCGGTGACATCCCCGATGGTGGGTACGGTTTACTTACAAGGCGAACCCGGCACCCCTCCCTTCGTGAAAAAAGGTGACACGGTAAAGGCTGGTGACACGCTGGTGATTATCGAAGCCATGAAGGTTATGAACCCGATCAAGGCTGAAAAAGGCGGTACAGTCACCCAAATTCTGGTGAGCGATGGTCAGCCGGTCGAATATGCCGATGTTCTGATGGTGATTGAATAGAGGGATAATCAGATGATCGGATTAGCAGATGATCAGAAAGTTTCCCCCCTCATCAGGCATTATCACGATCTTGATGTCTATAAGAAGTCTTTCGCCATTTCTCTGGAGATCCATAAAGCGAGTCTGGAAATTTCCAAAAATCGAACAATATGGTCTTGCCGGCCAGATACGCAGGCCAGTAAAAGCATTTGTGCCAATATTGCCGAAGGGTTTGCCAAACAACAAAATTCAAAGCCGGAATTCAGAAGATTTCTGCTGATAGCTCTGGGTTCGTCCCATGAAATGAAAGTCTGGATCGATTATTGCCGTGAATTGGAATATGTAGAGTCAGCCATATGCGAAAACTGGACTTCAGAATACGAAGCCATTTCAAAAATGTTGCAAAGTTTTATTAACAAAATAGACGTTTAGAGGGGTTCCGATCATCAGATTATCTGATCATCCGATCATCAACATATGAAGCCTATCAAGAAAATTCTGATTGCCAACCGGGGCGAAATTGCCCTTCGTATCATCCGTGCCTGCCGCGAGATGGGGATTGAAAGCGTTGCCGTACACTCCACAGCTGATGCCAATTCCATGGCGGTACGTCTGGCGGATGAAACGGTATGTATCGGCCCGCCAAAGGGCCGCGATTCTTACCTGAATATCCCGGCGATCCTGACGGCGGCTTCCTTAACAGGGGCGGATGCCATTCACCCCGGCTATGGCTTCCTGTCTGAAAACGCCCAGTTCGCCCGCATGGTGGAAGAACACGGCTTTACCTTTATCGGCCCCAAAGCCGAGCTGATCGAGAAAATGGGCGACAAGGTAATGGCCAAGAAAACGGTGAAGGCGCTGGGCCTTCCGGTCGTTCCGGGTTCCGACGGCGCGGTGACGGATGCGCAAAGCGGCCTTAAAACTGCCACCGAAATGGGTTTTCCCATCCTGATCAAAGCAGCCAGCGGCGGCGGCGGTAAGGGGATGCAGATTGTCCGCGAGGCCGGTGAATTTATCGAAGCCTATAACCGCGCGCGGAGTGAGGCCAAAGCCAATTTTGGCGATGATACGGTTTACATGGAAAAATTCCTCGAAAAACCGCGCCATATCGAAATTCAGGTATTCGGCGATGAACACGGCAATGCCGTGCATCTGGGCGAGCGTGATTGTTCAACGCAGCGCCGCCACCAGAAGTTGGTGGAGGAAGCTCCCTCGCCTGTTCTGACCGATGACCAGCGTCAGGAAATTGGTAATCTGGCTGCTAAAACCGTGCAAAAAATGGGCTATACCGGCGCGGGCACGATTGAGTTTCTGTATGAAGATGGCAAGTTCTATTTCATGGAAATGAATACGCGTATTCAGGTGGAACACCCGGTGACAGAGATGATCACGGGGCAAGACCTGATTGCCGAACAAATCCGCGTGGCACAAGGGGAAGAGCTGAGCCTGCCCCGCACGCCGATTAAATTCCGCGGTCACGCGATTGAAATTCGTATCAATGCGGAAGACCCCAACACATTCACCCCTTCCCCCGGTACCATTACGCAGTTCCACGCGCCGGGCGGTCTGGGTGTACGCTTCGATTCAGCCATTTACACGGGCTATGCCATTCCGCCTTATTATGATTCCATGGTCGGCAAGCTGATCGTGCACGGGCGCAACCGCGATGAATGCATCAAGCGCCTGCGCCGCGCGATCCGTGAAACGGTGGTGGAAGGTATTAAAACCACACTGCCCTTACATCAATGGATTTTGGAGCAACCGGAGTTCCTGTCAGGTGATTACAACATTCACTGGCTGGAAAAAAAGCTGGCGGAACGCGGATAATTAAGGTTCCGTGGGGCCGCAGAAATCCTGAGCGGCTTTTCTGGCATCCCCTTCATTACCAAAAAAATTTGGTCTCATCAGCAACGTGGCCCGACACCACCTCATGCGTTTTAAGGGTAAAAACCCCGCCGCTTTCATACACCGTCGCCGATTGATCCTTACCCGGTGTTTTACATTCAAACACCGCATTTTTCGGTTCAGCGCTGCAGGCTGCCAGGGCAGCAGACAAAGCACCTGCTACGATGAAAGATGAACGGGAAGATATAGCCATGTGTAAAAATCCTTTATTTTGTATAGCCCGGCGGCTCAGTACCGTGATCACAGAAATTCCGGGCCTGCTCTTTTATCTGTTCAAGGCCTGTACCACGGTAACGGCTCAGGGCATATGTTTTTTCTTCTTTCGTTCCATCCGCTCTGGTTTGTACGGTTGTTAGGAATGAGGTGGAGAGGCGAGAATCGATATGCGCCGAACGCGCTGTATTCTGGCCACATTCAAATTCGCGCACGCTTTCCAGTCCACAGCCGGAAACGGTAAGAGCCGCAGTAACACAAGCCGCAAACACAGAAACCTGTTTCATGGACAGCCCTTCAACCTAGTTCCGGGAAGGCACTATGCCTTCATCACAGAATTTCTGGGCCTTTTGCGCTATGTCTTCGATATTATAGCGGCGTGTAGAGTAGCGGTACGCGCCAGCTCGCTTAGGAGCATCCTCACTGCCCTCCCGAAAAGTCAGAATCAGCCCCGGAAAATCGTAGCTAACAACCGCAGTTCTATCGCCAACGGTGCATTGAAACGATTGGCTGGAACAGCCTGCTGTCGCCATGGCAGCAGCCCCGGCAGCAAATAGTGATACATATGATTTGGCGTTCATAGATACTCTCCCGTTCTGATTATAGTTTTGAAATTATGTAATTGATCAAGGGTAGTCAATGTTTTTTGTAAAATATGCTATAATGAAACTATGCAGCTGGTTCTGACGACAGAACTTCTTATCGAGGCCTATAAACAAGGGCTGTTTCCCATGGCCTATAACGCAGGCAGCCCTTTTATTCACTGGGTATGCCCGGAACTGCGCGGCCAGCTTTCCATTCCCCGGCTTCACATCCGCCGTTCCTTAAAAAAAGTGATCAAAAGAGGCCTTATTGAAGGCATGCCTTATCATGTTACCACCGACAAGGCGTTTGAAGCCGTGATTGGCCTTTGTGCGGAAAGCGTGGAATCGCGCCCGGAAACCTGGATTAACGACCCCATCCGCAAGGCTTATATCAATCTGCACCATGACGGCTTTGCCCATAGCGTGGAAATATGGCGTGAAGGCAGTGAAGGGAATGAGCTGGTGGGCGGACTTTACGGCATTGCCATCGGCGGCGCGTTTTTTGGCGAAAGCATGTTTTCAAGAGCGACAGATGCCAGCAAAATTGCTCTCGTTCATCTATGCGCGCGGCTGCATAAAGGCGGCTTCACATTGCTGGATACGCAGTTTGTGAACGACCACCTGCAACAATTCGGGGTTTATGAGCTGCCGCACCGGGAATATATGAAAGACCTGCGTGAAGCCGTAAAACAGGAAGCTGATTTTAAGCTTGCGGATATAACGGAAGCCAATTTGTTAAAGGCCTATCCGGCTTACTCGGCTGCAGCTTCGGAATCCAGATCTTCTGCCTGAATATCAGGTGATGTGGGGGGGTGGCTCCTCTTCGGGAACAGGCTCATCTTCGACCGGCGAAACAGGAGAAATCTCACCCTCTTCTTCCTTCTGAGCGGCTGCCTCTTCGGGCGTTTCATCAGGTTTATTCTCGATCTCGCCCTCGCTCAGCTCATCTTCGGCTTTTTCAGCTTTTTGATCCTGTAGACAATCAATAACCCATACATCATAAACGGGGTGATCCATGGGGGAAAGCGCGGGGGAAGAGGCAAACATCCAGCCGCTGAACACCCATTGCGGCTTGCCTTTTTCCGCCCCCGAAGCCAGCGCATTAGCGGCGATGGTATCGGTATCGCGCACAATTTCCCACACCTGCAGAAAGGCCGCCGCTTCAGGCAATTCAATGGGGGAAGTTTTGCGGCACGCCTGCACCTTCACGTAAAGGGGGCCGAATTTAACCGTGCTGCCGACCCGCGCTTCGAATGTATCAGTACGGGCGGTGATTTTATCAAGAGTTTGCAGCTTTACGACCGGATAATCTTCCGTCGGCTGTGCAGAATACGCCCCGCACGGCATCAGAAGTGTCAGGACGGACAAAGCGCCCAGAGCGGTATTACGGCTGAGCGGGGGTAACATCCGGCTGTGGCAATTCTTCATTCTGAGTTTCCTCCGCGGCAGGGGTCTCCTGAGGGGGCGGAGCCTCTTCCGCAGGCACGGCTTCCGGTGCAACTTCCACAGGGGCCTGTTCTACAACTTCCGGTGCGGGGGCGGGAGTGGATTCTTCCGCCGTAACAGGAGCCGCTGGAGCAGATGCCACGGCTTCGCCGCCGCGGGCTTCTTCTTCGTTTTCCGCATCTTTGTCTTTATCTTCGCTGACGCTGAAAATGAACTGTCCCAATAGCTGTTCCAGATTCTGCGGTGCCTGTGTGTATTGTATGGTACCGCCGGGCTGGATAATTTCCTCATCCGCCCCAGGCTCCAGCGCCAGATAACGCCCGCCCAGCAAGCTTTCACTGCTGATCAGCGCAGCCGTATCAACAGGCAGCTGTACGCTGTCTTCCACCATCATATGAACGCGGGCCAGAAATGTTTCGGGATCAAGCGATACCGCCGCGACCGTGCCCACCTTCACGCCGCTGATCTGCACATCGTCACCCGCTTTCAGGCCGCCGATACCGGAGAAATTGGCAATCAGGCTATAGCCGTTCGCGCCGGCACTGACATTGGCGGTTTTATAGCCAAAAACAAGGAAGAATCCTGCCACCAGCAGGACAATGGCTCCCAAAATCGTTTCTATCGCGCTACGCTTCATATTATCTTAGTCCTTTTTATTTTATTCCGGTTTCCAGGCTTCATAATCACCTGTTGCAGTATCCCGCTTGCCGCCTTTCAGCACATGCCCCGGCGGGCGGTAGGCGGCGTTTGTGCCCGTTAGGTTTTGCTGATGCGGCTTTTGCCATGGCTGGCGGTATGATTCCGCCCCATCTTGGGGGAGTTCATCCGTCTGGTGATGCAACCAACCATGCCATTCAGGCGGCACTTTGGACGCTTCGGGCGCGCCGTTATACATCACCCAGCGGCGCTCGTGCTTATAGCCTTTGCGCGGTTTGCCTACATAATATTTATTGCCTAGCTGATCTGTCCCCACACATTTCTTGGCATGTGTCAGGCTGAACCAGGTCATTTGAACCGGTGATAAAACACCTAAAAAACTGAAAAAACCCATAGCTTGTATACAACGTGGTTTGAATTCGAAAACAAATCGCTTTATATGTTGTGGCACCATTTGCACCAAAAGGAAAGAGGAAGGCCGCCATGAGCATTAAAAATATTGCTGAAAAACTGAAAACTCTGGGTTATGACCTGCCGGAGGCTGCGGCCCCCGCTGCCAATTACGTGCCCTATGTCATCAGCGGCAAGCAGGTATTTGTAGCCGGACAAATTCCCTTTCTGAACGGCCAGCCCATGCATATCGGCAAGGTAGGCGATACGTTTTCACTGGAACAAGGTGTAGAAGCCGCCAAAGCCTGCGCACTGAATATTCTGGCCCAGGTCAACGCCGCTGTCGGCGGTGACTGGAGCAAGGTCAAACGCTGCGTCAAACTGGGGGCGTTCGTCAATTCCACGCCCGATTTCACCGATCAGCCCGTTGTTGTGAACGGTGCCTCTGATTTAATGGTGGAAGTTCTGGGCGAAGCCGGGAAACACGCCCGCTTTGCGCTAAGCGCGGCATCGCTGCCCAAAGGGGTAGCCGTTGAAATCGATGCAATTTTTGAGCTGAACTAGCTAGATATTATAGCCGCCCGGCTCCAGCTTCATAAGAGAACGCAGGGCTTCCCGGTGACATTCTGCAACTTCATCCAAAGCCTCTTTAGATTTCAGGAGCGGACTGCCGGACGGCTGTTGTTCCTTGGTGCCTATAGCAGCGGCGCTCATATCCCCCCCAATAAGGTGGCTCGGACGCTCCGCGCTCTTCGGCATACGCGGAAAGAGTTCCCTTGCGGAAATCAATCACGATCTGTCCGTATAATTTGTTATGAGCGTCAGGGGATTGAGACCCGTCCTTACCCTGCACGCTGATTACAAAATTCGTGGCAAGGCTTTGCATCCAGTAAGACATGAAGTCACGCGGATAGGTTGCCTCAGCTCCCGGAACGCGCGCCACGCAGGATCGCACAGTATCAATAGCCGCCACATGCTGGTGATAAGCCGGATCAGTGTGGAGACTGTAAGCAGCATAGCCCGCCGCTGCCGCACCGGCGAATGTCATAGCAGCCCCCCAGTAGCGGCGTTCACGACGGCGGGAAGAACGGGAGGATGATTTACGGGGGGCCATAAGATTTGTACTCCATACTCAAATAATTTTGATTATGTATATATAAATATCTATGAAAATACAAGGGTTGATTTAGTCGGCAACCTTATCTTTCAAGCCCGCCCATTCCATGAACATGGCAACAGCCGCATCATGCCCCAGCTGTTCGTACTGCGTTTCCGGCAGATGGGCTGTCTTGGCGCGTATCTGCCCTACTTCTTGATGGCTCATACCGAAATAAACCTTGGAAATACCCACACTTTGGATCAAGGCTTTGCCAATCATGGTGGGTTCGGACGACACATATAACAGACAATCGCTCAAATCCGAACGGCCCAGCCGCTCCGCCGCCTGCCGGATAGCCATCACTTCCGCATGCGCGGTCGGGTCGGAGCGGGATGTAATGCCGTTCACGCCCTCGCCCAAAATCTTGCCCTCTTTATCGGCAATCACGGCGCCAAACGGCCCACCTCTCTTGCTCTGCGCGTTTTTATGGGCCAGTTCAATCGCGCGCGCCATCAGATTTTCATGCGAAAAATGCGTATCATGGCCTTCTACGCCCATGGGCTGAGGGTTTAACCCCCGGCGCTTTAAAATCTTGGAAACAGTATCCAAAAGCCGGGCAGGCTGAATAGGTTTTTGCAGCACGCGCTGCACGCCGAGCGCACTTGATTCAATCAGCATATCGCTGGAATCATCAGCCGTGACCACCACGACCGGGACATCAATCGCATTCACCAGCAGGAACTTCACAAATTCAAACCCGCCCATAGGCGCCATGTTGATATCGACCAGCGCCAGATCAACATCCTGCTTTTTAATAAGAGCAATCGCTTCATCGCCATCCGCCGCGCCTATGGTTTTATAGCCTTGCGTGTGCAGGATTCCTGCCATCATCTCGCGGCTCACCGTATTATCTTCGGCGATTAGAATGGTGATGAAGGCTTTACTTTCGGAAGGCGGTGGCAACATAGCCCCATTTAACCATGAAATGGTAATTTTGAGCACTCTAAAAAATATATCTCGTGATATACTGGAGAGCATGAACAAGCCTAGCTCTTCTTATCGTCCTTACCATCGCCGCTCCGAACGCGGAAACGTCTTTTTCTTCATCTTCATCGGCTGCGCGCTGTTTGCAGCGCTCAGCTATACCGTTGCCAATATGATGAAATCGGGCGACCCCACCAAGGTTGCCGCGGAAAAGGCCCGGCTTTATGCAGGGGAAGTTCTAGATTTAGGACGCAAGCTGCGGGAAGGCGTTCAGGATTTACGAATATCGAATTCCTGCCGGGTGGAGGAGCTAAGCTTTGAAAACCCCACACTTGCCGGCTATAATTTTTCAACTCGCGATGCCTGCAAATTATATAGCCCTGCCGGCGGGGCACTTAATTATTACGCTCCGGCCAATGACTGGCTGGATGGATCACAGGCCGGGGCCTCAACCCTCTACGGCAAAATATATTTCCCGGAAGATGTCTGTGTACAGGATGTCGGCGAAGGCGGTTCCGGCTGCGATACCGATGGGGTGGATAATGAGGATCTGGTCGTGATTGTTCCCTTCCTGAAGCCTGAAGTCTGTAACCAGATTAATAAATCTCTGGGCCTCGGCGAAGCGCCCCTTGCTGAAACAGGCAGCGCCTGGTCAGCCACACCGGCGCTTTATCAGGGCAGTTTTTCAGATGGCGCCGTCATTAACCAAAGCGGCCTGAAAGCCGGGTGCTTTGCCGGTTCCAGCGGCAATACCCCGCCCGCAAACTCCTACCACTTCGTGCAAGTGTTATTACCGCGGTAAGTAAATATGCCGCCCTATTTTATTGACATAATTTTTATTATATTCTAGAACCCCTCTATGAGTATAATGACGCGGCGCACGGCCTTGACACTTCTGCTGGGAACGGCTGCCTGTTATGCAGGCACATATCCCTACACGGCCCCCCCTTACGATAAAACGCTCAATCGCGTACCGAACAACTATCAGACAGCTTTTACCGAAAAGCTTACCAAACATTTTGATTACTTGTGTTTCGGGGATACCGACCACCGCCGCGCCCTTCAGGATTTTGTTATGAACCAGCCCATGATGGCGGCACTAAAGCGCGGGGGGCTGGATAAAATCATGGTCGAGCACCCCCCCGAAATGGCATATTTATACGACCCGGCTATGAACCGGGAGCAATTTATTCAGACCTGCGCCGCTAAATTACTTCCTGCCTGGATTTGTGACCAAGACGCCCAGAAAAATGTTTGTCAGGTCCTCGATCAAGCCATTACGAACGGACAAACTATCAGGCTTGTCCCTGTAGACGAGCGCTTTAGCGGAGGGAAAGATCCCTTTAGCGCCAGCCTGCCGCAACAGATAATGTTGATCCCCTTTCAGGTGGCTCTGACAGCATCTATAATTCTTCACGGATGTATCGATGAACCCATTTTCTATCTGGCCGCACCTTTTGTAGATTTTAATACCAGTATTGCAGATGACACTTCTACCGTGGCTGCCATACGAAACATGGCAAAACCCGCAGCCATTTTTTACGGCGCCGGGCATTTCAAAAAAACCGTGACTGAAAACTCCATACGCAAATCTGCTGGAAAAAGCCGGGCAAAAAATATGCGTCATGAATATTTATGAACGGCTGGAAAATGCAAATAATCTGGATATACCGGGTGACATGCCTGATGTGCAGTTTTGCATGGTAAAACCGTCCCCTGACAACTTTAAAAACCCATCAGGCCGGGCCGAAAAACTGGCGCAAATCAGCGGAGTTTACGTGCATGATAAATCATTGCTGCCCGTATTGGAGCAAGTAATTGCCGAAGTAGATGCCCGCTCCGCCCCCGGTCCAGCGGACCCTGCGCTGATACAGGGCTGATTATTTCCCAGCACTTCCGTAGTTGCTAAATATCCAGACTTTGCCGCTCATCAGGGGCCGCATTCCCGTCTCGAAACAAACTCTGCTTTAACTGCTTCAGGCTTATACTATCCAAAGCCACCCCCCGTTTTACGAGAGAGATTCTTTGATCGCTTAAAATACCGCGCGTCATATCTGTTAGGTCAGAAGGCCCGCAGTCCATAAAATCCTGCTCCTTCAACTTCCAAAAACCAATTTTTTCCAAGAGACATATCTCACGGGCCTGTTCAAATAATTCGGGATCTATTTTCCCGGCAGCCATATCTGACAAAATTTCTGCATAGGCAGGTGCAATTTTATGGGCATGTTGCGGTAGAACTGTCCCGTGCAACAATAAAAACAGCATATCATCGTGGTAACGAACCTGTGTTTCGGGCGTGTAGAGAGTTTGGTTACCCTTGCCCCGGAAGGCCTCCCATGAAACCAGCTTCATGTACTGATCCAGAACCACCTGCAGGGCAACCTTGTGGCGAAACTCCTCCGGAAGAACAAAACCGAACGTATATTCGAGCTGCCCCATATGGGGGTCGGGATAAACATATTCCCCCGGCTCATAATCAACATATCTCTTTTCTTTTTCACGTTTCTCCCCTGGCGGAATATTGCCAAAGATTTCTTCCAGTGCAAACCGTGCCTGCATAGCGTTAATCGGCCCTTTGAAATCGATAGTCATTTTTCTGCCAACATAATGACGCTCCATAAAATCCTGCAATTCCTGAACGCCAACATCTTGCAATGTCTGCTCCGTATCAAGGGCATGACCCGTCCATGTGTTATCAACCGTTTTCTCAAAAACACAAATCCAATCAGCCCATCTTTCACGATCAGCACTTTCTGATATCAAAACGACATTTTTTTCACGGTCGATATCCGCCGCATCAAAATTAGTATCGAAAAGCCTCTCCCGGATCATACGGCAAAAATCAAATACTTCCTCCGGGTCTTCTTTTTGCCGCCAGCGGAAATCATAACGGGTTATGTCTCTGGTAATAAGGGCCACGGGCGATTCAGCTCTGTTAAATCTTCCCCCCACCATATGTTCCAGAAGATGAGCCACGCTTTTTCCTTCCGGATCGGCATCGTGACCCTCATCAAAACGTATTTCGATTACAAAGTTTTTGCCATGGCGGGACTGAATATTCAAAGTAACGCCGTTATCCAGAACAGCGGTATGATAGCCCAAGGCGCTCTTCACAAAGTTTTTGGCAAGATTAACAAGCGGTTTTTTAATTTTCGAATACACACCCAAGCCTTTCAGCAGCTTTTGGACGAGTGTACCAAAAAATTATTTATTATGCAAAATTACTTATCTACCCTCTCCCTGGACTTATCGGTAATAGCCGGGCGGGGCTTAGGTTCAAACTTGAAGACGATCTGGCCGTCCTTGATATCCGCAACCACAACGCCACCGTTTTCCAGCTTGCCAAACAGAATTTCTTCCGCCAGCGGACGTTTGATTTTCTCCTGTATCACGCGTGCCAAGGGCCGCGCGCCCATGGCGGGATCGTAACCTTCCTTCGCCAGCCATACCCGCGCCTTATGCGTCAGATCAATTGCGATATCACGGTCAGCCAGCTGCGCTTCCAGTTGAATGATGAATTTATCGACAACCTTCTCCATCGTTTCAGGTTTTAAGTTCTGGAACGGCACCACGGCATCAAGGCGGTTTCTGAATTCCGGCGTGAATGTCTTGGTGATGGCTTCGTTATCACCGTAATGATCACCATCGCCGCCGATTTCACGGCCAAAACCAATCGGCGTTTTAGCAAGCTGCATCGCGCCCGCGTTCGTTGTCATGATCAGTATCACATTTCTGAAATCAATCGTTTTACCGTTATTGTCAGTCAGCTTGCCGTAGTCCATCACCTGCAGCAAAATATTGAAGAGATCAGGATGCGCTTTCTCAATTTCATCGAGCAGCAAAACGCAGTGTGGGTGCTGATCGACTTTATCAGTCAAAAGCCCGCCCTGTTCAAACCCGACATAGCCCGGAGGCGAACCGATGAGGCGCGATACGGCATGGCGCTCCATATATTCCGACATATCAAAGCGCAGCAGCTCAATGCCAAGTGTCTTGGAAAGCTGCTTGGCGACTTCGGTTTTACCAACGCCGGTCGGTCCGGCAAACAGGTAAGACCCGATCGGTTTTTCGGCATCACGAAGCCCGGCGCGTGACATTTTGATGGCATCGCACAGCGTATCGATCGCTTTATCCTGATCGTAGACGAGCGTTTTCAAATCGCGCTCCAGATTTTTGAGCGTTTCCTTATCGTCGCTTGAAACCGTTTTGGCAGGAATGCGCGCAATGACGGCAACGACAGCTTCGATATCTTCCTTATCGATCACGTTTTTACGCATATCGGGCGGCACGATAGCCTGCGCCGCGCCCACTTCGTCAATAATATCAATCGCCTTATCGGGTAATTTCCGGTCGCCGATATAACGCGATGTCAACTCCACCGCCGCCTTAATCGCTTCATCGGTGTATTCCACCTTGTGATGATCCTCGAACTGCTTTTTAAGCCCTTGCAGGATGGCGATTGTATCGGGGATGGAAGGTTCTTCCACATCAATCTTCTGGAAGCGGCGCACCAGCGCACGGTCTTTTTCAAAATGGTTGCGGTATTCTTTATACGTGGTGGAACCGATGCATTTTAAGCTGCCGTTCGAGAGAGCTGGCTTCAGCAGGTTAGACGCATCCATCGCCCCGCCGGATGTCGCGCCCGCCCCGACAATCGTATGAATTTCATCAATGAACAGCACCGCGCCATCAATCTTCTCCAGCTCCGCCAGCACGGCCTTCAAACGCTCTTCAAAATCACCGCGGTAACGTGTGCCCGCCAGCAACGCACCCATATCAAGGGAGAAGATGATGGAACCCTTTAAAACATCCGGCACCGCCCCTTCGATAATGCGTTTGGCGAGACCTTCGGCGATCGCCGTTTTACCCACGCCGGGTTCACCCACATAAAGCGGGTTGTTTTTGGAACGGCGGCATAAAATCTGCACCGTGCGTTCGACTTCTTTTTCGCGCCCGATCAGCGGATCAATTTTGCCTTTTTGCGCTTTTTCATTAAGGTTTATGCAATAAGCATCCAGCGCCTCGCGCCCGGTTTTAACCCCTTCTTCGCCTTCTGCGCCGCGCGGCGCGCGGGCGGCAGGCT
>JAJOJU010000012.1 GCA_021208265.1 Alphaproteobacteria bacterium | reverse complement strand
AGCCCGGAGCGAAGGTTATCAGCTGGTGCCGGCACCGTGAAAGGTGACAAACGGCGGGGACCGCGCTCCGCCAGCGTAATGGAAGCTTCATACCGTCGTCAGCAATCCGCCGATGCCGGAGCCGATCAGAACACCTGTTTTTATTGAGGCTTTCTTCGTCCCGAAGGTGCCCAGCCAGAATCAGCGTACGCTCCTTGGCGCCGCCATGGCGTAGGTGATAAAAACATCGGTCTTGCGCTGTTCCTTGGGCGCCATAAAAACATCGGGGTTGAACAAACCGTTCTTCGGCTCCGGGTCATCAGTACGCGGCACAACGCCCGCGATATGCGAGGCCACATCCGTCAGATCAAAATGTTCGATCTTCCTGATCCCGCTTTTGCCTGCCGTAATCTGGGCCCAGTTGTGATCCAGCCCCACGCCCAGCGGCGATACGATACCCATACCGGTTACTACAACACGTCTCATGTTTTTATCTCCTAGATAGCAAGAACCCCGCTTTCGCGGGGAACGCATAAATTTTATAGTTTCGATTCGTAGTTACGAATTGTCCGAAATAAACTTGATGGCATCGCCAACAGTCTGGATTTTTTCGGCAGCATCATCCGGAATATCAACGCTGAATTCTTCTTCAAACGCCATAACCAGTTCAACCGTGTCCAGAGAATCGGCACCGAGGTCATCGATAAAGCTTGCGCCCTCACTAACTTTTCCCTCATCCACGCCCAGATGTTCTACAACAATCTTTTTCACGCGTTCCGCGATATCGCTCATTCTTTTATTTCCTTATGCTTGGTTACTTCAATATGTTTGTGATCGCAAAAATTTAGCAGCCGTTTTCAGGATTGCAAGCGATTTTGTAAAACTTATCCCAAGGCCCTGAATATTCTAGAAGATCATGGCTATGGCAGCCACCAAAAGCAACGCCCCCGCACCGATCGTAAAACGCTGACGAAAGGCTTGATACCCATCTATCGCTAACGCTTCCGGCAACAAAACCGCATCAGCCCTGTACAAAACACCGAATATCAGGACCATACCCAACAACGACACGGAAGGCCAGAACAGGAAAGCCAGAATAAACAGCACAAGGGATAATGCAGGCGCGCCCATGGCAACAGCCACCTGCCTTGCATTGCCTGCCTTAATGCCGGGCAGCCAGTGCGCCCCGCCAAAGAAAGCGATAATCATGCCGCTGTAGGCCAGCAATATAGCCGCCGGCGCATCGGTGGGAATGCCGTTAGCTGCACCGTAAATAATGGCCAGAGTCAGCAGAAAGGAAGGCAAAATCCCCGCATAACCGCCGTAAATGTGAATTTTTTGCATTATCTGAACCTTCCTAGATCATGGCCATGCCGCCGTTCACATGAACGGTCTGGCCTGTTACGTAAGCCGCTTCCTCGCTCGCCAGATAAAGCGTTGCCGCCGCGATATCTTCCGGCCCGCCCATGCGACCGGCGGGAATGCTGCTGTTAATGCGTTCTTTCTGGTCGTCAGTCAAAACATCTGTCATCGGGGTCGCGATAAAACCGGGAGCCACGCAGTTTACAGTGATATTACGGCTGGCGATTTCCTGCGCCATAGCTTTGCTCCAGCCGATCATCCCGGCTTTGGAGGCCACGTAGTTACATTGGCCCGGGTTGCCCATTACCCCCACCACGGAAGCGATGTTAACAATGCGGCCCCAGCGGCGCTTCATCATACCACGCTGTACGGCTTTCGCCAGCTTAAACGTGGCGGTCATGTTGACGTCAATCACTTCCTGCCATTCTTCATCCTTCATCCGCATGGACAAGTTATCGCGGGTCAAGCCTGCATTATTCACCAGAATATCAATCTGCCCCATGGCGGCTTCCGCGCGGGACACCAGATCATCCACCGCATCCGGCTTTGCAAGATCAGCAGGCAGAATCGACACACGGTCTTTCAGCTCAGCCGCCAGCGCCTTTAATTTATCTTCGTTTCGCCCAGAGATCCCGACATGCGCGCCCGCACCGTGCAAAGCCTTGGCAATCGCTTCACCGATTCCGCCCGTTGCGCCCGTAACCAGCGCGGTTTTTCCCGTTAAATTGAACATTTGCGCTCCTCTTTATTTTTCGCTAAAGCTAAAGACACAGAAGAATAAATCAACAGGAAAGTTTCACAGATGACACATAAGGATACGCAGCTGCTGCGCTCTGATGAAGGGGTCGGCGTTTTTTTCAATATTGTGGCAAATAAAACCCCGAACGATAATATCATGCTGGTGACTCTCCACACGCTTGACCGCACACTTTACCATCAGGTTCTGGATGCGTTTTTTGAAGCTGAAAAAGCCTATGTCAAAAACTGGAAGGAAGCCTGCCCGCATGTGATGAAGCCGTCCCGTACGAAAGGCCTTTATTCAATTCGCGCCGCATTCCAAGGACAAGATACCGCTGATGCTGCCTTTAACTTCATGATTTCCTGCGGCGTTGCCGAAGAACAAGCCGAAACTGCCATAAACGCTTACTGGGATGCCACTCCGCTGGCTCTCACACCATTCCCGGAGCCGGCCTAAACCGGAGCGGGATCAAACGCTAACGGGTTTTCAGGGCCTTTTCTGCAAAGAAGCAGGAACCCTGACCGATCAGTAGTGTGATTTTCATACCCAGCGCATCGATATGACAGGATGGGAATTGCCCCTCCTGCTGCTCCACAATATCTTTTTCATGCGCCAAAAACAGGGCATGGCAAAACATAGAAAACTCATCCGCCGTGAACGGATAGCGCTCCGGGAAGTATGCCACATCCTCCTGGCTCACGGGCTTTTGACAGCCCTGCACAAAGCGGGCGATTTCAAAAAAGCGGGAGCTTTCATAAAAAGCGCGTCGTTCTTGATCTTGTAAAAACATAATTATCCCTTCAGTTGGCCGATCAATGCCTCAACTTCTTCCGGCGTACCGGCGTTAAGGCATTCAATATCTTTTTCGATACGGCGCACAAGCCCGCAGAGAACTTTTCCTGCCCCCAGCTCAACGCCTTGTTCAACCCCCAACGTACGCATAGCGATAACGGATTCCCGCCAGCGCACCATGCCCGTTACCTGCTCCACCAGCAGCTTGCGAATCTCGTCCGGGCTGGTCACCGGGGCTGCTGTCACATTAGCAATCACCGGCACACAAGGCGTAGAAATAGATGCTTCTGCCAGTGCTTCCGCCATGGCATCCGCCGCCGGCTGCATCAAACGGCAATGGAACGGCGCACTTACGGGCAGAATAACCGCGCGCTTGGCACCGCGCTCGGTCGCCAAAGCCACGGCGGCTTCCACCGCGCCCTTATGACCGCTGACCACAACCTGACCGCTGGAATTATCATTCGCCGCTTCCACGATTTCCGCGTTAGAGGCTTCACTGGCAATCGCCTGCACATCCGGCAAATCAAGCCCCAGAATAGCCGCCATCGAACCCACACCCACCGGCACAGCCTTTTGCATGGAAGCACCGCGCAGTTTCAGAAGCCGCGCCGTGTCGGAAAGCTGCAAAGCACCCGCCGCCGTCAGAGCCGAATATTCACCCAGAGAATGCCCGGCAACATAAGCGCACGCATCTGCCACGCTCACACCCCCCCTGCTTTTCAAGAATGCGTACAACCGCTGTCGATACCGCCATCAATGCGGGCTGGGTATTTTCGGTGAGGTTCAGAGCAGATTCATCCTCGCCCCACATAATCGCAGTAAGATCCGACCCCAGCCCATCATTCACTTCCTCAAACACCTCACGCGCTTCTGCAAAGCTTTCCGCGAGATCCTTCCCCATACCGATGTATTGCGACCCCTGACCGGGGAACAGAAAAGCACGTTTTGTCATAGAACTTGTAACTCCTTGTTTTTATTACAATTTATACCACACAACCAGCAATTATATTTCAAAAAATACCCATATTAGGGAACTATAATTTTGCATTGCGTCACAGTTTTTTAGGCCTCAAATTTGCCGAGAGCCCCTGATTTGTGGCACAAATGTATAAATATAAAAAATATTGTGGAACCATAGGGCCCTATCCTGCCGTTATAAAGTATAGGCGGGCGGGTTCAAGATGAAATCGCATTAAAAGAACAAACAGGGATGAACATTATGACGCAAACCGGCGCCGACCAGATTAAGCAGCTTATTGAACAAACAGGTGATGCCTATGCTATTTTCGCGGAAATGCATCAGGCCAACACCGATTATGCGGAATTCGCCGCCCAAGCCATTGCGGAATTTCGTTCGCTTCTAGGAACACCGGAGCTGACCCCTCAGCGCCTTAGCCAGATATTACGGAGCGGCAGCTATCGCCACCGCGATACCGACCCCACATCATGCTGGTCAACGTTTTTGGCGGGGTATGTGCGTGACGCCTCAAACGGGCACTAATCTTCCTTAAACTGATCGTAAGCTCTTAAAGCATCCGCCGCGTACATCAGTGCCGGGCCGCCGCCCATATAAACGCACATCGCCATCACTTCCGAAATTTCCTCACGGGTGGCTCCCAGCTCCACCAACGCCTTGGCATGGAAACCGATACAGCCGTCACAGCGCTGCGTGACACCGATTGCCAAAGCGATAAACTCCTTCGTCTTTTTATCAAGCGCCCCATCCGCCGTTGCCCCCTTCGCCAGAGCGGAAAAACCCGCCATGGGCTCAGGCACGGTTTTACGCAGCTCACCCATATATTGGGAAATATCCTTGGTTAGTGCTTTATAATCTTTGGTCATGGGAATACTCCTTTACAATTTATATAAATATGATATCATAAAAATATGAATTGTAAAGAGTCATCGTCATGACGATCCGCATGGAAAATATCGAAGATAAAGCCGAAGAGGCTGCCGGCTTCCTGAAAGGCCTTGCCAGCCCGCACCGCCTGCTCATCCTCTGTCAGCTGACGGAAGGCGAAAAAAGTGTGTCCGCACTGATTGAGGCCACGGGCCTCGCACAAACTTCCATGTCGCAGCATCTTTTGAAACTGCGCGAAGAAAACATCGTTACATTCCGCCGGGATCATCGCACGCTGTATTACCGCATCAGCCATGACGCCGTGCAGGATATCATGGCTGTTCTCTACTCTCATTTTTGCAAAGGAGCTTAAATCATGACCGTACAAACCATTGATGCCCAAACCGCCCATAACTGGCTGAGCGCAGGCGAAGCCGTACTTATTGATGTCCGCGAAGCTGATGAATTTAAGGCCGGGCATATCCCCTATGCGCTATCCCTCCCCTTAAGCAGCCTTGGCGCCAATCTTGCCCTACCTGTTTTTTCGGGCGGCACAAAGGTGATATTTCAGTGTCAGAAAGGCAAGCGCGGCGAACAGGCCTGCGTAATGGCAGGAAGCACCCCTCACAGCTATAATCTGGAAGGCGGCGTGGAAAACTGGGCAGCATCGGGATTACCGTTGGTTGGAGGAAACACATCTAGCCTTACCATCTTCCGGCAGGTGCAGATGATTGTTGGGTTTTTGGTATTTCTTTGTACAGCACTAGGCCTTGCGGGTATCTACCCGGCTTTCTATGTTGCAGGGCTTCTGGGCTTCGCGCTGATGAGTGCCGGAATCACAGGCTGGTGCGGCCTTGCCATGTTGCTTGCCAAAATGCCCTGGAACCGGGCCTGAAGAGCAAAATAATACTTGCATAAACCGGATTATCCGTCTATATAGCGCCATCCATAAACCTCGCTGGCATCTGGTATGTCAGCATAACCCGAGAGGAGAAGCGCAATGGCGTTTTACGAGACTGTCTTCATTTCTCGTCAGGATCTGGGCGATGCTCAGGTAAAAGAACTGACGGAAATGGCCTCCAAGATCATCAAGGATCAAGGCGGTAAAATCCTGAAAACAGAGCAATGGGGCCTTAAAAACCTTGCTTACAAAATCAACAAAAGCCGTAAAGGGCACTACACCCTGATCGAAAGCGATGCCCCCGGCGCTGCAATTATCGAGCTGGAGCGTATTTTGCGCCTGAACGAAGACGTTATGCGTTACATGACAATCCGTCTGGAAGAAGCGACAAAAGGTCCTTCCATCATGATGGGCGGCGACAAGTACCGCAACGACAACAAAGACGATAATACTAAAGAGGAGGCCGCATAAGATGTCTACGAAACCTCAAGACAATCAGAGCGAAGCACCGGCAGCTGGTAAGCGCCCGTTCTTCCGCCGCAAGAAAAGCTGCCCGTTCTCCGGCGATGGCGCTCCCGCTATTGACTGGAAAGATGTACGCACTCTGAACAAGTACATCTCCGAGCGCGGTAAAATCATGCCGAGCCGCATTACATCGGTATCGCAAAAGAAACAACGCGAACTGTCGCAAGCCATCAAGCGCGCCCGTTATATGGCGCTGATGCCTTACCTGCGTCAGGAAAGCGAATATGTCGCCCGTCCGCCGCGCCCGTTTGGTGATCGTTCGGACCGTAATTTCGGCGATAAAAACAAAGGAGAGTAATCATGGCCCAGACACAAATTATCCTGCTGGAGCGCATTGAAAGCCTTGGCAATATGGGCGATGTGGTAAACGTGAAGCCGGGTTATGCCCGTAACTTCCTGCTGCCGCACAAAAAAAGCTGCGCGCCACCAAAGAAAACATCGCGTATTTCGATGCCCAGAAAAAAACACCTGGTTGCCGAAAATGACAAAAAAACGCGGTGAAGCTGAAAAACTGGCTGCGAAGATCAAAGGCGTAAAAGCCCCGATCATCCGTCAGGCTTCCGAAGCCGGTCAGCTGTTTGGTTCCGTAACATCCCGTGACATCGCCGAGCAAGTATCGGAAGTGACCGGCATTGCTGTTGAACGCAACCAAATCGCCATCAACCAGAACTTCAAGTCCATCGGCTTGTTCCCGGTTGAAATCATCCTGCACCCGGAAGTGAAAGTGGAAGTGATTGTAAACATTGCTCGCTCCACAGAAGAAGCTGCCAAGCAGGCTGAAAGCGGTAAAGCTCTTGTGGCTGATACAGGCGCCGCTGAAGCTTACGATGCTGATAAAGCTCTGGAAGAGGCTCTGGACGAAAAAGCTCTGGAATCCCTGAAAGAACGCGAAGCCAGCGAAGCTGCTGAAGAAGCTGCCGAAGCTGAAAAGTCGAAGAAAAAATCCGAAGCCCGTGCGACCAAAAAGGCTGCCAAAGCTGAGGAAGAAGCTGCTGAAGAAGAAATCACCACACTGGGTGATGCGTCTGCTGCAGCTCCGGCTTCCGAAGAAGACGACGAATAAACTGAATATTCCCCCGTTATACACGTTATACACAGGGGCGAAATACGATAAAGGCTGGCAGAAGATACATAATCTGCTAGCCTTTTTTCATGGCACAAGAGCGTATGAATCAAGGCGGGGTCCCGTATGCGGATCTCGTAAATAATGAATCCGGCCCCCATTACCGGAGCCTTCCGCACAATGTGGAGGCCGAGCAAGGCCTGCTGGGCGCCTTGTTGGTGGATAACCGCGGCATGGAAAAGGTGGGCGATTTCCTGAAACCCCAGCATTTCTTTACGCCCGTGCATGCCCGCATTTACGAATCCATTTTCACGCTGATTGAT
Source organism: Alphaproteobacteria bacterium (assembly GCA_021208265.1). Taxonomy (GTDB): domain Bacteria; phylum Pseudomonadota; class Alphaproteobacteria; order Micavibrionales; family Micavibrionaceae; genus JAJOJU01. The sequence continues at coordinate 18,562 of JAJOJU010000012.1, read as the reverse complement.
CGTGGTCAGAACGCATCGCCCGTAACATTAAAGGGCTATTTTGAGAACGACCCGGAGCTGGAAACACTGGGCGGGGCCGGTTACCTTGCCGATCTCGCCGCCAGCGTTGTCAGCGTTGTAAATACCGAAGATTATGGCCGCACCATTTATGAGCTGCATTTGCGGCGCGAATTGATCACCCTGGGTGAAGATGTCGTCAACGAAGCCTTCGAACATGACCTCGACCGCACCGCATCCGACACCATCGAAACAGCGGAATCGCGCTTATTCACACTGGCGGAAAGCGGCGATTCCCGCGCGGCCTTTACCACACTGCGCGATTCGGTTTTGGTGGCGATTGATCTTGCTGAAAAAGCTTTCAAAACCCAGGGCAATGTCACGGGCGTTACCACCGGCCTGACCGATATGGACAAGAAACTGGGCGGCTTGCAGAATTCTGACCTGCTTATTCTGGCGGCGCGTCCTTCCATGGGGAAGACATCGCTCGCCGTCAACATCGCTTTTAATGCCGCCAAGCGCTATGCCGAAACCGGTGGCAAGGAAGGCGGCATTGTCGGCTTCTTCTCGCTAGAGATGTCCGCCGACCAGCTGGCGACCAGAATTCTGGCCGATCAGTCCGGCATTTCCGGCGATGCCATCCGTAAAGGGAATATCAAACAGGAAGATTTCCGCAAATTTGTCGAAGCCTCCCACACGCTCAGCCAGGTACCGCTTTATATTGACGACACACCCGCCCTTTCCATCGGGGCTGTGCGAACCAAGGCGCGCCGCCTGAAACGCCAGCACGGTTTGGGCCTTCTGGTGGTGGACTATCTTCAGCTTCTGCGCGGTAACGGTTCGCGCCAAAGCGCCGAAAACCGGGTTTTGGAGGTATCGGAAATTACGCGCGGCCTGAAAGCCATCGCCAAGGAACTGAATATTCCCGTTGTAGCCCTGTCCCAGCTTTCCCGTGCCGTGGAACAGCGGGAAGACAAACGCCCGCAACTTTCCGACCTGCGTGAATCCGGATCGATTGAGCAGGACGCGGACGTTGTGATGTTTATCTACCGCGAGGAATATTACCTCTCCCGCACAGAACCCGAAGTTGGCACAGAAAAACATCTGGAATGGCAGGAACGCATGGCCAAGGCCCATAACATTGCCGAAACCATTGTTGCCAAGCAGCGTCACGGTCCGATTGGCACGGTGAAATTGTTCTTCGATCCGAACCTGACGCGCTTCAGCGATCTCGATCCCGGTCGCTACGGCGATATCGGCGGCGGTTATTCGGAATAATTAACCATCCGCATAGGCGGCGGCAGATCGGCATCGGATAGCGGTGCATATTCCCCGTAATAAGAAGCCGGCAAGCGGAAGTCCCACCATTCGGTCTCCAGCAGATGCAAGGGGATTCCTACATGATCCGCAGCATCAAGCATCGCCTTGTTCAAAATTTCACGGTTGGCGCGGTGTTCATCCTTTAGATGCACATAAGCCCGATGCGCCGGGTTGGCCTCGGGCCGTGCATCTTCCGCCAGATGATCAAACACCGTGCCCATATCAAGCAAACTGCCGTCTTCACACGCCAATGCCACATCCACCGCCATACCGCGCGGATGCGCCCCCTGCCCCGGCGGGGACAGCACACGCGGTTCTTCAAACCATTGCGGATGGGCTTGTGATATCGGGGCATCCTGCATTTTCTGCTGGGCATCCACCGTGCGTAGAGAGTCATAGACAATTATATAAAAACGATGCGTGTCGTATACATTCCTGGCGGCCCGCAAAACAACCTCACCCAGCGACTTATAGATCCAAAGAAACGCCTTATCATGATAAACCTTGCCAAAGATATTCGGTGGGCGATCATGGGCATAGGCCAGATCGATCCGTATCGGATATGTATCCGCATAATCATCCAGCGCGATAAATTGTTCGGGGGACAGGTGCTTCATAACACCATTGTTCCTGAAATAAACGTTACCTGCAAGATCACCTAAAATCAGGGGCCTTCATCAAAATTCATCCCAGGAACTGAAGCCCGCGCCGCCTTAACTTCATTGGCAATGCGCTCAAAATTAATTCCCTTGGCGGAATCATCGACCAGCTTTTTGATAACCGGCTGGTTTGCGCAGGCCAAATCTACCACTTTCAGAAGGTCTGCCACATTACCTTTTTTCCCCGCTTTAACCTTACCGGCAATAACTCCAATCTGTTTCTCCAGCGAAGAAGAAATATCAGGATGCGCCGCCAAGGCCGCCTGAATATTACCCTGCACTTTTGAGAGAATGCCATGCGTGTAAGGCATTGTTCGTTTCACAAACGGGTCATTAAAATCCGCTCCAAACAGATAATCCTGTGCGAGACCGCTATAGCCCCATTTAATTTTTCCGGCAGCATTAAAAGCCCCCAATGTCAGGCTGTTTACAACCCAGCCATTGCGCTTACTTCCTGAGCATGCCCAGCTCAGCGCTGTATCAACCTCTTTCGCCAGCGTAGCGGAAGTGCGGCTTTGCATCTTGCCTGTCTTGCTCTTCAGAACCATTTCAGCCAGATCCGTTGGCTGAGATTTAGGCTTTTCCGCTGCAGATGCGGGCGATACGGCGCCAGCCAATACATTGGCAGCTATCATTAAACTGGCTACAGGTCCGGCTGACTGTTTCATTTGCATGTCTCCTCATCAAATAGAATACATAATCACAGATAACCCCCAATAGTTAATATTATGTTAATAAAATAGTGGTGAGTGATCTTTCATAAGGGGCGTGACAAGCCGGGATCGTTTTATTACTCTGGTGGCATCATGAGTGAATCCCGCACGCTTCCTGCCCCGTTTCGTATTCCCGCCGAAATTTGCGCGCGGTCGGCCATACGATTTTGAGCACACTGCAAGCCATAGGCCGTCTGGCAAGCTTTGCTTTGCAAGCCGTTCTGCATTGTTTTCTACCCCCTTATTTCGGGCGGCAACTGCTGCGCCAGATTATCGATATCGGCTATTATTCTTTGCCTGTTGTGGGGATGACTGCGCTGTTCACCGGGATGGTGCTGGCGCTGCAAAGCTATACCGGCTTTACCCGCTTCAACGCGGAAAGCGCGATTGCCGGGGTCGTAGTCCTATCCATAACCCGCGAACTTGCGCCCGTGCTGGCAGGCCTGATGGTAGCAGGGCGCGTGGGCGCTGCCATTGCCGCTGAAATTGGCACGATGCGCGTGACAGAACAGATTGATGCGCTTTCAACGCTTTCCGTCAACCCGTTTAAATACCTGATTGCCCCGCGGGTGATTGCCGGCACGCTGATGCTACCGCTACTGGTTTTAACGGGCGATGTAATTGGCGTTTACGGCGGCTATATCGTGGCTATTTATAACCTCGGCTTTTCGCCGGGCAGTTATCTCTCCCAGACATGGGATGTAATGGAATCGATGGATGTTATATCCGGCCTTGTGAAAGCGGGGGTATTTGGCTTTATCGTCAGTATTCTAGGCTGTTATCACGGTTATAACTCCGGGCGCGGTGCACAAGGCGTGGGTGCCGCAACAACGAACGCTGTTGTGTCATCTTCGATTATGATCCTTATCTTTAACTATCTTATTACACAGATTTTCTTCTCATGAACTCAGCTACAGCAAAACAGGAAACCCTGGTAACGGGCAGCGATGATAAAATTATCCTGAAGGATATTTATAAATCCTTCGGCGATAAAAAAAGTTTTGCAGGGCGTAAACATTACCGCCAAAGCAGGAAAATCTTTGGTGATTATCGGCGGTTCCGGCACAGGAAAATCGGTGATGATCAAATGCATTCAAGGGCTGGTAACGCCCGATAAAGGCTCCATTCTCGTTGATGGCAAGGAAACGTGCCGTATTTCCAGCCGCGAGCGCAGCAAAGTCATGGAAAAATTTGGCATGCTGTTTCAGGGGGCCGCATTATTTGACTCCTTGCGCGTCTGGGAAAATGTGGCGTTTGGACTCGTTCAGGGCCGCCGCATGAATAAAAAAGAAGCCCACGATATCGCTATCACCAAGCTTCAGGCTGTGGGCCTGCGCCCGGAAGTGGGCAATCTATACCCGGCGGAGCTTTCCGGCGGTATGCAAAAACGTGTGGGTCTGGCACGTGCCGTTGCCACCGCGCCGGAAGTTATCTTCTTTGATGAACCCACCACGGGGCTGGATCCCATCATGGCGGATGTTATTAACGAGCTGATTATTGCCTCGGTAAAAGAACTAGGTGCCACAGCCATCACCATTACCCATGATATGGGATCAGTACGGAAAATTGCCGATGATGTGGCGATGATCCACGATGGTAAAATCATCTGGCACGGCCCGGTTGAAAAACTGGATAAATCAGGCAATGAATATGTCGACCAGTTTATCAATGGCCGCGCGGTTGGCCCGATTACCAAGCACAGTAGCTATCTGAAAGCATAGTCTATCTATATTAATTATTTCCATAATATTGACTTATCGGCCATGGTTGTGGTATTACCATGGTCATGGATTACCAAAAAGAAACCCATATCACCCGCAACAGAGATGAGCTGATTGAACTCAGCCGTGTGTTTGCAAAGGCCGTGAAGGATCAGTATTTGCAGTCGCCTGATACCGATATCGTGATCCAGATTGAAGGCGATTATGCGAGTGGTAAATCTCTTGTGGCAGATGTCATCCGCGCTGAATTTTTTGGTCAGACAGATATCGACCCTGCGAAATGGCGACATTTAGCGCTATATGATGGGAAAACGGCCGAACGTTCGACAACCGTTGCCTTCGTCAACGCCCGGTTTGACATCCTAAACATTCTGCCCTGGTGCAGCATGATACGGAAGCAAAACCCCGGATTGATCTTTATTACGAATAAGCCGGCGAACGATATCGGCAATTACATACCGGCATTGGGGTTTGAACGGCCCACGATCAAGATCGGCGTTTATTTCACGGAAAACGCCGTACGACCCGTACAGATGGGCCCCATTAAAGTCAGCGCCCCCACCGAAATGGGCGAGCGGCGTGTCACATTTGAAACTCTGGAACGGTAATAGATTACTCTTCGTCCTCATCCTCATCATGTGAATGGCTGCAACCGCAACCCGGACCATGAGAGTGAGAATGAAGATGTGCGCCTGTTAAGGGCGTTCCGCCTGCCGAACCCAGCGGCAGCGTGGTGGAAAGGCCAAGGCGTTTTTTAATATCGGATAGTGTGCTCATAACCCGCATCATCAGCTATTTTTGAGATCTTAGCAACAAAATTTAGAGCGCTTCCGCTGCTGCCACAGCCGATGCCCACGCCCATTGGAAGTTATGACCGCCCAAATGCCCGGTAACATCCAGCACCTCGCCAATGAAATAGAGGCCCGGCATGTTTTTGGATTCAAAGGTTTTAGAGGATATCTCATCCGTATCGACCCCGCCTTTGGTGACTTCCGCCGTGCGGTATCCTTCCGTGCCGGCGGGCCGAACCTGCCAGCTATTTACAAGCGCCGCCACATCGTCAATCTTGCTATCTGAATAATCAGCCATGGTCGGGGGCAGACCCGGCAGGCTTTCGAGCAGCCACGAAGCCAGCCGCGCCGGGATAAAGTTAGAAAGCGCCGTTTGCCCCTGAATGCGCGGACTTTTCTGACGTAGCTGCTTTAGCTCCACGATCATGTCTTTATCCGGCACCAGATTAACCGTAATAGGATTACCTTCATGAAAATAACTGGAGATTTGCAGGATAGAAGGGCCGGATAGCCCCCGGTGCGTGATAGCATCCCCTCACGAAAACGCACCCCGCCTGCCGAAACTTCCGCATCCACTGACAAACCGGATAGTGCTTTCATCCCCTCCAGAACCATGCCGCCAAAGGTGAGAGGTACAAGGGCCGGAGACGTTTCCACGATTTTAAGCCCAAATTGCCGGGCAATTTTATAGCCAAAATCACTCGCCCCGATCTTGGGGATAGACAGCCCACCGGTGGCAATCACCAGCTTGCTACCCGTCAAAACACCCTGAGCCGTTTCAACCTTAAACGCGGCTTCGGTCTTACCCACGCGGGAAACCAGCGTTTCGGTTTGAACATTCACGCCCCCGGCCTTACATTCTGCCAGCAGCATATCGATAATATCTTGCGCACTGTCATCGCAAAACAGCTGACCCTTGGCATTGGGATGCACAGATTTTTCATGCCATTTGATATTATATTTTTCCATCAGCGCCAGAAAGTCATGCGGCGTAAAGCGCGCCAGCGCAGACTTACAAAAATGCGGGTTTTGCGAAAGGAAGTTTGCAGGGCCGCTATGCAGGTTCGTAAAATTACAACGTCCACCGCCAGAGATGCGGATTTTCTCGCCGATCTTTTTGCTGTGATCGAGCAAGGCAACAGATAGCCCACGTTGCCCGGCACGGCCCGCACACATCAGCCCCGCCGCCCCCGCGCCGATAATGATCACATCGAAAGTCTGAGAAGGAATTGGCAAAACTTACTTCTTCTTGCCTTTGGAATCATCCGTCCGGCGCACGGCACCGCCGCCTCCACCGCCACTGCCAAGACCCAGCGTAGGCAAATGCGATAGATCAAGCTGGGGTTTCATTTCAAACGCATGACGACGCGCCAGATGCGGTGCGAATTCGAGCGAGCTGGGGCTGGAATCACCCAGGATACAGCCCATCGTGTTTTCGTTACCCAAATCTTCGCGGTGTACAGGCTGCCCCGCCACGCAGGATTTCACGAAATAGCTGAAGGCCGAAAGCGGGTTTTCATCCTGATGAGGCGCAAGGGTCTGATTACGGTAAGGATCATCCGCAAATACAAGCGGCACCTGATACGCCTGCGCGATATGCCCATTCACAACGGCGCCCAGATGAATGCTCTGGTTGAAATCAAGGATCGGGAAATATTCGGCTTCAATCGGGATATTCAGCTCCAGAAAATCAGTATCGGCATATTCGATCGTCACAATACCACTCTGGGTATCAAGAAGCACACCTGCCACCTTCTTGATCCAGTTGGAACTGGCTATCAAACCGGCGGCGCCGCTGCGTGTAAATAAAAGATCGATATTCATGTACCTGAAATCTTCCTTCTCTTTTCCCTCTCCGGCTTTCGCCGTGCTTCACTTTAGGGTAACTTAGCCTATCTGTGTAACGCGTCCAGCATTTTATACCAAGAAAGAAATAGGCTTCTATGTGCGGTCTGACAGGGTTTTATGAGATTAAAGGAGAACAAGGCCGCCAGAAAAGCCTTGGTATCGCCCGGACCATGAATGATGCCATCGCCGCGCGCGGACCGGACGGCAGCGGCTTCTGGCAGGACGAAGAAGCCCCACTCACCCTTGCCCATCGCCGCCTTGCCATTATTGACCTCAGCGAAGAAGGTGCGCAGCCCATGCTCTCCAGCACCGGGCGCTACACCCTTGTTTATAACGGCGAGATTTATAATTTTCTGGAACTCCGCACACAATTGGAAGCCATGGGTGTGGCCTTCCGGGGACGCAGTGATACGGAAGTATTATTAGCCGCCATCGAAAGCTGGGGCCTCAACCTGACCTTACAAAAAATCAGCGGCATGTATGCGATTGTGCTGTGGGATAAGAAGGAACGCATTCTGCATTTCATCCGTGACCGGCTGGGGAAAAAACCGCTTTATATCGGCTGGGCGGGAACGGGAAGCAAGCGCACGCTTGTCTTTGGATCGGAATTAAAAGCCCTGCGCGCCCATCCGGATTTCAAACCGGAGATTAATAAAGCAGGCCTCGCGCTGTTCATGCGCTACGGCTATATCCCCGCCCCGCAAACGATTTATCAGGATGTTTCTACCCTGCTGCCCGGTCACTGGCTCAGCCTTGGCATGAACAAAATTAAGGGTGACGAAGATCTGGAAACCCTGATGAAACCCTATTGGAATTTGATGACGGTTGCCAGCGAAGGTCAGGATCATTTGCGCTCCTATAGCTCCGAAGAAGAACTGATCCAAAGCTTTGAACATTTGCTGATGGAATGCACGCGCGAACGCATGATATCGGACGTGCCGCTGGGTGCATTTTTATCGGGCGGAATTGATAGCTCAACCATCGTGGCCCTCATGCAGCGCCTGGCCCCGAAACCTGTCAAAACCTATACGATCGGGTTTAAAGAAACCGGATTTAACGAAGCGGAATATGCCGCAAAAGTTGCTAGGCATCTCGGCACCGAACACCATGAATTAATGCTGGACCCGCAGGCCGCACTGGATGTTATTCCGAACCTACCTACGTTCTATGATGAACCCTTTGCTGATATCTCGGCCATTCCCACATATCTGGTCAGTAAATTTGCCCGGAGTGATGTCACCGTTGCGCTGTCCGGCGATGGTGGCGACGAAATGCTGGGCGGTTATAACCGGCATATTCAAGGCCCCCGCATTTGGGATAAGCTGCGCTTTGTACCGCAAGCCCTGCGCGGACCGCTGGGCAAAACCCTGCTCGGCATCGGTGAAGGCACATGGGACAGGCTCCTGCCCTTCATCCCGCAAGCAGGCGGGCGCGTTCACAAAGCCGCTGAAAGCCTTAAATACCGCGATCCGTTTGCCATGTATCACAGCTGGCTGTCGCGCTGGGAAAACCCGGAAGATATTGTAGCAGAGCTGGAGAGCCTGCCCCTTACCCCCTTAACCGATCCGGCGCAGCATCCGCCGCCTGAATTCGGCTTTGCCCAAAGCATGATGGCGCAAGATGCTCTTTCATATCTGCCAAATGATATCTTGGTGAAAGTTGACCGCGCCAGCATGGCGGTGGGTCTGGAAGCTCGCGCCCCGCTGCTCGACCGCCGGGTGTTTGATTTTGTGTGGTCCTTGCCGGTGGAAATGAAAATCAGAGGCGGGGAAGGCAAATGGCTCCTGCGGCAGGTTCTGGCTAAGCATGTCCCGCCTGATCTGTTCGAACGGCCTAAACAAGGTTTCAGCATTCCCGTAGCTACATGGCTGCGCGGCCCTCTACGCGGCTGGGCCGAAGATTTACTGGAAGCAAAAGAGCTGGAAAGTGACGGGTTGATAAAGGCCGTCCCCATTCATAAAATCTGGGCAGAACATCTGGAAGGGCGCGGCAACCACGCGGAAAAACTCTGGAGCGTCCTGATGTTCCAAAGCTGGAAGAAGAAATGGCTATGAAGGTTTTATACATCATCAACAATATCGACTGGTTCTGGAGCCACCGCCTTCCATTAGCGCAGGGCGCGAAAGAAGCAGGGTATGAGGTTATCATCGCCGCTGCCCGCGTGGATGAAGCACAAAGAATACGCCTCGCCGAACATGGTTTCACAGGCGAAAACTTGCCCGATGCCGATCGCATTACCTCGCCCTTCACGGTGCTGAAAAACATTCTGGCGATTGCCGGGCTGATCCGCAAACACAGGCCGGATCTGATGCATGTTATAACCATTAAATACGCGTTTTTAGGCGGCCTTGCTGCCCGCATCGCCCCTGTGCCCAAGCTGGTTCATACGATTGCGGGGCTGGGCTATCTTTTCTCCAGCGATGAGTTCAACCAAAAACACTGCGCCTGGTCGCCTCATGCCCCCTGAAGCTGGCGCTATCAAGGGCTGAGATTATCTTCCAAAACCCGGATGATATGGATTTAATGATCAAACGCGGCTTTACCGATGAAACCCATGCCCATTTGATCCGCGGGTCCGGTGTTGATATCACGGAATTCAAAACAGCCCCCCTGCCGCAAGACAAAAAACCGCTGGTGCTGATGGCAACGCGGCTCCTGCATGACAAGGGCGTGGCTGTTTTTATCGAAGCCGCCAGAATTATGACGGAACACGGTATCAAAGCCCGTTTTCAGATCGCAGGCGGCGAAGTCACTTCCAACCCGCTGGCCATCAGTAAAGAGCAAATGGAAGCCATGGTCGAAGGTAAACCCGTGGAATGGCTGGGCAAGGTGGATGATATGCCGGCCCTGCTCGCTGAATGCGCCGTGTTTGTTTATCCATCATATTACCGGGAAGGCATTCCCAAAGTGTTGCTGGAAGCTGCCGCCAGCGGCAAGCCCATTGTGACCACCGATCATCCCGGCTGCCGGGAAGCGGTGGAAGACGGTGTAAACGGTTTCCTTGTCCCCGTACGCAATGCCCTTAAAACAGCAGAAGCCACACAAAAGATTCTGGAAGATGGAAAATTGCAAAAAGCCATGAGTAAAGCCAGCCGTAACCGCGCCGAAGAGGAGTTTAATGTCGCAAAGATTGTCACCGAGACATTAGATGTCTATAAAGGCTCTCGGAAGTAGAGACAAAAAAGGGAAACCCATGCTTGCCAGCAGCGCCTATTTAAGCGGTAAGTTATTACTGGCCATGCCATCCATGACCGACCCTCGTTTTGCGCGGGCCGTTGTATTTCTGTGCGCGCATGATGCGGGTGGTGCGATGGGCGTGGTGATCAACCATAAAATGCCCGATGTAAAATTCCCGGAACTCCTGACCCAGATCAAGGTTTCTACCCCGCTGGATGCCCCCAAAGAACTCCCCGATATTCCCGTCATGAAAGGCGGCCCGGTGGAAACGGCCCGCGGATTTGTGCTGCATGATGGGGCTTACAAAAAACCGGATACTATCAAGGTGGATGATCGCTTTGGTGTTACCGGAACAGTGGATGCCCTGAAAGACATCGCCCGCGGCGCCGGCCCCCAGAAAATGGTATTCGCCCTGGGCTATGCCGGTTGGGGCGCCGGGCAGCTGGATAAAGAGCTGCAGGACAATGCCTGGCTCAGCATCGATGCCACCCCGGACATTGTTTTTTGACACGGACCCCGCCGATATGTGGGACAAAGCCTTTAAAACCCTGGGAGTTGATCCCGGGATGTTATCCGGCGTTGCAGGCAGAGCTTAACCCTCCGTTATTTCATTTTGGCAAAAGCCTGATTTCGGTTATGCTAGGGATAAGTATAACGCTTCACCGATTGTTCCTGATGTCAGCTCCTGAAAATAACACTGGCGTTCGCCGTATCTTTAATGCGTTTTTCTTCTCCATGCATGGCTTAAAGGCCTGTTTCCGCACGGAAGAAGCCTTCCGGCAGGAAGTATATCTGGCGGCGGTCATGATCCCTGCTGCATTTTGGGTGGGAAGCAACATAACGGAAACCGTGCTTTTAATCTCCGCCGTTGCCTTTGTGTTAATTGTGGAGATGCTAAACACAGCCGTAGAACGCGCCATTGACCGCATTTCCTTTGAAAAGCACGAACTCTCCAAAGAAGCCAAAGACATGGGTTCCGCCGCGGTTTTCATGGCTTTGGTACTGGCCGGGTTTATCTGGGCCGTGATTGGCCTGCCCAAGCTTTTCTAAAACAGTCATTTTCTCATTTTAGAACCATTTTGAGACACTTCTCTTAAAAAGGAACGTTTCATTTTAAGAATACTTTATTGTATCAAAAATTAAGTTATTGATTTTAAATAATAATATTTTGGCACACCGTTTGCGATGTTGTTATTACGAAAATAATAACAGGAGGCGATCATGGCATATAAAGTACACAACCCCTACAAAGAAGCCCAAATCATGGAACTGAACTTCATGGGCATCAACGAACACCGCAAAATCTCTTTCAGTGCCGGCGAGATTCTCCTGACAATCACCCCTCTGGTACTCGCCGGCATTGCTGTAGCGACCAGCTTTTTACCGGAATTAAGTTTTATGGCTGAATGCGTCAATATCGGCGCCACCGGCGATGTATGCCATATCGCCATGCAGTAACAAGTTTACCCCACGAAGACCCCTCATTAAAAACTAACCGGCCCCCTTAAAAAGGGCCGGTCTTTTTTAATAACGTTCCGGGCGGTTGAGCATTCCTGTCCGCACCCACCAATCCGGGTTTTCCTGTTTGATCGCATCACGGGCGGAAACAGCATTTTCGGGCGTATCAAACAAACCAAAACACGTGGCGCCGGAACCGGACATGCGCGCCAGCAAACACCCTGTTTTACGTTCCAGCGCATTCAGGATGTTTTCAATTTCCGGCACCAACGACACCGCACTATCTGTTAAATCATTCCGCGATTGCCGCAGGAATGAAAGCAGATCAACCTGATTAAACATCTTTGCTTTTTGCTCCGGCACAAGCGGCGCGGAATATCCACCCGCACGGTGCAAAAACACATCGCGCGTAGGACAGGATTGCAAGGGATTCACAAGCAGGACAGGAATTTCCGGTAAATCCACCAGATCAATCTTCTCCCCCGCACCGCCCATCCAGGAAGGCTGACAGGTAAAACAAACCGGGAAATCCGCGCCCAGATCACCCATAAGGCGCGTGGCGATATCAGGTGTTTTCGGAACACGCCAGAATTCCATCAGCCCCCAGACAATAGCCGCCGCATCGGCCGTGCCGCCGCCCAAGCCCGCTGCCAGCGGCAGATCTTTTTCCAGCGTAATCGCCACATGCAGATTTTTCTGGAAGTCACGCGCCACCAGCCAGGCTGCCCGCACCGCCAGATTACTGGAATGCGGGCTGGGGTCACGCTCCTTGGCGCTGAAGCCCTGAGCCTGCGGACCCTTAATTTCAAATGAAAATTCCGTTGCTTCACGAATAGTGACCGTGTCACCGATATCGGCAAACGCTGCCAGCGATTCCAGCGTGTGATAGCCATCCTCTCTCAAGCCGGTCACATGCAGCATCAGATTGATTTTAGCAGGCAAAAACGGAAAGACTGCGCGGATGATCAGACGGCATCCGGCAATATTAGCAAAGAAGCAAGGCGTTTAGAATGTCTTTTCCGCAGATGTTTGCGGCAAGGGGGTTGCGTCGTTCGTATTTTCAACGACAGCCTGCGGCCCCGGCTGCGCCGCCATTTGCGGCAAACCATGCGCCAGTTTTTGTTCCAGCTGGGCGCTCAGCGTGTCATCGGCCTTACCGCTCTTAGCACGTATCCACTGGAAACGCGCCTCAATCTTGCGGCCCAGCTTCCAGTAAACATCGCCCAGATGATCATTCACCACGGCGTCCATCGGCTCCAAAAGCGCCGCCTTTTCAAGATAAGGTAGGGCTTTCTCATACTCACCCATGCGGTAATAGACCCAGCCGAGGGAATCAGTGATATAACCATCCGCCGGCTTGGCTTCGACCGCGCGCTTGATCATGGAAAGCGCCTTGGTTAAATGCATGCCCCGGTCAGCCCAGGCATAGCCCAGATAATTCAGGATATAAGGGTCATCCGGCATGCGTTCCAGCGCCGCGGTCAGATCAGCTTCCGCCTTATCCCAATCCCCGGCGCGTTCATAGGCCATCCCGCGGGAGTAATATAGGCTTTCATACTGGCGGGGAATACTGCCGCCCAGCTTTTCCATGGCTTCATTGTAATGACCAAGTGCCGCTTCGAAGTTTTCACGGCGACGCTCCAGATCACCCATTTGTATCAAAGCCGGTGTTTCTCCTTTTTCCAGAAGCGAAATATCCTGCAACTCAGCAAGGGCTTCATCGTAACGTTCTTCCGCTTCCAACAAGCTGGCGATTTGCAAGCGGGCATCCACATAATGCGGGCTATCGGGAGAAATCAGGCGGTACTGGGCAATCGCTTCCCCGTAACGTTCATCACGGCTAGCGATACTGGCGAGCAACACCCGTGCCCCTATCAGAGAAGGGTCCAGATGCAGAGCCAGATGCCCGAATATCAGAGCGCTTTCATCGCTGAAATCCTGATAAAGAACGCGGGCCATGTCATAAAGCGCACGGGCGACACCTTGCTCCGCCCCTTCAACAGCCTCAAAAAAATCACGCTCCTCACCCGTTTCCAGCACGGCAATTTTATCGCGCGTGCTTTGGGATTCAGGCAATATTTCCAATATCTTTTTGTAATATTTGAGCGCCTGATCATATTTCCCGATATGGGTATAGGCATCGGCAATGCGCTCCATATCTAGTGCCTGCACCCCCTGCGAAGCCAAGGCCTCTGTCAGAATACCGTCAATCAACTGCTGACGGCCCATATAATTGGCAATCAGCGCTTTATGATAGTAATGCATGGCATTACGGCTGAGCGCTTCCGTATCGTATTTTCCTTGCGCGGCATCCAGCCAGCCTGACAGAAGCGGCATCATGAAATCGGAGATAGCGCCGTTTTGCATCTTCGTCAGATATTCGGATGCGCAGGGTAATCTTTACGCTGAAAAGCATCAACCGCCAGAAACAAAAGCGGCAGGGAACTGGCACGTTCCGGGTCCGACATACGGGCAAAGTCAAGCCCATCGGCAAAGTTACCGGACCCCACAGCCAGAACCATAGCACGTAGAATAAGGGCTTCCTTATCATCAACCGCCGGGTCAATCGCATTCATATCCAAAAGAGAGCGGATAGATGTATAAGCTGTTCTCCAGTCATTTTCGCGCTGAGCATGAAGGCTGACAAGATAGGCACCCGATATCGTCTCGCGCGGCTTGATAATCGGCGCAGGTTGCTCGATCTGAGCCATTGCCGTTTCCAGATGGGTTTTGCCCAACTCATCGATTTTGACAAGTGCAAACGGATCTTCGCTGACTTCAATAGGGTGACCCGTAAGATATTCCGTGATCCCGCTATAGTAGCTGATCAGGAAACCGCCGCCCACAAAATAGGTGAATATAAACGCCAGTCTTAGATTCTTTAAAATGGCTCACTCCATTCGCTCAAAAAACAATGTCCTAGTATGATTTTATGCTAGAAAGTCTTAAAATCAACCTTACAAGCATTACATATTCGGGTAGTTCGGCCCATCTCCGCCTTGCGGCACTTCCCAGTCGATATTCTGCGAAGGGTCTTTGATATCGCAGGTTTTGCAGTGAACGCAGTTCTGGGCGTTGATCTGGAATTTGGGCTGGCCGTTTTCCTCCACAATCTCGTAAACCCCGGCCGGCAGTAACGCTGCGCAGGCTCCGCATATTCCGGCAGGTTTTTGGATACCGGAATGGAGGGGTCTTTCAGCTTCAAATGCGAAGGCTGGCCTTCGGCGTGGTTGGTGCCGGAGTAAGAAACGGATGTTAAACGGTCAAACGTGAGTACCCCGTCAGGTTTTGGATAATCGATCTTCTGGCACTGATCGGCAGGCTTCAGTTGGGCATAATCGGCATGGTTTTTCAGCGTCCACGGGGAAAGCCCGCGGGTAATTGTTTCCCACGCCGCGTTGATAAGCCCGAACCACAGGCCTTTCTGGAAACCGGGGCGGATATTGCGCACGGCTTTTAGCTCGCTCCATATCCAGCTTTTTTCCAAATTCGCGCGGTAGGTAAGGCATTCCCCGCCCCACGCCTCGCCTTGTTCCTGCAAAAACGGAAATACGGACTCGGCCGCCACCATGCCCGATTTCATCGCCATGTGGTTGCCCTTGATCTTGGGCACGTTTAAGAATCCGGCCGTATCGCCAATCAAAATGCCGCCCGGAAAGCTGAGTTTGGGGAGGGATTGAAAACCGCCCTCCACCAGCGCCCGCGCGCCATAAGCCACGCGCCGCCCACCTTCAAACAACGGGCGGATGGCGGGATGCGTTTTAAACCGCTGCATTTCCTCAAACGGCGACAGGTAAGGGTTCTGATAATCGAGCGCCACCACGAAGCCCACGGAAACCTGATTGTTTTCCATGTGGTAAATCCATGAACCGCCATAGGTGCTGGAATCCATCGGCCAGCCGATCGTGTGCTGGCAAAGGCCCTCTTTGTGTTTATCAGGCGATACCTCCCAGATTTCCTTCACGCCGAGCGCGTAAGTTTGCGGGTCAGAATCCTTCCGAAGATCATATTTTTTGATCAGCGTTTTGGTAAGCGATCCATGGCAGCCTTCGGCGAAAATCGTCTGTTTCGCATGAAGCTCATACCCCGCCTGAAAGCTCTCCGTGGGTTTGCCTTCCCTATCAAGGCCCATATCGCGCGTGGCGATGCCTATGACAGCCCCTTGCTCGTTATAAAGCACTTCCGAAGCCGCAAAGCCGGGGAATATCTGCACGCCCAGCCCCTCGGCCTGCTCGGCCAGCCAGCGCCCTAAATTGGCGAGGGATATAATGTAATTGCCCTTATTATGCATTTGCGGCGGGGTGGGCATCCAGTAACTGGCTTTTTTGGTGAGGAAGCGGAATTTATCGTCTTTAGCCTCTACTTTTAAGGGCGCGCCTTTTTCCTTCCAATCGGGGATCAATTCATTCAGCGCCCGCGGTTCAAACACCGCGCCTGACATCAAATGCGCCCCCACTTCCGAACCCTTTTCGATGAGGCATAAATTGAGTTCTTTCCCGGCCTCGCCCGCCAGCTGCATCAGGCGTATGGCGCAAGATAGCCCGGCAGGGCCGCCGCCCACGATAACAACATCGAATTCCATGGCTTCACGGTCGGGGCGAATGGAGTCTGGCATTGTGTTTATGAATCCTCTAGTGTTTTTTTATTAACTTAGCATTATTGCACGGGCAGGCGAAGCCCAGGGATGAAAGAATGAATGTTGCCCTGCAACAGGCCTTAAGCTGGTATCTGGATCACGGCGTTGATGAAGCGCTGGCGGATGCGCCGCTTGACCGGCTAGCTCTCCCGCCTGCCGCCAATATGGCCTTGCCGGATATGCCTGCTGCGCCCATGATGTGCCCCGCCGTTGCCGCTGCCCCTGCTCCCGCCGATTCCGCCGCCTTACTGGGCACCGCCCAAGCCCGTACTGAGGCCGTAAAGCTGGCCCAAGCCGCCGGAACGCTGGAAGAACTGCGCGAAGCCATCGCCGCGTTCGAAGGCATCGCCCTTAAAAACACCGCCACTAATCTGGTTTTGCCGATGGTAACCCGAAAGCGCGCGTGATGCTGGTGGGCGAGGCGCCGGGCGCGGATGAAGATAGAATCGGCAAACCCTTCGTGGGCGTAAGCGGCCAGCTGCTGGATAAAATTCTGGGCTCCATCGGCCTTTCGCGTACAGGCGAAAACGCAGATGATTCGGTTTATATCTCCAACATCCTCAACTGGCGCCCCCCCGGAAACCGTACGCCCGCGCCGGGGGAAATTGATGTCAGCCTGCCGTTTATCGAGCGGCATATCCAGCTTGTGAAACCTGATGTGCTGATTCTGTGCGGCGGAGTCTCCGCCAAAGCTCTTTTGGGTAGGGTGGATGGTATTACGAAGCTGCGCAAAATGTGGCACAGCTATTCACCGCAAACGGCGGAGCTGCGATCGGAATCCAGTGAAATCAAAGCCTTAGCGACATTTCACCCCTCATATCTCCTCCGCACCCCCGCCCATAAACGCGAGGCCTGGGCCGATATGCTGTTATTAAAACAGGGGATAAAACAGACAATAAAAGGGGATAATATTACATAATATGTGCTTTTTGCTGGACTTTCCCCTTTAAATCTTCTATATCCATCCCACTATGCGTATTTATAGCTACATAGGGCTGCTGACGGCGATTACTTTTATCGGCTGGAACGCAGCAGCGGAAGCCAAAAGCGGGGCCCCCATGCCCCACAAGAAGCCTTCCTATACAACAGTTTCGCACGTAGCGGGCACTCTGCCCCTGCCCAAGCCGGAAACCGCTTTATCCCCTGGAAAAACAGAAACGCAAGAATCTGCCAAGGCGCTCTCCTATAATTTTGCCGATTATGATCTGAGCCGCCCGCTATCCAGCCGCGACAAGAAAATTTATCAGGAAATTTTTGCAGCGCAGGGTAAAAGCGATTTTGCCGAAGCAGATGCTTTAATCGAAAAACTGCGCGACACGCGTCTTTTGGGTCATGTGCTGGAACAGCGCTACCGTCACCCTGACTATAAAACCAGCTTTGCCGAGCTGGCCGCATGGCTAGATCATTACAGCGATCATCCGGGCGCCGACACCATATATGATTTTGCCCAGAAACGCCGCCCGTCCGGTGACAAAACCAGCCTGAAAAAACCGGAAACCGTGCAAGGCCTTGCCCATCTGCCAGAAGCTTCTGCCCAATGGGCCCGCGTATACAGCCCGAATGTCAAACGCAGCGCGCAGCAACGCAAGGACATTCATGCCTTGAAGCGCGATGTTCTGGCGCAAAGCAAACAGCGATCATCTGACCTATGCGCTGAAAATTCTGGGTAATGATCCGCGTACGAAGCTTATGACGAATGCGGAGAAGGATATTCTCAAATCCCGCATTGCTTCCGGTTATTATTATCTGGGTGATATACCGGCGGCTTACCGCGTGGCATCACAAAGTGTCAGCCGCTCCGGCGAAACCGTCCCCACGGCAGCATGGATTGCAGGGCTGGTCAGCTGGCGCGAGGGAAACTACAAGCGCGCCGCCAAATTCTTTGAAATAACGGGTGATTCCCCCTATGCTTCCGGCTGGACACAGGCCGCAGGTGCCTTCTGGGCTGCCCGCGCCCATATGCGTGCCGGTAATTTCAAGGCTGTGACAAACTGGATGGAAAAAGCGGCCTCTCATCCGCGTACATTCTACGGCCTGCTGGCAACCCGCGCTCTGGGCAAGGATTTCAGCTTTAACTGGGATATGCCCGCCTTCAAGACCGAACACCAAAATGCCATCGCATCCTTCCCGGTCGGCGCGCGCGCCATCGCACTGGTGGAAGTCGGGCAGCGCAGCTTGGCCCAAGCTGAACTGCTGCGTATGGATACATCTTCAAACCCGGATTTACTCACCGCGCTTTTAG
>JAJOJU010000021.1 GCA_021208265.1 Alphaproteobacteria bacterium | reverse complement strand
GTTCGGCAGGATCAAGGATTGGCGACGCATTGCCATGCGATACGACCGCTGTGCCCACACCTTCTTCTCTGCCATCTGCATCGCTGCCACCGTTATCTTCTATCTTAATTAATGAGTCCTGAGCCTAATAACAAGGCGCCGTGCCTTGCATCCGCTGCCATGTTGTCCATGATCCCGGCCAATGTCATACGAGGAACGGGAGAGGCATGATTTTCCCCTATCACCACATAAAGCCGCGCACCAGGCCCCATATCCTGACGGGTCTTGCATATTATGTCGTATAAAATGGTATCAATCGCTGCCTGATTCATCGGGTCAGCCATCACGTAATCATGCAAGCTAAGCGGCTGTTCGTACCGTGTTACACCTACAGGCAGAACAATACCTGGCCCGGCAGGGTTATCCAGCGTGCTTTCGATAGTTGCGGGGTCTGATGTTTTTCCAGACATCACGGGAAAATTCTCGCTTTTACAGGCTATGAAACTGGCATAAAACCTAGCAATAAATATTTATTATGTCAATATATGTTTTTATTGAGACTCTTGCCGGAAATCATAAAACAGATAGACTGAGCGGTATGAAACAGATGCTTCTCGCCGTATTTGCTATCCTCCTTCTGACATCCTGCGCGGGCGGGCCCGGTACGCCGTCTAAAGAGGTTAAACTTACCCCGGCCAGCTTCAACGACCTGCCGGGCTGGAAGAATGATGACCTGCAAGGCTTTACGGAGGCTCTCACGCGCTCCTGCGCTCGTATCCTCAAACAGAACCCGGAAACAGCCTTCGGGCCGATCAAGGAAGCCGGGACGTATCTGGACTGGCAAGGTATCTGCCTTGATCTAAGAGCGCTTCAGCCGCAGGACGCCCGCGCCTTTATCGAACGGCATTTTACGCCCTATGCCGTTAATCCCGGCGAAAAAGGCCTCTTTACCGGCTATTACGAAGCCTCTCTCAAAAGGTTCACGCCATAAGCACGGGCCCTATCAGACGCCCCTTTACACGCGCCCCGATGACCTTGTGATGGTGAATTTAGGAGAATTCCGCGAAGAACTGAAAGGCCAGCGCATTGCGGGCCGCGTGATTGGTGGAAATCTGAAGCCTTACGAAACCCGCGCCCAGATCGTGGAAGGCCAGTGGCCGCATAACGACAAAGCGTTCTTATGGGTCGACAGCCCCGCTGATGCTTTCTTCGTGCAGATACAGGGATCGGGGCTTGTGGAGATGGATACGGGCGAAAATATCCGCATCGGTTACGCCGGGCAAAACGGCCACCCCTATTACGCCATCGGGCGGGAGCTTGTAAAACGCGGCGAACTGACGAAAGACAATGTTTCCATGCAGGCGATTGAGGACTGGCTGAACACCCATCCGGGCAAAGCCGAAGAACTGATGAACACCAACCGCTCCTATGTCTTCTTTAAAGAATCCCCCGATACGCAAGGCGGGCCGACGGGCGGAGAAAATCTACCCCTTACGCCTCTGCGCTCTCTCGCGGTTGACCGCTCGCTTCTGCCTTACGGATTGCCGCTCTATGTGGATGCCGCCGAGCCTGTTCCCGGTTACGGCCCCTTCCGGCGCCTGATGATTGCGCAGGATACGGGTGGCGCCATTATCGGCCCTGTTCGGGGCGATGTCTTCTGGGGACATGGGCAAACGGCGGAAGAACTGGCCGGGCCGATGAAAGCCGAAGGGCGTTATTGGGCGCTTTTGCCGAAACGTCAGGGCTGAGGCTGAGTATCGCCTACGCCGAACGGAAATTCCTCAATCACCTGATATTTGGTAAAAGCATTACCGTGATGCGATGGGTGGCACGGATCATTCTCAGCATAACTGTCCAGCAATACCAGACTGGTATAATGAGCTGGCGGCACGTTTAAAGCATGATGTTCATCCAGAAAGCTTTCCAGCCGTGCACGTTCGCCCTCAGCATTTTTAATATGCGCCAGCGTATTATGCGGCGTTATGTTTTTAAGACCGAAAGGAAATCCGTTCGGACGTAAAACCTTGTAGGCCAGATCGTAATGAAGGCTCTGGATTTTCTGGGCAGAAGCCGCATCGGGCGCTGCATAAACCACGATATGGCTCTTTCCCTTATCCTCCGGCTCTTTGCCGGGATGCGTATTCTGGAAGGTTCCAAGCATAGGGAAAGAAAGAGAAAAAGGCTGCGCCGCTGCCGCGAAACTGCGCACCAAAGAGCACAGGCGATCCGTTTCCTCCGGCGTCATTTTTTCTATAAAAGCCAAAGAGATATGATCGTCATGCGGATTGGCAATCTTCCATGAAGCAGGCATGGCATCCCGCACCGGCTGAAGTAAGCACGTCTGCCCCTGATCGGTTTTCAGCGCCAGAAACGCGCGGCGTAAATAACCTTTTTCCGAAGGTTTGTCTCCCATAGGAATCTTTTATAAGAAATTGCGCTTAAAAGCGAGAGCTACTGAAAAATCTTGCGGCGGAATTTGTCGGTATCGATTTCCATGTCCCGCAAGCTGTCAGGAATTGGCGCCGGCAAAGTCAGATCCGGCGGGAATTTGGCAATCACTGAGATAGAGCGGTTGAAATCCTCGACGATCTTCTGATCGACATCGCGCCGGTCGACGCTGACGCGCGAAAGGGCAAAGCCGGTATTTTCATCCGGGCGGTAATAACATTGCATCTGTTCCAGCCTGTACTGGCCGAACGCATCGACTTCCGTGAACCAGATACGGTAGGAATCACCAAAATCCTCAACCGTCGAAAGATTAAGCGTATCGGGATAACGCACGTAAAGTTCCAGAAACACCTTGCAGGCCCCGAAGTTCAGCCCGCCCTTATGCGGGATAAACAGCAAATAAACGACATAGCAAAACAGCAGAAAACCGCCACCTTGCAGCATGCGGATACGGCGTTTCTTACGCTCCGCCTTTTTCTTTTCTCCCAACGGGCTTGCCGCAGGCTTGCCGGAGATTTCTTCTTCCAGCGCCGCGCTTACCTGTTTTTTGATGTCGGTTTCGGTTGTCATGTCCTTTTAGGTCAGAGACTTTGATCTCGCGACAGTCTCTTCTTTCTGCGCCTTTTTGCTGGCATCAACCAGCTCGTCGACGATTTCCTGAATGATAACGCTGACCATGGCCTGGCGGGATTCACCGGATTCCGAACGCGCTAGAACACGCCGCCGGATTCGGAGCGCGCCGAACCGCCGGGGAAACTGGCTGCCAGCATTTGCCGGGCGCGGGAAGAACCGAGGCGGTTATAAAGGCGGTTTCTGATCGCCACGTCTTCCGAGGACGTCGAAAGCGCCCAGAGCTCAATCGGCCCCAGCGTGTTGTAAAGATGCTGCTCGTATCTTCCATCCGTCGTGCCCAAAACGAGAAGGGCGGGCGCACCAATCGATTTGGGGCCGGTCAGCTTGTTGCGGATAATCATGCGCGCGGTTTCGGTCAAACCGAAACGTTCCTGCACATCATCCACCGCCTTGTCGGAAATGGCCGTCCCTAAAACCCAGACGCCGGTCGCCAGATCCACCATATCCTGATCGAAGTCGTCCAGAAGCTGGGATGATAAAACAATCTGCACGCCGCGCTTACGGCCTTCCCGTACGTCACGAATGACCTGCGCACGTACGGAGCGCGAACGGCTTGTGCGGTGGAATTCGTCGTAGTTAAGGCGCTTGGGCGTTTCTGAAATTTCCTGCAGGCGCATCTCGTGATGTTCCTTATACTTATCCGGCACATGGTTCAGCGATTCCTTACCCATCCACCATTCGCGCACCAGCGCATGACGAGCCAGCATATACATGATCGATGTCTGGCGATCGGCGGTTTCGTCCCCTTGCGGCGCCACATCCATAAGATCGAGCGAACAGACCCGCGCATCGGCAATATCAAACTGTGTCACGGATGACAGGATGGGAAGTTCGCGGATGGAGGATGTAATCATCCGCTCGAACGCGTTAATCACGCTTTCCGCACTGAACCCCACCGATGTCTCTTCCAGAAGCGATCTGATCTGCGGACGGCGGCTGGCTGTAATGGAATCGCTTAATGTCGGCACAGCATGGCGCTGGGCAATGTTGGCGATATGATTTTGCTCCAACTCGAACATCTTATCGACAATATCCCACCAATACGGATCGCTCGGCAGGTGTACGTTAAACTTCGCCAAAGCCTCATCCACTTCGGATTCAAGGCGCGGCAAATACGGGCGCGGTTCGCAGTTGGCGGCATGGTCGTCACGCCAGCGGAACATTTCATCCACCACAAGTCCGGCAAGCTGCTGAATGCCGTCATACGGCCTATCGAAACCGGGCGGCGTACAAAGAAGCGTAAGAAGCTCCACAAGGTATGAACGTTCATCGGGGAGAGGATACCGACAACCCAGCTGCGTATCGAACGGGTTAATCGCAAATTGGTGCGCCATCTGCAGGCGGTAATAAGCCGCTTCATGCTGACGGCTCAGCGGCAGGGCTTCCTTGATCAGCGAAATAAGCCCGGAAGATGACGGGCCAATATCAATAACCGCCACGTAAGGCAGTTTCGAAAGACCCGGCGTCAGAATGGTCGCCAGATTAAGCGTGTTCAAAAGAACCGATTTACCGGCACCCGGCTGCGCGAAGATCAGGTCAAACCATGTGGTGGTAACGTTTGTCCCGGTCTGATAGGGCCAGACCTTGCCATCCGGCGTACGGAAAATCATCGAACCCGTTTCAAACGGGCTGGACGGGCGCTGCCACGGAATCAGCTTCATAATTTCATACATCGGCGCCACCCCGGTTTGCGCCGTACCGCCGCAATGAATACCCATGGCTGATGACATGATACAATCCAGCGGATCGCCCGAAAATTCACTGACCTGACAGTAACCCCAGCTTTCCACCGCCTGAATCAGGACGGAAAGCTGATCAACGATCTTTTCTTTTTCCTCAACCCGCGCCCATGTGGCGAAGGATGCCCGGAAGCGCACGACAGGTTCCGTACGCGCCACGGCCTGCAAACCTTCCAAGGAATATTTAATCTGCTTGTTGACGGCGTTGGTCGGCCCCATCATCGTGGCGGCGAACGCCCGGAAAGCCGTAGCATACGCCCCACCCCCCTCAATCAGGAAGGAAACACGGAACGGCAGATCCGCCTCCACCATCCGGTTCAAAAGGGCCGGAAAGGCCATCGCATCCATCGGCCCCAATGTCATATCCGCCCCACCCCAGAGCATATTGCCAATCCGCACGATGGATTTGGACAAAACCTTGGCATCGCCCGCTACTATTTGATTAGGCAGGTTCGGCCAGAGAATATCCGACATATCAATCTTGCTCATCGGCGCGCGGGGGGGGATGGGGTCACCCGGCAAGCAGGCACGCCATTCATCATTATCGCGGTCGGGAAAAATGTTACTGCGGATTTTATTCAGCGCCGTATGCACGTCCAAAAGCTTACCGCTCACCCCCAATTCATCGATCGAGGACATGATGGCCGATACAAAGCTGCGGTGGCGCGTACGTAAGGGCTCAAGCGCGGCGTACGGGTATTGCGCCTGCGGGGCGTTAAACCAGCTTTTGGCCTGCGCGCGCGCTTCCTTGCTTGACCGCTGAAATTCGTTTTTGGTCAAAACACTGGGGCGTGTCCATAACACGAAATAACATTCTTCGTGCGTTAGATAACGCTCCAAATGGCGCACACGCTCATCAAACACGTCATCCATATCAATGCCGGAAGCATGGGCCGTGTTACGGCTGGGCTTGATCAGGCGCTCAAGCACCTGACGAATTCTGTTCGGGTCGCGTGAGAAATAAACCTGCAACGCATGGCCCTGACGGTCAAACCGGGCACCAATCTTGATGGTGGCGCCCTCGATAATCCGGTTGAACTCCTCATCGCCAATGACCTGCTTGCTGCCGTCAATCTTGACGTAGGAAATCAGTGAGCCGTCAATCGATACCAGCGTTGTCTCATTATCCGCCGTTTCCAGGTTGATAAACGAGGAAATGGATTCTTTAAATCCTTTCTGGAACGGGCTGATGAGGACATCTAACAACTTCATAAGTGTAGTGTAGTGCAGGTGCCGGGGTTAGTCGAGAGCAAGCTTGCCTTAACCGCTCGCCATCAACGACTTATATAACCCCACCCATTGCGCAGGGGCTTTACCGCCAAACGGCCCGTCTTTGGACCGCCAATAGGCCAAAATCTGCGGGAACTGGTTAAATTCCAGCTCGGCTTCCTTGATAATACGCCGGTCCAGCGGGAACAGCCTGATGCCTTCCAGCTTTTGGGCGCGGTAGTAATAATGTTTTTCACTTAAATAATCCCGCAGGATCATGGAAAGCGTGTAAGGGTCATCCGTGCCGAGGCGCTTTTTGACCTCTTCCCGGCGCCCCATCAGGATATCAAGCGACTTACGGGCCGCTTCTGCCATGTCGCCCTGTGATATGCGGGCCACGTAAATAGCCCGCGCTATATGATGCAAACGCGCCTGCGATATTTCCGGCAGCCAAACCATAACCCCGGAGCGCATAACCGGCACACGGTCCAGATTGTAACACTGGTGACAAAAAATACAGGTCGTTGCCAGGTTACCGGGACGGTAATCATCCAGATTGCTGTTAACATGGTGAATTTCCTGATATTTCTTGGAATGAAACCCGCACGCACGGCAAGTGTAATTATCACGCTCGAAGATCTTGTTTTTCAGTTCCGGGTCAATTTTACCGGAAACGGCGTTGGGGCCGCCATGCCCGGCGGCCCCTGCCTTTATCTGTTTCGCTTTGCCTATCGGCCTTGCGATGCCCAGTGAAAGAGCGATTGTCTTCATTAGCCCTCTTGGCTCATTAGTTAACCTCGAAAGCGATCTTGTTCAGCTTGGCTTTACCGGCCTGACTGGTCAGAGCTTCTTCGCCGCTGATTGTATTCAGCATCGCTTCCATGATGATCGGAAGAGCGAACAGCGCGCCGCCGGCAGCAAGGCGAATAGCACCTTCCTTAAGCGGTGTCTGCGAAGGATTTTCCACGTGATCCTTGATCTTCATAATACCCAGAACACCCAGAATAATCGCAATCAGGTAGGAAAGACCTGTCACAAGACCCGGAAGCTGGTTAATCGAAGTCGTAATGTTTTCAGCAATCGTATTGAAACGTGTGCCGGATGCCTGAGCGTTCGCATCATTGGCTGCCAGAATAATCCCCGCCATGATCGACCCGCCGACTGAATAATATGTTTTCTTGATTGTGTTGCGCATTGTCTGTGCTCCTCTATAAAAATCCGTCAAAAAACAAAACCCTATGCTTTTAGTATAGCATCGAAAGTCTTAATTTTTGCTTAATAAAAATGGCAAAATTGTGGCAAAATGTGGCAGGCTTGATTATCCGAAGGATATACCAAGCCCGGTGATGCCGAGAGTTTCCTGAATGGCGTTCAGCAACGGTCCTAAATTAACCGCCAGCGCGCCGCCGATAATATGTGTCGTGCCGGCCATGGCGGAAGCTTGCTGGTTACCTTCCGCAACACCGCGCATGATAAACCAGCCCCGCACAAAGCTGATAATACCGACAATAATCATGAATTTGATAATCGCGCTGATGACCGTATTGGCATGGGCGATCTCGCCATCACCCAAACCATCGGTATAGCTGAGCGTAGCGTATGTCAGCACCTGGCTGCTGTCGAAAATCGATTCTGAAACCGCCCCTAAAATACTGTTCATCGACAGTAAAACACCGCCGGTCAGGAATGTGGCAAGCGTACCGATACCACCCGGTCCCTTGGCGCCGTCTTGTGCATTTTTCATCACACGGCTGATACCGATCATGACAAACATGATCCCCGCCAGTAACGAGAAGAAATTCACCGCCACATGGATGGGTGAGAATATATCCGCCATCAGGCAATACATCGCCATATCAAGGCCTGCCGGGGCACAACTTCCGCCGCCGCCGGATTCATTAAAGCCTGTATTGGCCTCGGTGGTGGCAAGCATGCCATCGGTCACAGTCGCGGCCGCCACATCAATGATATACGGCAGGGCAAAGAAAGCACCGCCAGCAACCAGCTTGGCAACACCATCCCAAATGGGCGTACTGCGGGGGTCCAGAACATGGTCACGAATTTTAAGCATCGCCCACATACCCAGCACCAGACCGAATAAATAAGAAATCGCCGTCAAGAATGAGGGGAATGCCGCCGTATACATCACGACACGGCAAACAGCGGCGCCAAACGTACTCGCCCCGCCGGAGCAGGTTTCACCCGCCTGATTGGAATTCAAAAGCCCACCTTCGCTGCCGACAAGACTGGCAACAAATCCGGCGCCGAACCCGTCACCCGCCACCGTCATGTACATGGCTTCGTATATCGTCGGCAGAGAGAATAAAGCCCCGCCCACAACAAGGCGGATAATACCTTCGTGAATTTTAACCTGTTCGGGGTTTTCAACGTGTTCTTTGACCTTAATCACGGCAGAATAGGCCATAATAAGCCCCAGAAGGTAGGAAACCGCCGCAATCAGGGCGGGTAGGTAAGAAATACTGCCAACAACATTGGCCAGAATATCGTTAAAACCGCCACCAGCTACCGCGCCGGATGTCAGGGCGCTGATCTGGTCGTCAGATACCCAGTTAACCCCTAAAAAGCTCGTTTCGCCACCCGTAATGGCCTGCAGCATTGATTCCAGTATGATAGGAAGGGCCAATAACGCGCCGCCGGTGAACAGCCTTGTCATCCCGGCGCTGATTTTGGTCTGGCTGGGGTTTTCAACATGCTCCTTGAGCTTGATAACGCCCGTAACACCCAGAACAATCGCAAACAGATACGCAAAGGCCGTTACCAGACCCGGCAGAAAAGAAACGCTATCTGTTATGTTGAATGCGATGTCGCTGACGTCTTGTGCGAAAGATGTCGCCGGAAACAAAAGGAAAATAAATGCGTAAAGCGCTGCTAAAGCTGCTTTTCCCCCGTTTGTCCCATATGTGCCCATTTTTGCCATATTTTTGCCGTAATTGATTACAAACAATTTTACCCAAATATAGTCTAACCCTGAAAATGCAAAGATATGGTTAATTTTTGGGGCTATTGGCGCCCGGCGTTTATTTTCTGAATCATAGAGTACACGCGGCTTTCTTCAGGGAACAAGCTGTCTTCCATCAAGGCGGCCATAAGCATTTCCCGCCGCGTTTGCGAATCAAACCGGTCCCGCAACTGCATCAGGCGAATGGCGCTCATCGCGGCATTAATGCGGTCAACATTAGCCGGCTTGTCATACAGGTTCGTATAGAATTTCGGGTGCTGATAAATGGTTTTGCTCAAAATTTCCATTTGCGCGAAATAGCTGGGGTTCTTGCCGTAACGCTCCTCAATCTGGGCTTCCGCATCACTGCCCGGCGGGAAGAAATCTCGTAATACAGCCTTCAAATGCGCGCCACCGGTTTTGATTTCTTCCGCCGGGTCGGTTTTAGGGGGCGCCTTGCTTTTTATAGCCATGATTGAGGCAAAACTGTTATGCGCCAGCGCCGTCCGCGCCATAATCGAGCGGCTTTTCAAATAGGCCTGCTCATCGAAATTTTTAAGGCTGGAAACATCCATCGCCCGGCTCCAGTACAAATTACGCGCCAGGGCGATTAAATCCTCTTCGGTTTTAAGCTCCGCCTTATTATAGGCATCATCCGGCCCGATTCCCGGCCCTGCATTGGTCAGGTCGACATTCAATGTTAAGGGTTCGGTAAAGGTAAGGTGATAATCAATATCCTTGTTAAACCTCTCAAGTTGTTCCGGCTCAAATTTTATAGCGGTGTAATCCTCACCCTTTTTAAAACACATTTCCCACAGCGTGCCGTTATTATCCATGGGGTTACAATATGTGTTTTTGAACTTGTCCAGACGGGATTGCATATCCTGATTCATGCCGTCTTGCGTGCTGGTATTCTCTTTACCGCTATATTGCTCTATCAACACGGCGTTAAAGGCCCGTTGATTCATACGGCCCCGCTCTTCCGTGTTGGCGATGGAGCGGATACCGCTGCCATAGGCACAAAGCTGTTCGCTGGGGTGGTAATCCTTATGCGCGCGCAGGGTAAATAGCTGAATATCACGCTGTGTATCAAGCTGTTCATCGGCATCAAAGAAACTGCCGACAATCTGCATCTGCTGGATCATCACCGATGTTAATTGCCGGCCCATTTCGACAAGGGCTTGCGCATAATTATCCGCCATTAACTGAAGCTGCTGATTAACCTCCGGCCTGCATGTACTAACCTTGTACTTACCTTGGGCGTCCGGCGCACTGCAGTCACCAATCGGTGGTGCGTTTTGGTTAACCCCGGCCCCTGTGGGGCGCCCCCGCCGTCAAATACCGGGGTCAGCAGCGGGTTCGATGCCCCCTGCGGCGGCGGTGAAAAGCTGCCCATCTGCATCGCAAAGGCGGCATTCGCCGCGACAAGCAATGCCGCTGTCATACAGAAAATTTTTATCCGGGTTGTAAAGCGTCTATTGATCATGGTGTCGCGCTATTCCCCCCTAAATTATCAAGTGTTTTAACGTCGCCGTCGCCATCACCCAGCGGAACCTCAGGGAATTCATCCTCCGCCCTTGTCTGCAGGTCCATCACCGCATTTTCCAGCATCAGTGACAAATTGGCTTCCGTACGCAGCGTGCTTTTAAACATGTCGAACTTCTGGATCAGTTCCAGCGCCTGTATCGCCGCTTCCTTACGGGATACGTTGGCAGGCGTATCGTAAAGGTTGGTGTAGAAATCAGGGTTTTGATAGATTTTCTTGGTCAGAACTTCCATCTGCGCGTAATAGCTGGGGTTTTTGCCTAATAGCGCATTCAGATCCTCAGTTTTTTCGATGCCCAGCTCCTTCATCATTTCCTGTAGATACACAGTCGAGGCGCCCGTACCTTCCGCCTTCATTCCGACAAGCGCGTTGTATGAGTTTTCAGCAACACCGCGCTTCGCCACAACGGCGCGCATATCCATATAGGCCGCTTGCACATCCTCAGGCCCCCGCACCGCCGCCGCCCCGGTGGGATCGGTTATTGTCCGGTCTCCGGTCAAGTAAGCGGTGGGAATACGCGTGAATACCTTGTGACCAAACAGGTTGTTCTCCAAAGCAAACACCGCTTCTTCATCCGGCACGGTTTCGATATTGCCGTAATTGACATTCAACGTCCACGGCAGGCTCACCGTGTTAACATAGTCGATATCACGGTTTAGATATTCCTTCGATGTTTGCTGTGGCAGCGAACTGTCTGTCAAAGCCTTGGGGCCACATATATCCGCCATGCCGCCGCCGTTATCTTTAACATCGCAATAGGTTGATCTGAATTGATTCAGGCGGTTTTCCTTGTCGTACTGCTCCCCGCCGTAAGCAGATGTATAGGCATTACCCAACTGGCGGTCCAAAGACCGCTGGGCGATCAGCACGCTGTTATAATCAGCCAGCCGCTCTGTGGCGGCAAGGCTCTTGGCGGCACTGCCAAATTCGCACAGTCCGATGGAAGGGTGGTAATCACGGTGAAAATCCGCCTGCAGATTTTTGATGACCCGCTGGGTTTCCATCTGCTGTTTGGCATCAAAGAAACTGCCGATAATACCCACTTGCTGCATGGCAACTGCCGTCAGCTCTTTTGTCATCAGCATCATGGCAGGCAGGATGTTATCTTCCAGCAGAAACTTCAAAAGCCATGTTTCATGGGCGTTGAATTCGTTGTCGATATGGGTGTTTACAACCTCTTGTGATCCGGTGGGCCAGGGGTCCGTCCACTCCGATTCAGAAGCGGGTCCCACTTCATCAATGCAAACACAGCAAGCAAAAACCTGCGCGGGCCAGAAACACAGCAGCAGAATAAACGCACCCGTCAAGCGTGTGATTGATTTGATCATGGAGTCGCCCCCCCGCCGCCGCTGGCGGCATCTGCCGAAGGCCCTTTGGACGATGTATCTGCCATGCGGTCGGCAATATTTTTCTCCGTCTCCATGGTCGCAATCTCAAGCAGGACTGATAAATTCGCCTCTGTCCGCAAGCTTGATTTAAATGTATCGAATTTTTGCATCAGACTAAGCGCCTTCAGCGCCACATCCTTTCGGGCCACGTTGGCGGTCTTGTCATACAGATTGGTATAGAAAAGCGGGTTTTCAAAAATGCGTTTGGTCAGAACTTCCATCTGCGCGTAATAGCTGGGATTTTCGCCGAGCATCTCTTGTATGTCTTCGTCTTTTTCTACACCCAGCTCCCGTATCATTTCCTGAAGATATTTCTTGGACCCGGCACCACTGTCAGGGCTTTCCGCTTTCATCCCGACAATCGCGTTATACGAATTTTCAGCAACGCCTTGCTTGGCCAGCAGTGCGCGCGCATCCATGTAGTTTTTCACGATGGGGGGAACAAGTTGCTTTGTATCATCCGCTTTCAGGACCCCCGGCGGGGGGCGCAGGAATATCTCATTCCCGTACAGATTGGATGCCAGCGCAAAAACATCCTGCTCATCACGCTTCAAATCGCCATCGGTAAAATTCACCTTCAGGGTCAACGGATAATCCAGCGTGCTAGCATAATTTACATCGCGGTTATAGCGCGCCGGGTCGCCGGGGCTGGTACATATTTCCTTCATCAGCGTGTTGTTATCTTCCGGATCGCAATAGGCGGACCGGAACTGGCCCAGCCTTGTTTCCCAATCATATTGCGGGCCTTCGCGGGCGCTGGTTTTGTTATTACCAAGGCTGCGGTCCAGCGATCTTTGGCTCAGCGCCACCATATTAAACTCGCCGCGGCGCTCCGATGAAGCCAAAGACCGCACGGCACTACCGAATTCGCACAACCCGTTGGAAGGGTGGTAATCGCGATGCGCTTCCGCTTGCAAACGCTGGAAAACACGCTGCGTTTCCAACTGCTGTTTGGCGTCAAAGAATGACCCCAGAATTTGAACCTGCTGCATCATCACCGCGGAAAGCTGGGTCGCCATCATTTGCATGGCAGGCAGAATTTGACCATCAAACATATAACTAACAATCCAGCCCTCATGAGCCGTCATCGACTGGTTATAGGTCTTGGTAATGTCATCAACCGTTTTGAAAGTCGTAAACCATTCGCGGAACGATGTCGGCTGCGTCACAGAAAGACAGGTGCAACAAGCCTGTGCCGGGGCAGCATTGATAACCAGCCCCGCCACAAACACAAAACAGGCCAGCAGCACGCGGATTTTCACCACATACCATCTGCTTCCCGTATTCATGTTCATTATGCCTGCCATTGCCTTTATTGCCTCTGATTCTGGCGCTGTATGTCGTTAAACGTTTCATCAAATTCAGAAGTGCCGGAGGCGCTCAACAGCACGGAAAGCAACATTTCCTGACGCAGTTCGCTCTCGTACAAATATCTATCCAGCATCAATTCCACAGCATTCAAGGCAGCTTTTTTACGCTTCACATTAACGGGCTTGTCATACAGCGTGACAAAGAAATCCGGGTTTTGGAACATTGTCTGGGATAACAGTTCCAGCTGGGCGTATGTGCTGGGTTTATCACCCAGATATTCAAGCACTTCATTTTCCTCCAATCCGGAATCCCGTGCCAGTGCTGCCAAAAACTGGGCCGTATTGCCTTCGGTTTCCGACTCGGCCTTTAAACCGACAATCGCGTTGAACGATTCTTGCGCCACCGCCCGCTTTGCCAGAACACTCCGCATCTCCAGATAAAAGGGCTGAGCACCGCTCTTTTCGCTGGAAAGACCGTCAATTTTCCGCACAGGCACGCTGTGACCGTATAAATTACTGGAAAGGGCAAGAATATCCTCTTCCTCCGGTTTTAAACCGCAGCATCGTCTTTGAAATCAACAGGAAGGGTGCGCGGCACTTCAACAAGGCGCGTATAGTCGATATCAATATTCCGCCGTTTTGCCGAACCGCCGCCGCCACAAGCCGTCTCCAGCCCAGAGCCGGCTTGATACCAGTTATTATCCTTCGGATCGCAATATTTAGCCGTGAACTGCTGCCAGCGAGAATATAAATCACGACCGCTGGCCGCACTAGCGCTGCCAAATGTGCCAAGCTGACGCGTCATCTGCATTTCACTTAAAGCCGCCTGATTAAACCGCCCGCGGGTTTCGCTTTCGGTCAGGGATCTTACATTCGTGCCGAACCAGCAAAAACTCTCGCTGGGGTGATAATCCTTGTTTGCCTGCACCTGCAATTCCTGCATCACGCGGTCTGTCTCCAGCAAGTGTTTGGCGTCAAAAAGCAAGCCTACAAGTCGGATCTGATCCATCGCCGTAGTCGTCATCTGGGTCGACATGGCCATCAGCTTAGGCAAAAAATGTTCCAGAAACAAATTACGCACCGTCCAGAACTTATGGTCGGTCATACGCTGCACCATGTTCACACTGGGTTGGTCCTTAATAATATCCTTTTCGCCCTTTTCGTGGTGCGACTTCAAAACAGCCACCGCCGCGCCGCAATCGCCGGGACATTTATCACAAATATGTGCCCATGCCGTACTTACCGGCAATGCCAGAAAAGCCAGAAAAAACGATATCATCAGGAAACGGCCATGTATTTTCTTCATATCCGTTACTCCTGAGACCTTGTGGCGACCATATTTTCCTGAATGCGATCAAACTCAGGCTGCAAACGCGCCGATATTAAAACCGATGCCAGCATTTCCTGCCGCAAACGGCTTTCGTATATCGCTCGGTCCACCATAAGGCCAATCGCCGCCATGGCTACTTTCCGGCGCTCCACATTGGCGGGCTTGTCATACAAGCTGGCAAAGAACCCGGTGCTTTGAAATATCTTCTTGGCCAGAATTTCAAGCTGGGCGTAAACACTGGGGTTTTTACCGATAAACGGCTCAATCTCATCTTCCGGCATACCAAGTTGTTTTAACACCGCCGCCATGGTTTCTTTAGTTTTTTTGCGATTTTCCGGGTTGGCGGGATCACTGCCTGCCATCTTCAAACCTGCTATGTTGTAAAAGGAATTTTCTGCCACCGCCCGTTTCGCCGCCACAGACCGTAGCGTCAGGTACTTACGGGCGCCGGATATCTTGTTAAGGTTGGGCGTGTTACGCAGCAACGTATTATGCCCATACAGATTGCGGGCAAGCGCTACCAGATCTTCTTCCGGCGCATCTACTGCCGCATCTGTGAAATCCGCCATGATGGTCAACGGCTCTTCAATCTGGCGGCGGTAATCCACATCCAGATTAGTCCGGTTCTTGTCTTCAATCTGCCCGCAAACGCCCTGCAACCCCGAAGGCTGCGGATCACTTTTCTGAGGGGTCTGATAGGCGTTATCTTTCTCGTTACAGTACTTTTCCGCAAATTGCTGCCAGCGGGCGCGCTTATCGTTGTCTTGCTCTGCGGAAATGCTGCCCCTGGTCCCCAGATGCCTCTCCAACGCCATTGCGTTCAGGGCCATTGTGTTATGCCGGGACTTCTCCATCGATGCCGCCAGCGAGCGGGTATTGGTACCCACCGCACAAAAATCGCTACTGGGCGTATAATCCTTTTGCGCCTGCACGTTCATTTTTTGCAGCAAAAGCTGGGCTTCCAGCTGCTCCTTGGCATCAAACTGCATGCCTATCCCCATCATCTGGTAAATACCTACCGATGTCAGCTGATTGGCCATCTGCATCATGGCGGGCAAAAGAACCTGCCGCCAGAATTTGTCGTACCACCATTGCTGATGCAGCCTGAAAGCCAGGGCCATATGGGTTTTGATAACCCGACGCCCCTGTTCATGATCGCTTATGATTTTGGCTGCTGTTTTCGAACAATCATCTGCCGCGCATGTGATACAATGGTGAGCATAAGCCGGGGTCGGCGTAAGCGAGGGCGCTGAAAACAAGGCAAGCAAAATCAAACCCAGAAAAATGGGAATAAATTTTGAAAACCGCACGGTATGCCGTGCTTTTCTTTGGAAACTGCCCCTGAACATGCGCCGTTTAACTATAACCCCTCGGAATTTACAGCGATCCGTTTTACACGGATATCGTACTCCACTCTTCCTATAAGTCTATCATAAGAACGAAAAGAATGGCACGTTTGTGTTATCAATAAGGCGCGAATATATGGCGCAAAAGAAAACCGAAGATCACAACACCTCTTCCCGCGCAGGATAAAACACCCTATACTTCCCATTCGGGTATAACGCTCACATGAAATTCAATGACTGAAGAAAGACCATCAGAAGCCACAAATAAAGCGGATTTAACACCGCCCCCCGCCCCCCAACACCAAGGACGTTGGCGGGCTTGGCTCCGTTATGGTGCGGAACGAATTTTACCGTGACGGCTATCGCAATCTGCTGCGCCTGTCTGTTTTGCAAGCCCTGATCATTGTGGGGCTGGTCGGCGCTATGTATTTCGTCATCCAGATTCACCAGCCTGAAAACCGTTATTTTGCAACCACGGAAGATGGCCGCCTTGTACCCATGGTGGCGCTCAATCAACCGAATTTAAGCACGCCCGCTTTGATGTCATGGGTAGCACAAGCCGCCACGGAAGTTATGACCTTCGGGTTTAACGATTACCGCCGCCGCCTGCAGGAAGCTTCGCGTAACTTTACCCGTCCCGGCTGGGAAAGCTTTACCGGCGCCCTGGAGCGGGCACGGATCATCGAACGTACGGAAAGCAACCAGCAGGTTGTGACCGCTGCCCCCCAAGGCGCCCCGATTTTACAGTCGGAAGGTCTGGTAAACGGTCGCTATCAATGGGTGATCGAGCTGCCGTTGATCCTGTCATACCAATCCGGAACGCGGGTTAAATCCGACAGTCTTCTGGTAACGTTGGTTGTGGTGCGCGTTCCCCGCCTGGAAAGCCCCAGCGGAGTCGGTATCGAACAATGGATCGCTGTTAAGCGCTAACCTGCACATACTCTTTCAAATATTGTTGGGGATAGCCTGTTTTGCTCATGACACGGCTTTTCCAAGACGTTATGCTTGAGGGATTAGTGCTATAGTCTTTTTTCAAGTTCTTACGATTCAAATATCAATGAAACGCCCCGGATTTTCCAGATCGCACATTTTGAGAACTCTTGCCGCCGCAGGGGTGCTTTTGGTTGCGCTGCCCGCCGGAGCGCAGGAAGTGGTGGATGATGAGCCCCCGGCCTTACCAGGCTTCATGAATGCCGCACCCGATGACAGTTTTAGCGGTAATACGGATGATATCACCATCCCCGATGACGACCGCGACAGCCTGCCGCTGCTGCCCGACAACGATTCCGGCCCCGGCGATGCCGGTTTAAGCCTTGATACTCTGCCGGAATTTGATTTCGAAAAAACCCCGGAAGAGCTGGAAAAAGAAGTGCGTGATAAAGCCTTCAAGGCGGCGCTGAACGGCCTTCTCCCCATGAAGCCGGAGGAAATCCGCAAACTTCTGGAATATTACGACCGTACGCAAGAATCGGTGGAAGTACCGATATATCCCGCCCCCAAGCCGGAAATCGCCGTGGAAACGCTTTCGCTCGACCCCGGTACCAAGCCCGCTGTTATCAAACTGGCTTTTGGCCATGTAACTACCTTCAACACGCTGGACATCACCGGCGCCCCTTGGCCGATCGAGGATATGAGCTGGGCCGGAAATTTTGACGTCATGGAAACAGAAGCCGGGCCGGGTGCCAATATTGTCCGCATTACTCCGCAAACGGAATTTGCTACGGGTAACATGTCAATGCGGCTTGTGGGCCTGCGCACCCCCGTTATCATCATGATGGAAACCAACCGGGAAAAAGTGCATTACCGCTTTGACGCCGTTATCCCGGAATTCGGGCCCATGGCAAATTCCCCCATCATCAGCACCAATGTCGGGCTTTCTGCCGGAAATATTGACATGGCAAAAATTCTGGAAGGGGTCCCCCCCAGCGGGGCCAAGCGTCTGTCTGTTTCCGGGATTGACGGGCGCACCAGCGCTTACGCCATGAACGGGCGCACATATTTGCGAACCCCCACAACACTGTTATCACCCGGCTGGTCGCAGACAGTTTCGTCCGCTGACGGCATGAAAGTTTACGAAATGGAAAATGCCCCTGTGGTATTGGTATCAGATAAGGGTAAAATGGTCCGTGTGAAACTGACCGAACGTGAGGCACAGGAACAATGAGCAACGAGGACGACGATCAGACAGGCAATCCGCCGTCCGGTGGTTCGGATGGTGATGGGGGTAATATAAAACCTGGCTCATCCCGTAGCCTGGGTGATGATCTCGATACCGGTTTTAATGATGATCTGGGCGATGATTTCGGCGGCGAGCCTGACTTTGCCGATTTCGATCAGGATGAAAATAAAAACACGCTGGGCTATCTATGGCGTAATAACCCACTGATGAAAGCCGGTTCGGTTCTTCTGATCGCCGCCCTTTTTGATTGCCATCGTGATTTATTTCGGCATGGAGCGGAAACGCCCTGACCAGTCTCTGGTCGCCACAGGAGCCGACATCACGCAGGCCCCCGGTGTGGCAGAAGTATCACCCCGTATTCGTGAGGCCATTGAGGAAGTTAATCAGGCGGAAGTGGAACGCGCCATTCGTGAAGAGGACAGCGCCATGCCGATCCAGATCGGTCCGCCTTCCGCTGCTCTGCCTATCCCGGAAGAAGATCAGGAAGCAGAAGATCCGCTGCAACGCTGGCGCCGTTTGCAGGAAGAACGCCTGCAAAAGGAACTGGAGCGTACGGAAGTTATCGAGCCTGCCCCACCGGTTGAGCAGGGCCCCAACCCTGCGATTGCCGATCTGGCAGATGCCATGTCCCAGCAGATGCAATCCATTTTAGAGCGTCAAGGCCAAAACAATTTCGGTTATAAAATCATCGCTGATCAGGATTTTATCGAGGCCTTGAACGCCGCCTCTGATGATGATTTCAGCGATTTTGATGACTTTGATGATAGCGGATTCGATGACAGCGACTTTGGTGAATCCGGTACAACCCTTGTTCCCGCCGGAGAAATTGTCTACGGGCAAATGATCACCGAAGCCAATTCCGATATTCCGGGCCCGGTTCTGGCTTTGATATCTTCCGGCCCCCTGCGCGGCAGCCGCCTGATCGGGTCATTCAATGTAGTGGATGATTATCTAAGCCTGCAATTCAATACGGTTGTCTATAAAGGTCAATCTTTGGGTGTAAGCGCCGTGGCAATCGCCCCAAAACAACCCTGCCCGGCATGGCAACGGATGTTGACCACCGCTATCTAAAACGCGTTTTGCTGCCTGCCGCCGCTGCCTTTATTGAAGGGGCCGCCAGCGCGATATCCCAATCCGGCCTGACAACGGTTACGGTTGAAGGCTCCACGGTGTCGGAAGACTCAGCCAGCCCCAACAGCCGCCAAGAAATCGCTTCCGGTCTGGAAGAGCCGGGGAAGAGGTGCGTGAGATGATCGATGAAGAAGCCGATAACACCAAAACTCTTGTGCGTATTGAAACAGGCACCCCTTTAGGGATATTGTTCTTGGAGCCTGTTGTTGAAGAAACAGCTTTCTAGTGATTGGATTTTACGATGGATGACGATAATCAGAAAACGCCCTCTGGACCCCAGTGATTTTGAAGACGATCTCTACGATGATGAATTCGCCTTCGATGAAAATGATGCCGATCTGGATGCGGATCTTCCCGATATCGAAGAACCGCTAGGCGGCCCTGAAGCACTTGATGATTCTGATCTTGGTACGGAATTCGAAGACACGCCCGAAGGCTGGGGAGACTTCGAAGACCCGGCTTTAAGTGCAGCGCCTGCCTCCGCAGCACCTCTGCCGGGGGCGGCAGGCACACCCAAAAAACAAAAAAGCT
Source organism: Alphaproteobacteria bacterium (assembly GCA_021208265.1). Classification (GTDB taxonomy): domain Bacteria; phylum Pseudomonadota; class Alphaproteobacteria; order Micavibrionales; family Micavibrionaceae; genus JAJOJU01. The sequence goes on along the minus strand of JAJOJU010000021.1, from coordinate 6,774 downwards.
TCATTATGAAGCATTTTAACACCATTGTTATTGGCCTCGGCGCTATTTTGGGGATTGCCGTTGTCGGCCCTCAATTCCTGAGCGGCCCCGGAAACGTTACATCCGACATGCCGCAGGAGGAATATGCCGCCCCCGCAGTGGATACGGCAGACGGCCTGCCGCAGCCTTCCCCCATTGCCCCGGCCCCCGCCGAAGAACAGGCCGCCGCAACGCCTGATGAACGCCTAACCCCGATGCCCACACCCGAAATTCCTGTCACGGAAGAAGCGCAGACAATGGATCTGGCGCCGCTTGATCCCGGTCCGGACCTGGGCTTTGATAATGTCGGCGTGAAAGAAGGTCCTGAGCAAACTGCCGAACTGGACGACCCCACACCGCCGCTGCCCATTGAAGGCGCGACCAATATTGAAAAGCCGGTTGTGGAGCTACCCGACCCCATTGCCTTTGAAAATCAACCCATTCCCACAGCCGCGCCGCCGGAAGAAGCCCCGGAAGAGGAACTGGCATCCTTGCCGGAACCGGAAGTACAGGAAACAGCTCCAAGCCCGGCTGACCCACCGCAACTGACCCCCCCCGGCAGAGGAACCACAGGCAGATATGCCTGAGGAAATGGCAACACCGGCGGTTGATAGTATTGATACCCCAGCCCCCTTACCCACCGGACCTTCTCCGGAAACATTGGCGGAGCTGGAAAAATTAAGCGCCGATAACGAAGCCTTGAACGCACGTAACAAGGATCTGGAAGAAGAGATATCCGGGGCAAATACTAAGATAGAAGAATTAGCCGCCATGCTGGAAGCTATGGAGAAAAAGATCGCCGCGCTGGAAGAGGCCCCTCCGGCCCCTACCCCCGCTCCTGTGCCTGCCGCTGTTGCGCCAGAACCGGAGCCTGAGACCCCGGCCATTGCCGAGGAACCCGAAGCGCCGGATGACACGGATGTGGCTGCAGCGACCGAGCCGGATAACGAACCTGCCAATATTCTAGTCCCGGCAAAACCGGAAAGGCGCCCCGAAAACGTGCCGCAGATGAAATCAAAACCAGCGGAAACAGCTCCTAAGATCAGCACATCGTCAGCGGCGGACAGCCCGCGCTGGGTATTAAGATCCGCGCAAACGGGCCGTGCTGTCGTCTCCGACCGCTCCACGGGTGATCTGCGCAGTATTCAGGTGGGCGATTCTTTACGTGGTGTTGGCACGATCCAGTCGATCAGCAAAGTAAGCGGTCGCTGGGTTGTTCAGGGCTCGCAAGGCCGGGTGCAGCAATAAGGCGCGTTCTGTAAATAAAACTTGGCATTGTCCTTGCATTGTACTGTCGGGAAGACAGAATTTAACGCAAGGAATTTACCATGGGTCTTGCAGGAATGACCGCCGCGCTTTCGGGGCTTCGCGCCTCGCAGCAGCAGATAAATCTCATCGCGAATAACGTTTCAAACGCCAACACACCGGGCTATACGCGGAAAATATTACCGCAGGAATCTCAAGCCATTAATGGTGTTACGGTTGGTGTTCTGACCGGTACCTTTACCCGGAATGTCGATCTGAACCTCCAGCGGGATCTCTGGACGCAAATTAGCTCGGTGAGCGAGCTGGACATCCAGCAAACCTATCTGAACCGGATCGAGGAATTCCACGGCGATCCGGCGCTTGAATTATCCGTAGCGGCAGAGATTGCCGCCCTCAGGGATATTTTTGCAGCCTTAGCCGATTCCCCGGAAGACGGCGATATCCAGACCGAAGCACTCAATCACGCCATCGACACGGTCAATAAAATCAATGATTTCGCTTCCATGCTGGACCAGCTGCGCAATGATGCGCAGGATGAAATCTCAATCAGTGTCGGACGTGCCAACCAGCTCCTCGAAATTATTGCCGACACGAACAGACAAATTCAGGCCAATCTGAATATCGATCGCCCGATCGCCGCGCTGGAAGATACGCGTGACGGCGCGGTTAAAGAACTATCTACCCTGATCGAAATCAGCACTTTCCGCCGCGGTGACGGCGTGCTGGTCATCCAGACGAATGAAGGCGTACAGCTGGCCGATCAAACAGCCGAACAACTGACCTTCCGCCCACTACCTATGTCAGCCACCACCTATTACCCCGACAGCGCCGCGGGCTTGTATGTGGGGGATCCGGCGGAAAATATTGTTACCGCCGTTGATATCGCCGATGACTTCCCCGGCGGCAAGATCGGCGGCCTGCTCAAACTCCGCGATACCATTTTGCCGCGCCAAACTGCGCAGCTGGACGAACTGGCGCATAAGCTGGCTTTGCGTTTTGATGCGCAAGGGTTGCGGCTGTTCACCGATTCCGCCGGCGGCATCCCGCTGGATACCGCGCCGAACCCGACCACCGTGCCCCCCACGGCAGTACCTTATGTGGGCTTCGCGTCGGAAATCCGGGTAAACCAGCTGGTGCTGAACGACAAAACCCTGCTGCAAGCCGGTACATACGGCGCCACGCCGCAACCCGGCTCCAATGAGGTTATCCGCCGCGTGCTGGAATTCGCCTTCGGCAGTGTCCAGTATCAGGAAGCTTATAACAGTGACACCACCACCGGCGTTGATTTAGAAAATACAGGCGGCGTTGATCTGCAAAACTGGATGGGCCTCTTCTCTTCCAACAGCATTACCGGGGGACGCGACCTTACCGTTTTTGCCGATGTGGCAACGTTAGTAGCCTCCGCCACCCCCAACCTTGATCCGCCGAATGATGAGTTTGAAATTATCTTCACCGAACCGCGCCTGGGTTATACCGATCCGCCCATCGCGCGCCTGACCATCAGCCTGACGAACGCGCAGTTGCAGGCCGGAGCGACCGCCGCCGATCAGATCGCTGCGGAAATTAATGCTCAGATTGCCGCTAACCTCGCCGCCGCTGAAATCACCGACATGCAGCCCGCCGCCAGCGTAGGCCCAAACGGCGAAATTCTTATTACATCGCGTGGCTCGATTGAAGTCGATTCGACAACATTAGCCACAGGCATGACCCAGACAGGCCTTGATTATTTAGGACTATCTGACAGTGGGGGCACACCGAAAGAACCCATCGACCCCTATTTCGATGTTCAGGTCGGTAACGACCAACCCGTCCGCGTGTATCTGGAACCGGGGGAAACCTCCGTTACCCTGCTGGCAAAATTAAACGCTATTCCGAACCTTGTCGCAGATTATGACGCTAACGGTTATCTGCAAATGCGTCCCGGTGATGATCCGCTTAATTACGCAACCCAAAGCTTCGGCGGTGACATTAAAATTATCGGCGGGGCTTACGCCACGTCCGGCGCGGCTTACGGCACCCCGCCCGCACTGGGAACACGCGCCGCCATTGACGATGGTGTCAATATTGCTTCGGCATTGTTCGGAACTTATTCCATTAATGCAGGCATCGTAAACAACCAGACCCCCGTGACCAGTTATTTCTATGGCTCCCCCACAGACGGATCGCTGGCAACGCCGCCCAATGTTTCCTTCCGGGAGAGCTATCTCGGCCCCGGCGCGGATACTGATACCAATATCACGGGGTCCAGCACACTGATTGACTTTGCCCAGAAAATCATCAGCCGCCAATCACTTGATCTGCTTTTGATCCAAAACCAGCAGAAAGACGAAACGGCGCTGCAAACCGTTCTGGAAGAACAGTTCTTAAGCGAATCCGGGGTTAATCTGGATGAAGAAATGGCCAATCTGATTGTCTACCAGACTTCGTACGCCGCAGCAGCGCGTGTCGTTAGCGCGGTCGATGAATTATTCAAGGAACTACTAAACGTAATCTAACGCTTGCAGAAAAACTTACGATAAGGATATCACAATGACAGGCATCTCATCACTCGGACAGGCTCTCTCGCAGATTGACCGTATCAAAGAGATTCAGACCCAGTTCCAGACCCTGAACTTTCAGCTGGCAACCGGGAAAAAGACCGATAAATTCAGCGGTCTCGGCGCCGATATTCTGGCGGATAAACGATCCCGCGCCGACATCAAGGCGCTGGAAACATACAACACCAACATCACCAAAGCGCAGCGCCGGATTGATTTCATGTTGAACGCGGTGAATGAATTCCGCGAACAGGCACATTCGATCTACAGCCTTCTGGTGGGTTTCTCAAAAGAAAGTCCGCATCAGGAAGGCGACAAAATTTTATATGATGACCCCCTGACTCCCACCGTCACCGAAAGTATCGAGGTCGGGATGACATCGGGCGATCCGGATTCAGAGCTGTATGCGTTGCAGAATCTGGCAACCGATGTTTATGACATTCTCTATGATCTTCTAAATGTGCAGGAAGGAGAGCGTTACCTGCTGGGCGGGGCCGATACCACAACCCAGCCGATCACCGATAACGGCGCCCTTGCTACTGCCATCACCGCACAAATCAACAGCTGGAAAACAGGCGGGATCACAACCGATCAGTTGATTGCCGATTTACAGGATCGTGACCCTGTCGCCACAGGCAATACCGATGCCATCAATGACACGATTGTCGGTTATAGCTCTACCCTGACGGCCGGTAACGCGGGTGATGTTTTCGTACGAGTGGATGATAAGACGGAAATTAAATATACCGCCCTCGCCAACGACCAGGCCTTCCGCGATATCATGGTGGCGGCTGCTTATCTGAAAAGCGGCAATCTCGGCCCGATTGCCGATGTGTATGCTGAACCTTACACTCTCGGCGACCCGGTCCTTAATGATGCCAACGGCAATCCGTTGAACGGCGCACCGGGCGCGGATCTGACAGAAATGAAAGATAACTTTTTTGCCGTGATCAATGCCCTAATTGCCACAGTTCATAGCGCGCTGGAGGGTGTTGATAATATCCGCTTCGAACTGGAAGGTAAAAAAGCGCGGCTGGATAAAATACAACAGCAAAACACATTCGAGAAAAACGCATTGACAAATCTGGTCAGCGATATCGAAGGTGTTGATATCAACGAAGTGGCGGTAAAGATTACATCGCTGCAAACATCGCTGGAAGCATCATATAGCGTGACCGCCCGCGTACTGCAGCTTAGCCTTGTGAACTTTATACCGGTATAAAACAGGCCTTAGGATTTATCTTCAATAATCAAAACGCCTTTACCGCTGCCGCCGTCATTCAAGCGCATAACCGGGAAGTTGCCGGATTTTGCGCCCTCAGCGAACAACGTTTTAATGGCATCGTTAAACCCGCCATGCACCATAACGTTCGATCCCACGGCATAATCCTGCCCGGCTTTCCAGACCAACGTTACGCCCGAATCTTTACTCCACCCCGCCAGAACTTTTTTTAGATCGTCATTTTTACCGGCTTCCCAGAAACGGCTTTCCGGTGGAATGGCTGATGGTTTGTTAACATCCGGTGCGGGTACAGAGGATGATTCCTCTTTCACGTCACCCGCAGCAGGTTCTACGCCGTTATTGAATATCTTGCCCAGAATATCCGTATTGTAATTCTTGGCATCCAGAGTCACGCCTTGCTGGCGGGCCATATCGATCAGTTTTTGACGCTGGTCTGCTTCGCTTAAGCTGCGCGATACGCTACCGCTCGGCATTTCAACTTTCTGCGGCTCTACTGATGCCATATCCAGCTTGACCGGAGCTGCCTGCGCCTGAGGCTTTTTCTGCCGGGGCAACCTCACTCTTTGCCGCTTTCAAATTGAGAGCCTGTACTTCCGGCTGGTGAGAAGTTTTCTCTCCCGGATCAGTAATAGTTGTGACGGCGCACAGCACTTTGTGCTGATGCCGGCACGGGCGCTGCCGCCTTAACGGCAGGCACTTCACCGGCCACCTTGTGTTCCGTTTTGGTCACAGAAAATGATGTAATCTTGGCAAGTGGCGCTTCCGGCACAACCTCGGCAGATGCGTCCTCAAGGCCTAATGCCCGTTCGGTAACATCATGGCGCGCACGGGCCGCCGCTTCGGGGCTACCCTGAATTTGCACGGTTTCTTTGATTTCCTGCACCTGAAGTCCGCCGTTTTCGGAAATGCGGCCCAACACGCGCGTAGGTCCCTTGGGTGCCTGCGCCAATATTTCGGGCGGCGTTACCGGCGGCACAGCCTCCACTTTTTCTACAGGCGTAGCAATCGGCTTTTCAGGCTCTTCCGCCCCGGCTGCCGGCATAGTGGCAGCCAGATCTTCTGCAGAAGGCGCGGCCAATGAAGCATCCGCCCGCTGATCATATAAACCTTCACGTATTTGAATACTTTTCCCTGTAATGCTGGCACGCAAACCTTCTTGGCTTAGCATCTCGCTCAATACCTGCGCCCAGCTTTTACCGCCTTCCCATGAGACCGATTCACCAGGGTTAACACCGCTGGCAAAGGAATAGGTGTATTCAGGGGGCACGATCTGCTGCAACGCCATCACAAGCGGTATATCACTGCCGAAACCTTCCAGAACAGAAGCGTTATTAACCGGAACATCCATCGCCGGCGCGGGGGCCGGCTGTATCATGGAAGGGCGTGGGACCGGTTGATAATGCGGGGCCGGGCTGCCAAAGGCGCCGGGTTAATTGCTGCCGTCTGCCCTTCGGCCGCTGTCGTACTTTGGGGGGCTTCGGCTTCGATCTCAACATCCGGCGGTACTACCAGCTGTTCCGACATACGAAGGCGCTTCGGCTGATTCGGATCATCATAAACCGGAACGGAAACACTGCCCGCCATACGGTTATTCTGGTTTTGACCAGCGCCCATTTGCAATGTTCTCATGCGCGGCGCAGCTTCCATTTCACGCGGGGCCATCTCACTCACCGCCGGTGGCATCGCACGACGGGGAATGGATGCTGTCGG
>JAJOJU010000017.1 GCA_021208265.1 Alphaproteobacteria bacterium | reverse complement strand
CGGGCGTACCTTGCGCGGCCGCCAGGCCCAGCGGCGTGCTGGCGTTGTTAGAGCCGATCTGCACCTGTTCCTTCAGGTTTTCTTCCAGACGGCGGGCTTCATCGCGCAGCGGGATCATATTGGCGCGGTTGTAACGCAGCTGTTCAGGAGATAGCTGGAAACCAACCAAAACGTTGAAATCACGCGCTTCCTGTGCATTTTCCACGGGAATAATCTGACGCAGGCTTTCGTAATAGGTATGACCTTGCGCTCCGGCGGTGTAAGTGACGGATGCGCCGAAGACTTCCTTGGCTTTGATTTCGTTATTGCCGTTCGTTACAGCAATGAAGAACGGATAGGCGAATGTGGGGGTGTCGCCGGGTTTTGCGCGGCCCTTGGGCCCGATCTGGCCTTCGAATACCAGCTTCAGGTCTACCACGGCATTATTGCCGTCATACTGGCAGTTACTTTCAGTCTGCGCCAACGTCACGCGGGAAATCAGGTTGTAGTCAGCCGGGTCGGAGAGATCGGCGAATTCGCTGAGCGAGCTAAGGTCATCTACGATTTTCACTTGCGGGCACACCACATCGGGCAGGGCGGCTTGATCGCGCTGTTCATTCGTTTGCGCCATGCCCAGGTCAAAATTCTTGATGCCGTCCCAAGTTTCGCTCATCGTCTGGCAAGCGGCCAATCCGCTTGCTGCAAGCGCCAACATGGTTACCCGTAGTGCTTTCATGCCAATAAAACTCCCCAATGGTTTTGAAATGTGTCCCGACATTACGAAAGTGAAAACGCCTTGGCAAGACATGGATTCGCTGATTTTTATCCAGCACTAAAATCGCGGTTTAAAATCGTGGCGGCATAGTATACAACCGTGTTTATGAGCAAAGCCCCGCTGACAATCCTTCTTGCCGCTCCCCGCGGATTCTGCGCCGGAGTAGACCGCGCCATCCAGATTGTGGAGCTGGCGCTGCAAAAATACGGCTCCCCGGTCTATGTCCGCCATGAAATCGTGCACAATAAATTTGTTGTGGATAGTTTGAAAGCCAAGGGCGCGGTGTTCGTGGAGGAACTTGACGAGATCCCCGATGACGGCCAGCCTGTTATCTTTTCCGCGCATGGCGTGCCCAAAGCGGTGCCGGATGCGGCGGAAGCGCGGGAGATGTTTTATATCGATGCCACATGCCCGCTGGTGAGCAAGGTGCACCGGGAAGCCGAGCGCCATCACAAGAACGGCGACCAGATTATCCTGATCGGCCATGCGGGCCACCCGGAAGTGATCGGCACGATCGGCCAGCTGCCCCCGGCGCGGTGCTGCTGGTGGAAACGGTGGAGGATGTGGCGAAAATTGCGGTGGAAGATGAAGCGCATCTGGCGTTCTGCACACAAACCACGCTCTCGGTGGATGATACCTCGCTGGTGGTGGAGGCTTTGCAGAAGCGCTTCCCGGCGATTAAAGGCCCGCATAAGGAAGATATCTGCTACGCCACCACAAACCGGCAGGAGGCCGTGAAGGCCATCGCCCCGCGCAGTGACGCCGTGATTGTGATCGGTGCGCCCAATTCATCGAATTCCAACCGTCTGGTGGAGGTGGCGTTGAATTACGGCTGCCCGAAATCGCTTCTGGTGCAGCGGGCGGCGGATATTGATTGGGTGTGGCTGGAAGGGGTGAACACCCTCGGCATCACGGCGGGTGCTTCCGCCCCTGATGTGTTAATTGATGAGGTGATCGAAGCTCTGCGCACGCGCTATGATGTCAGTCTGGAAGAAGTCACACTCGCGCAGGAAAATGTACATTTCAAGCTGCCAAAATCACTGGAAGCGGCCTGATAGCACATCATTTTTATTGACATAATAATAAATCATCTGTAGAAACCATGTGGTTTTTAAGAAGGTTTTTTCATGTTTGAAGCCCGCTATGTTTCGCCTGAGGATGGTTCTGCCAAGACGATCCGCATTGAGGATTACAACGAAAAGCGCCATGAGGGTCATTTGCTGTGCGCGGATGACTGTTGCAATGCCCGTGTTCATTTTCGCAATGGTGGATTAACCCACGGGGCAGCCAAGCCACGTTCATCTCATTTTTGTTCATATAATAACCGCGATCATAGAGAGGGATGTACCCACCACAACCCGGACATGGAAGAGCGCAACCTGCAAAACCTGCAAGAGGCTGTGCGCGCGGGCAAGCGCATTCTGATCAACCTGAACCTTAAAGTTTCGGAAGTGTTTAACCGCGCGGTGCGCCCTGACTCGCCTTATGAGAAGTTCTGCGCCCAATTCAGCGGTAATTATCATACTATCAGCGCCAAAAGCGTGAATGATATTCTGCGCATTCGTGAGATGCTGCTGGATGCAAGTGATCTTGAGGTCGGGCAAGATATTCTGGCCCGCACCTATGTAGGGCATTGCGGGCAAGTGTGTCCGTTCAAGGATTTCTTCATCGATGCCGATGGCAGCAAGCTAAAAACGCTGTTTAACGTGCTGCGTGGTGCGCCGGATTCCGCGCACACGGCATGGAGTTATGCTCCTAATTTTCCGCGTATTTTCCGCTTCATGCCTACCAAGAAAACACAAGAACAAGGCCGACAGAACGGCGCGCAAGGCTGGTGGTATATGAACGGCACACATTGCAAAATGGGGCAGGGCACATCGTTTGACCCCGTGCTGCTGCAAGAGGTGAAATCTCTCAACACCGCTATTCGCGGTGATATTTTAAGAAATGCATCTGCCTATGTGATGGGGGTTCCGGCAGTGGAACGTCAACCCAGAAATTCAACCTTTCGGGTGCTTGCCTGGCGTATCACGAATGAGGATCAATACGCTGCCGCGCCAGTGTAGATGGATTGTTAGTGAAGTGTGGGGCCTTTTTCCGGGGCGGGTTTATCAAAATCTTCAAGGATGCGGTCGATAATGGCAGCGCGGTCGCGTTCTTCTCTTTCGCGCTTTTCTTGTTCTTCCCGCAAATGATCTTCTGTGATTTCAACCAGCCCCGGAGTTACGTCCGGCTGCGGCCATTTATCGCGGTAATCTCCCATGTCATTCTCCCTTTTTATTATCGTTTTGGCAGACAGTTTGCCACGAATTTTATGCTTATGTCAAACACTGGGTGTGCCTAGCAGATCTTCCAGGGTAGCCACCATGTTTTTCTTATCTTCCGTGATAGTGGGCTTAAAGTAAGCGGGCCGCTCCGTGCGGGGGTAAGACCGCCCCAGCTGTTTTATAAAGCGCTGTTCGGCCTTGTTTTCGCCGGCTTTAAAGCGTTTATTGGCCAGCCCCCGCAGTACAACAGTTGTTATAAAGGCATTATCATGTGGCGCGATATTGGTATCCGGAATAACTTCGTTATCGGCATGTTCACAGAAAACCGAGATAATGCGGTCTTTTTCTTTGATGGCATGCGCCAGCAAGGCCGGGTAAGAGGTTTCGAACGGTAGCTCCACATCATCGATGTCGATGCCTAGTAGTTCCGATAATTCATCAAATTTTTGATGTCCGCCAAAATGCGCATTGCCGATTTGCATCATAACGACCCCGGCCTGGTGTTTTTTAGCTGCCTCAGCAGTTCGTACCGCCATAACATCATTGCGGACCTCCATACCCGTGGGGTCGCCTAAACCGGCATAGCATGTGTTTTCCTTAGCAAGGTTGAGATCATAAAATTCCTTGGCAATGCTACGGCTAAGCTTGTCTTTTGGGCAAATGAGCTTGACGCCGGATTTATCTAATTTAACGGCGGTATCGACAAGTACGACAGGGATCTCATGCCGTAAAATCGTATCCAGACGGGCATTGATGGATCGCGGTGCATAAGTCATGTCGTTGTTAGCCCTCACCGCACGCGTGAAAATATGCCCCAGCGGGTCTTTTTTCTGTATCTTGCCGGGGGAATGGATCGTGGCGGTGCCAAGTTTATAAACGGTTTGTGCGTACCACGGCAGGAAATTATAGGGCAATTCCAGCGTTACCAAAGGTTTTAGGGACGGGTCCTGAGTTTCTTCGTAGGTGCAGGCTATGCGGTCAATCAGCCCGGCATGCAAAAGGATATGGGAGGGGGCTGTGTGAGTTTCACCGATTACAACGTACAGCGTGCCTTCCGGGTCCATGGCCCGGCGGGTATCCATCGTGATCTGATATAAAAGCTGATCCGCTGCCTTCATATTCATAGGGTCTGCCAGAATATAATCATGACGGCAGACAGGCTTATGAGGGCGCTTTATCCCTTCTGGTATTTTTGTTTTTTTCATGTGCCCTGTTCAAAAGCGTTTCTTTTTGCTTAGAGGCGGGGGGAAATTCTGTCAATGCAATTTGAGAGTATGCTTGGCCGCAATTCTTTTTTATAAAGGATGTATGCGACTCACGCGTTTCCAGTTCCTGAATTTACAGCGCAAAGCGGTGACCCTGATGGGAATGTCGGGCGTGGGCAAAAGCTACTTGAGCGAAAAATTATCCGGCTGGGGCTGGGCGCATTACGGCTGCGATGATGAAATTGCCGCCACATTTCTGACCGAGGCCGTGGCAAAGACAACGGGCGATTTGGCAGCTTTTCTGGGTAAACCGGGGGACCCGGCTAAAGGTGGGCTGACGCGCGATGAATACCGCCGCCGCCAGCAGCTTTACATGAATGGCGAGATGGAATCCTTACGCACCGCCAAGCGGGCGCTGCAAAACACCAACCGGGATTTCGCGGTCGATTCCACAGGCAGTATTTGCGAGATAGAGGACGAGGCTTTGCTGGCTGATCTCGGCGGGGTAACGCTGTTTGTTTATATCAAGGCGAGCGCGGAGGAGGAGGCAGAAATTCTGCGCCGGGCGCAAGCGTTCCCTAAGCCGCTCTATTTTCCCCCGGCGTTTTTTGATGATCATATCAAGCGCTATATCGAGGAGCAGGATTTGTTCGGGTATGAACAGATAGATCCTGATGCGTTTTCCCGCTGGGTATTTCCGCATTTGTTTCGGGCTCGTTTGCCTAAATATCAGCGGTTGGCGGATATGTACGGTGTTACGGTGCCCTCAGCCGCGCTGCGAGATGTTGGTGATGAAAGCGCGCTTATCGAGGTGATTGCCGAGGCTTTGGATGCGGCCTGACGTTGAAATATTTACCGATGGTGCGTGCAGTGGCAACCCCGGGCCGGGCGGCTGGGGTGCTATATTGAGATCCGGAGCGCATGAAAAGGAGCTTTCGGGTGGCGAAGCAGAGACCACCAATAACCGCATGGAAATGATGGCGGCGATTATGGCGTTGGAAGCGCTTAAGAAGCCAAGTTCGGTCGATCTCTATACCGACAGTATATATCTGCAAAAGGGTGTGAACGAATGGATGGCCGGTTGGAAAGCCAAGGGTTGGCCTAGCAAAATCAAAAATCAGGATCTCTGGCAGCGAATCGATTCGCTGATTCAGGTGCATGATGTACGGTTTCACTGGGTAAAGGGCCATGCCGGGCACCCTGAGAACGAAAGGGCGGATACCCTTGCTACGCAAGCGATTCCCCGTTAGGTGGTTTTTTTTATCCACAGCTTTACGGCCCCTATCTTAGACATAGTTTCCTATTTTAACATTCCGTTAACCGTTATCGGAGAAGTTGGAGTCATACGGATCATCGTATAACCATAACAAAGGAGGCAACTATGACTCATGTCCATGCCAATACAAGCGTAATACCACTTCACCCGGAGAACGCGCACGGCAAGCAGGATGTAAAAATCGTGCTGCCTCTGCCGCCGCAGAATGCGGCTTTGATGGAAGAAATGGAGATATATGTCCGCTTTTTCCGTCATTTGCGCCATGTGCCGCACAGCCGGACGGACATCAAGATATTATCCTCTATCCAGTTCACAGCGGACTTTCTGGACCATAGCGATGCCCATATCGCCAAGGTTCTGGTAGATTTAGGGCTTCGTGCCCCGCGCATGGCCTTTCCGGCAGATTTCTTGCGCTTCGTGGATGACAGCCTGCACCGCTCAGGCTGGGAAATCGGTGCGCCAACGGAATCCATCATCGAACTCAAGTTGTTCTGGGATAAAAACGGCGATGATAAATTTGCGGCCTTCAAGCGCGATTATTCGCTGGTTGATGAAATGATTGGCGTTTAAGTTTATTGACATAAAATTAAACGCTTGATACTCTCCGGAAAACCATAACTGTTTTACGGAGAGTATCTTATGAGTACAGATCTTGTTGGCGCCGCCCTTATGGCCGCCCCTGCTATTTCAACGTTGTATTGTGCCAGAACGGCTTTTAATTCTGCTGTGAGCAAAACAGCCAGAGTTGTCGGCGGTTTATCTGCCGCTGTAACAGGTACTATAGGCGGTTGGTTTCTTGTGGCGGCGTCTCAAAGCCATGATCCTTCAGGTGTTGGCATGGTGGGGATGGTTCTTCTCCCGGCTTTGGCGGCTATTTCTGTTCCTGCTGCAACGTATTGTCTGGGGTCTGCTAACGAGGCCAGCCGTCAGGCGCAGCTGAACAACGATCGTGCATAAGTTCTGCTTTTACTGATTAAAAAACGCCCGGCGGGGCTGTGCCGTTGAGCAAGGCCTCGCTGCTGGGCGTATCATCATCCTGCTGTGAAAACAGTCTGCGTTCCTGCGGTTCCGGCTCACCAGCCCCTAAAATCCGGCCCAGAAGCCCCTGAATGCCCTCGCTTTCTTGTGCGCGTAATGTGCCGTGAATGGGGCGGCTGTAGTTATGAGCGGTCATCATAACCGCGCGCCATACGCGGGCCGGGAAACTGCCGCCGGTTACTTTTTTCATGGAAGAATTGTCGTCATTCCCCATCCATACTGAAGCCACGATATCATCCGACATGCCGATGAACCACGCATCACGGAAATCTTGAGATGTTCCTGTTTTTCCGGCGGCATCGTAAGGGATAGCTGCGCCGCGGCCTGTGCCGCTGCGCACCACTTCCGCCATCATCGATTTAAGCTCGCGCGTTGTTTCATAAGCCGCTACGCGGGTCGACATGGTGACCGACGGGCGTTCGTAATACACGGTGCCGCTTTTCCCGACAATCCGCTTGATGGCATAGGGCAGGGCACGGATACCGCCATTGGCGATGGTGGCGTAAGCGGTTGTCATTTCCAGTGGGGATACGCTGGAAGCGCCAAGTGCGCTGCTTAAATAAGGCTCCACCGGGGAAATGATGCCGAGGCGGCGCGCCGTGTTGGCCACATTCGCCGGGCCGACATAATCCGCCAGACGTACAGCCGCTGTGTTGAGTGATAACATCAACCCCACGGTCAGCGTGACTTCGCCGTAATATTCGCCGTCATAATTGCCGGGGCGGTATTTGCCCTCGGTAATCGGGGCATCCAGCACAAGGTCGTCATAGCGTAAACCCTGCTCCAGCGCGGTCATATAAACGAAAGGCTTGAAGGATGATCCGGCCTGCCGCTTGGCTTGCACCGCGCGGTTGAACTGCGATTGCTGGTAGTTTTTACCACCCACCATAGCCAGCACCGCGCCGTCAGAACGCATCACGATGACCGAGCCTTGGGAAATGTGGCGTTCCGGACCATTGACACGAATCTGCTCAGCCAGCGCCTTTTCGGCTTCTTGTTGGATGGTGGGGATAAGTGTCGTTTCGACAATGAGATCTTCCGTTGGCGTGCCGATCAGATCATCCAGCCCATCCACCACCCAGTCGGCGAAATAGCGTTCAGCGTTATTGGCTGTGGGTTTGGAGGAGGGGATAGGCGGGGCATTCGCCAGTTTTTGTACGGTTTCATCATCCAGAAATCCGGCATCAGCCATCGCGGCCAGAACGACATCGGTCCGCTGGGCAGAAAGCCCCGGATTAGCGAGCGGAGAATATCGCGAAGGCGCTTTCAAAAGGCCTGCCAGCGTGGCGGCTTCGCGCAAATTTACTTCGGAAGCGGGTTTGCGGAAATACAGCTCCGCCGCCGCATCAACACCAAACGTGCCGCCGCCCAGGTAAACGCGGTTCAGGTAAGCACTCATGATTTGATCCTTGGTCAGCTCATGCTCCAGCCACAGGGCCAGCAGGGCTTCCTGAATTTTACGCTTGAATGTGCGATCCTGACTTAAGAACAGGTTTTTGGCGAGCTGTTGCGTGATGGTCGAGCCGCCTTGCGCCACTTTACCTTGCGCCAGATTGACAAACACAGCGCGGAACAGGCCTATGGGATCAATCCCGAAGTGATAGTAAAAACGGCGGTCTTCAATAGCGATCACGGCATTGACCAGATGTTCGGGCAGTTCGCGGGAATCAACGCTGTCACCCTTCAAATCGCCGTATGTCGCGGCGATGGAGCCGTCTTGCGCCTTCACCGTGATCGATGTTTTGCGGTCAAAATTCGCGTTTTTGGTGATATCCGGCAGTTCGGTGGCATAGTAGGCCAGAATGCCGATGACACCGATCCCCACCCAAAGGCAGGCCACAAAGCCCCATTTGAATAGCGTGCCGAGCAAGCCCATGCCTTTTGATGCCTTGCGTGGCTTCTTGGTCTTCGGCGCTTTTTTTGCCGGAGCGGTTACGTTTGGGGGCTGAGAGGGTCATTGTACAAAAATCTGTTATAACAAGCGCGGACTATAGCTTTCCCGGTCATGATAGCCAAGAAAAAACTTTTAGTTACACTGCAGCCAATACCGCAAACGTGAGGGGAATTTCTCCGTTTCCGGTGTCTGGTCATCAAATTCACCGCCGCAATGCTCAACAATCTTGATGCCGGATTTATTCGCCGGGTCCAGCGTGATCAATGCGCGGTCGATGCCCAGATAACAAATAAACGGCATGCCCTTTTGCAGCAATTTCTTGCCGTAACCTTTGCTGCGCATGGACGGGCGGATCACGAAATTGATATGCCCACCGTTTTTTTTCCAGATGCCAGTTCAGGCGGTGACGAATGTTAAATGTGCCGATATATTGGTCATCCTTCACAAACCACAATACGGTTTCCGGCACGGGTTCGATCCAGTCGGCGAAGGGCTTGTGCAGGTTACGGCGACCGTCATTCAGCCGCTTGACAAAGCCTTCGAAGTCGCCAGAAACTTCCGTGGCGTCTATGAATTTATAGCGGCCCTCGGCGTGGAATTCTTTGAGGGCTTCTAGGAAGCTCTCTTTATATTCCATTGACGGTTTTACAAGTTTTGAAGCTGACATTTGTCCGTGTCTTTATTTTATTAGTTTTTTCTTGTTTACAGACTTTATACGAAAAATGAAACCCCGTTGGATCACATACCCATGGTTAGGGTTTAATGATATCAGCAGCTTAGATCAGGAAGATAGAGGCCAGCCACAAAAAGGCGAAAAAGCCCACAACATCTGTGACGGTGGTTAAAAACACGGTGGATGATACGGCCGGGTCGCTGCCCATGCGGTTGAGAAGAATGGGAATTCCTGCTCCGCACAGGCCCGCCGCTACAAGTTGACGATCATCGCCATCCCGATCACAAGGCCCAGCACAGGGTTACCAAACCACAGAGCAGCCACGATGCCGGTAATAACCGCGAACAACGCGCCATTTACCGTGCCCACAATGGTTTCCTTCCAGATAATGCGCCAGGCGTTGGTTTCGGATAGTTCACGCGTGGAAAGGGCACGTACTGCCACGGTCAGCGCCTGTGTGCCCGCATTGCCGCCCATGGACGCCACAATCGGCATTAATACCGCCAGCGCCACGATCTGCTCAATCGTTGCATCAAAAAACGAAATCACAACCGAGGCCAGAATGGCAGTGATCAAATTCACAAACAGCCAGCGGAAACGCGTGGATGTGGTGGAAAGTGCGGCACGGTAAAGGTCGCCCTGATCCACCCCGGCCATTTTCAGCAAGTCTTCCTGCGCTTCTTCGTCGATAACGTCCACGATGTCGTCGATCGTGATCACACCCAGCAGCCGCCCGTTTTCATCCACCACAGGCGCGGAAATAATGTTATCGCGCCGGAAAATATCGGCGACTTCCTCCTGATCCATATCGGCGGGAATGGGATAGGTATCATCCAGCGCCAGATTGCGGATTTTATCGCTGCGCCCGGCGCGGATCAGGCGGTTAAGGGGGATCTGACCGATCGCGTGATAGGCCGGATCAACCACAATGATATCAAAGAAATTCTCCGGCAGGTCTTCGGCTGCGGCGCGCAAATAATCAATTGTTTTTCCAACCGTCCAGAATTCCGGCACAGCCACAACTTCCCGCTGCATAAGGCGGGCGGCGCTGTCTTCCGGGAAGCTAAGGCCCTCTTCCAGAGCTACTCTGGTTTTAGCCGAGAGCTTGCGGATAACAATGTGCCGGAAATCCTCATCCAGATAGGTGACGAGGTCTAGCGCGTCATCGCTTTCAAGCTCTGAAATAATTTCCGCCACGTAATCGGCGGAGAGCAGAGGCAGGCATTTGCGGCGCAGCTCGTAATCCATCTCGGTGAAGGTGAGCGGATCGAGCGCGGTTGCGTACATTTTCAGGAATTCCTCGCGGTCATCCTCGCCCATCTTGGCGATCAGCTCGGCGGCATCCGCCCAGCTTAAATCATCGATATGCGCGTGTACCGTGTCCGAATCCTGCGCGCGCAGAGCTTCGACAATCTGGCGGATTTCATCATCGGTCAGAACAAAAGGGTTGTTCTGATCTTCCACGGCATCGGCAATGTTCGGATTTTCGGCGCTCATGCAAGGACTCCCGTTACGGGCATCAGGTTACAGGAAAAAAACGCGTTCGTCTTCTTTGTAACCGGAACCTCGTAACTTGCAACCGGAATTTTTAGCAGATGCTAATATTTATAAATGCCGGACCATACCGCGTTGCGTGTTTTCATCTTTCATTTCTTCTTCGAAAGACTGTGCCGCAACGGAGGCAATGGCACTTAGGTTCACGATACCGCGCGGTGTGGCAGACGGCGTCAGGATGTAAACCGGTCGGGCTGTTCCCAGCAAAATGGGGCCAACCGTAATGGCATCAGTCAGGATACGCACCATGTTGTATGTAATACTGGCGGCTTCCACGCTCGGCATAATAAACAGATTGGCTTGCCCTTTAAGGTTTGAATTCGGCATGATCCGGCTCCGAATTTCTTCGGACAAAGCCGCATCGGCCTGCATTTCACCTTCGATTTCCAGATCCGGGTGACGGCGGCGGATTTCCGCGCAAGCCATGCGCATTCTTTGTGCCGGTTCAGTGTCTTGTGAGCCGAAGTTGGAGTGGGACAACATCGCCACTTTCGGAACAATCCCGAAGCGTTTAACTTCCTCAACTGCCATCAGGGTCATATCGATGATTTGCGATACGCTTGGGTTCGGATTGATTTGCGTGTCACAGATAAAGAAATTGCCCTTTGGCATGATCAGGCCGTTCATGGCGGCGGCTGTTTCCACGCCGGGCTTCAGACCGATAATCTCCGTGATGTGTTTCTGGTGCTTTTTGAAATGTCCGACAGCGCCGCAGATCATGGAATCTGCATCGCCTTTGTAAACCATCAGCGCGCCGATCACGGTGGTGTTCTTGCGCAGGATGGCTTTGGCATCTGCCGGGGTTACGCCGCGGCGCTCCATAATCCGGTGATAGGTTTCCCAGTAATCGCGGTAACGGGCATCGTCTTCAGGATCGATGATCTCGAAATCTTTGCCAATTTTCATGCGCAGCGCCAGGCGCTTGATGCGGGTTTCGATAACTTTCGGGCGGCCGATGACGATAGGCTTGGCAAGACCGTCATCCAGAACGGTCTGGATGGCCTGCAGGATTTTCTCTTCTTCACCGTCACAAAATACGATCCGTTTCGGATTAGCCTGCGCCCGCGCATCACTGGGCGCATCATGATTTTGGAGCGGATAAAGAATTCCTGAAGCTTTTGCTTATAAGCTTCAAAATCCTCGATCGGGCGTGTAGCCACACCGCTTTTCATTGCCGCCTTGGCAACAGCAATCGGCAAATCGACAATCAGGCGTGGATCAAACGGTTTCGGGATCAGGTATTCCGGCCCGAACTCCAGATTTTCATTGGCGTAAACGGCGGTGACTTCGGCGGGGGGTTCCTTCCGGGCCAACTCGGCAATCGCTTGCACGCAGGCCAGTTTCATCTCTTCGTTAATCGCGGTGGCACCTACATCCAGTGCGCCGCGGAAAATGAAGGGGAAGCAAAGAACGTTATTCACCTGATTGGGATAGTCCGAACGGCCTGTGCAGACGATAGCGTCATCACGCACTTCGTAAACTTCTTCCGGCAGAATTTCCGGGGTGGGGTTAGCCAGCGCCATAATCAGCGGGCT
The DNA here is from genome assembly GCA_021208265.1 of Alphaproteobacteria bacterium. Lineage (GTDB taxonomy): Bacteria > Pseudomonadota > Alphaproteobacteria > Micavibrionales > Micavibrionaceae > JAJOJU01. The sequence continues at coordinate 15,746 of JAJOJU010000017.1, read as the reverse complement.
TTTGGCCATTTTCTTGACCCATTCCTTAGGCAGTGCGCCGGCGGCGGACAAGCCGAGGAACACATCCGCCCCGTCAATGGCTTCTTCCAGTGTGCGTTTGTCGGTGGGAACAGCGAATTTTTCCTTCGCGGGGTCCATGCCTTCATTCCGGCCTTCATAAACAACGCCGACACGGTCGCAGACGATAATATTCTTTTTATCCAGCCCGGCTTCCACCAGAAGGCTGAGGCAGGCGATGGCTGAGGCTCCGGCACCGTTGGCAACCAGTTTGATCTTCTTAATGTCTCGGCCCGAATGCTTGATCCAGTTGGTGAAGGCGGCGGTCACAATAATGGCCGTGCCGTGCTGGTCGTCATGGAAGACAGGGATCTTCATGCGCTCGCGCAGGCGGCGCTCAATCTCGAAACATTCCGGCGCTTTGAAGTCCTCAAGGTTGATCCCGCCGAATGTGGGCTCCATGGAGGCCACGATATCGACAATCTTGTCGACATCTTCCTCATCAATTTCAATGTCAACGGAATCAAGCCCGGCGAATTTCTTGAACAGAACGGCTTTACCTTCCATCACCGGCTTGGAAGCCAGTGCGCCGATATTACCCAGACCCAGAACGGCCGTACCGTTTGAAATCACCGCCACGAGATTGCCGCGTGAAGTGTAATCATATGATTTCTGCGGGTCTTTCTCAATTTCCTCACACGGGACCGCCACGCCGGGGGAGTAAGCCAGCGCCAGATCACGCTGGGTCGACATCGGCTTGGTGGCCTGAATGGCTATTTTGCCGGGGCGTGGAAACTGGTGATAGGATAATGCATCCTGGCGGAGGGCTTCTTTATCGGTTTTCTGTGACATGATAATCCTTCAAGGGGGCAGGGCCTAAAAAAAATAAAAATCTGCCAAAAATTTGCCTCAGTCGATAACAAACTTGCGCTGGCCGCGCAAGGGGGGAATATGCTGCGGTGCGGAATTATGGACAGTTATGGCTCGGGGTCGGTATTCGTAATATCCCGTCTGTTCAGCATGCCGCCATCGCGTGCGGCGGCTCTGTTCACAGGGGTCGGGTTTCTGTCATTGCGATACCATATGCTGTTGCGCGGATTTTTACGAGCGCGCAGCAAGTCAGCTAACTCTTCTTCCCGCGCTCTGTTTTCATCGCACTGGCGGTATACCCGCTCTCTCTCAGCACGCTCTGCGGCGCGCATTTCATCGAAGCTGATTTTGGTGGGCTGTTCAGGGGTAAGCTCTGGTTCTGGCGGGAGCAGCACGATTGACTGAGCTAAATCACTGAAGCTTTTTAACGTTACAGGCTTTTTTTGTATCTTTTGCCATGGGTTCTCTCGCTTGGAAGGATGTTTCTACATAATGAAGGCAAAAAAAGTCAAGTTTTATGTATAAAGATATCTGCTATACGGGGTGTTATTTTAGTATTGCTTTGACTGGTCGTATCTGCTTTATTCCCTCGCATACCTATTCTAGCGCCCGTGGCGGAACTGGTAGACGCGCAAGACTAAGGATCTTGTGATAGCAATATCGTGGAGGTTCAAGTCCTCTCGGGCGCACCATTTTACTTGGCTTTATTCGGGTTTCCCTGCGGTTATGACCGAATTCAAATTTTCTGACACCCCCGTTCCTTATGAAGAAGCGCTCGCGTTCATGGATGAGCGCGTGGCCGGTATTTATGACGGCACTGCTGAGGAATGCGTTTGGCTGCTGGAACACCCCCCTTTATACACCGCAGGCACATCAGCAAAGGACGCTGATTTGCTAAACGCGCGCTTCCCGGTGCATGTGGCCGGGCGCGGCGGGGAATATACCTATCACGGGCCAGGTCAGCGCGTGGCCTATGTGATGATGGATTTGCGTAAACGCCAGAAGGGGCCGGATATCAAGGCCTATGTGTGGTTTTTAGAGGAATGGATCATTCGCAGCCTTGCGGCATTCGGGATCACGGGAAAACGCATCTGCGGGCGTGTGGGCATCTGGGTGGATATGCCGGACGGCACGGAAAAGAAAATCGCCGCCATCGGCGTGCGGGTGCGCAGATGGGTCACGCTGCACGGTATTGCCATTAACGTGAACCCTGATCTATCGCATTTCGGCGGGATCGTGCCGTGCGGGATTAGTGATGCCGGGGTAACCAGCATGGCGGAATTGGGGTCAAGCGCCGATATGACCGCGCTTGACCGCGTGCTCAAGGAAAAGTTTAAGACTATCCCTTTACAAGCTCAGGCACAGCAATGCCGGTGATGTGATGAACGCCCGGCGGGTGCCGGTCATCGATATCGGTTACATGAATAACTGTTCCGATATGGATATCACTCACCAGAATGCCGGACCGTAGCAGGAATTTGGATGTGGTATACCCGCGTTCCAGATGTTCCGGCAGCTCATCGGCATGACCGTTGAAGTTGATAGTCAGGATTTTGTTATGGGGGCCGTCGTCATAAACGCCGTCGATAATGCCCTCGACGGAATGAGATAAATGCATGTTTGCACCTCGCTTATAAACCCCGTTCAGTCCGCAGCGAGCGTCTTATTCTGAGCTTGCGCCCAGTCCGTACAAAAAGCAATAAAATTTGAGAGGTCGCCCTTCAACGCAAGAAAATTATCAGTTTTGGTGAAGGTGGATTCATTCATATATAATGCCTTGTTGATTTCAATCTGCAGGGAATGCCGTCCACGCGTGGGCTGGGCATATCGTTTGATGAGTTCAGCCCCCTTGAACGGGTCATTTACGCCGACATTGTAGCCCATATCCCGAAACATATCGCGCACGGCGTGAACGAAATTCCGCCCGCATGTGGTGCCGCTGCGGTCGCCCAGCACGATGTCGAGCGTGCGCGGCTGGCCCAGATACAGCGAATGCGGCTTGTGCGGCGTGGCGGTGGAGGCCGGCATGGAATGGCAGTTAATATGCCAGACCTGCCCGTAATTGTAATGAGCTTCATCCAGCAATTCCTCCAGCGCCGTATGATAGGGGCGGTAATAACCATCAATCCGGGCCATGATCTCGGCGGCACTTAAAGAACGGTTATAAAGCGGTTTACCGGGGGTCAGCAGGCGGCGGATCAGCCCGATTCCGGCATCGGACCGGCGGGACGGGTTAATCGGGCCGTATGTATCCGCAGGCCATGCGCCATCCAAAAGGGTGGGGTCGATATCATCAGCCGCCCGGTTGGGGTCGATATAAGAGCGCGGGAAGAGGGCTTTTAGGAATGGTGCGCGGTGGGCGGGGGCTTCGGCAAAAAGCTCATCCACATACATGTCTTCGGCGGTGTGTAGTTCACCTATGGGGCAAGCGGGGTTAAAATCCGCCGGGTAGTCATGCCCGCTATGCGGTGAATCAAACACCACGGGCAGGGGATTCTCTGGTTTTTCGATGGACAAAACACGCCGCATAGTTTTATTTATTACCATCCTGAACGCAGGAATAAAATAGATAGAGGCATTATGTTCGATATACGCGCCATTCGCGACAATCCGGAAAATTTTGACAAGGCCATGGCCCGCCGTGGTCTATCCGCGCAGAGCCCGCATATTCTGGGGCTAGATGAAAAGCGCCGCGCCGCGCAGACGGAATTGCAGACGCTGCAATCCGCGCGCAATGAAAAATCCAAACAGATCGGCGATGTGAAGAAGGCCGGGGGTGACGCCTCTGCCGTGATGGCAGAGGTGGCGGCGCTGAAGGATAAGATGGCGGCGCTGGAGCTGGAAGAAAAAGCGCTGGCCGTGCAGCTGCAAACGGCGCTCTCCACATTGCCCAACCTGCTTGATGCGGAAGTGCCCGACGGCAAGGATGAAAACGATAACAAGGAGGTTCGCAAATGGGGCGAGCCCAAAGCCGCGCAAACGCCGGAGCATTTTGATATCGGCGAAAAGCTGGGCCAGCTGGATTTTGAAACCGCCGCCAAAATGGCGGGGTCACGCTTCGTGCTGATGAACGGCGCGCTGGCGCGGATGGAGCGCGCGCTGGCGCAGTTCATGCTGGATACGCATACGCAAGATCACGGCTATACGGAAGTTTCCCCCCCGCTGATGGTGCGGGATAGCGCCATGTTCGGCACCGGCCAGCTGCCGAAATTCGCGGATGATTTGTTCAAGGCGCCGGAAGATGAAACCGTGCTGGTCGACGGTTTTGAGGTGAAGATTGAAGAGGGCGGCAAATCTGGGAGGATTCAAGGTCACGCCCCTGAACCCCGATGACAAGGTGCTGGCGGAATTGCTGGCCTCGGCCGATGAAATATCGGTCGTGAACGGGCTTAGTGGTCCCTGCCGCGCGATTGTGAGGAAGCGCCGCTGGCTGATCCCCACGGCGGAAGTATCGCTTACCAACATGGTGGCCGATGCCATCTGGGATGAAGAAACTTTCCCGCGCCGCTACACGGCCTTCACGCCGTGTTTCCGTTCCGAAGCGGGATCAGCGGGCAAGGATACGCGCGGCATGATCCGCGTGCATCAGTTCTATAAGGTGGAGCTGGTGAGCATCACCGCGCCGGAAGAGAGCGTGGCGGAGCATGAACGCATGACCGAATGCGCCGAAACCATCCTCAAAAAGCTAGAACTGCCGTTCCGCACGCTGATGCTATGCACGGGCGATACAGGGTTTGGCGCGCGAAAAACCTATGATCTGGAAGTGTGGCTGCCGGGGCAGCAGCGCTACCGCGAAATCTCCAGCTGCTCCAACTGCGGGGATTTCCAAGCCCGCCGTATGAATGCCCGCATGAGAGCGAAGGGCGAGAAGGACACGAAATTCCTGCACACGCTGAACGGTTCCGGCACCGCCGTGGGCCGCGCGCTTGTCGCCGTGATGGAGAATTACTACGACCCGGCTGATGGCGGCATTTGCGTGCCGGATGCGCTAAAACCCTATATGGGCGGCATCACCAAAATCGTGCTGGATGAAGCCCGTAAAACAGCGGCGGCCTAGCATGTTTCTCCCCTTTGTATAAAAGGATTCGCGGTGTATCCTCATCAAGATAATGAACGACCCCTATACCGCCAAAAAAGTCCGGCTTGTCATGGATCTCCGCACCAAGGGGATCAAGGATTTGCGCGTGCTGGGCGCGATTGAGAAAATCCCCCGTGATATGTTCGTGCCGGATGCCGTGAAGGATCAGGCGTGGGAGGATATGGCGCTGCCTATCGGGCGCGGGCAAACGATCAGCCAGCCATTCGTGGTGGCGGTGATGACGGAAGCGCTGGCATTGACGGATCGTGATAAAGTGCTGGAAATCGGCACGGGCTGCGGTTATCAAAGCGCCATCCTTGCGAAGCTGTGCCGCCGGGTTTATACGATCGAGCGGCATAAACCCTTGCTGGTGGATGCTGAAAAACGCCATAAAGAATTGCGCCTCACCACAATCACCGCGATTGCGGGCGACGGCATGCTGGGCTGGCCCAAAATTCACGGCATTGAACAAGCCCCGTTCGACAAGATTATCTGCACCGCCGCGGCGCGCGAACGCCCGCCTGAAAAGCTGATTGATCAGTTAAAACCCGGTGGGCTGCTGGTGATCCCCGTGGGGCTGAGCGGGGAGCAGGTCTTGCGGCTTTATAAGAAAGACAGCGAGGAGAGCTATTCCTTCCGCGATATCATGCCGGTGAGGTTTGTGCCGCTGCTGCCGGACATTGCTTCTGAACACGAAGCCGCTTAGACCCCCTCGCCATTAGGATTATTCTGTATTATATTTTCCCTATTAATGTAGGTGTTCTGATTATGCCGAATTCTCAGCGAAAAGCATTTAAAACCGCTGTTTATGAGAAGACTATTTCGGCATTATATACGGCGTTTCATGGCGTCTGAGTTGCCCTATATGGCTCTCCTTAGGCAGTTGTGTAAAACAATTTTAGAAGGAAAGTAATTATGGGATTTGTAAATGAAAAAGCAGCAGACGGAAAGTGGCAGACGATCGATAAGGCTAGAAATATAATACTTACTAAAGTATCGGGGCCGGATCAGGAGGGTTTCTACAGTTGCGAATTAGAAATAGAAGGAAAGTCCGTAAAGTTTTTTGGCGTTTCTGGTATGAAAATTCACGGAGAACCGCAGCTTGTGCCAAGGCGTTACGAACTAAATTGGAAATTTCACAAGCTTTATATTCATGAAGATATTCAGATGAGCAGGGAAGAGGTCAAAGCGGTTATCGCTGAAGCTCTCACTGTCTATGGCGATAGCTTTAATACAGAAAAAGCTGCCTCAGTTTCAGTTGAATTTTACCCAAACGCATAAGCCGAGGAAAATAACATCATGACATTTATCAGAGATGAAGAAACCGGAAAAATCATCGACCCAGAGCGCAACGCGATTATGGAATCACTGGGGGGTACAGTACTGGACATAAAAATTTTGAAATCAATTGGGATGGCAAAGTTTTTGGTTTTACTGCAAGGGATACGGAAGTGTACGGGGGGAAAACCCAAAATATTCCTATGGGAATTGAGTGGTTAATAGCTTCCATGAAAATCCCTGAGGATTTAAAAGAAAAGCGATCTGAAATCATGGGGATGATCAAAGAATCCTTAGAAGTGAGGTGGGCAACCTCAGGTTTTGAAGGCCAAGCCATTGTCAAATTCGACCAGCGTCTTATCCGATAACTAATTTTCAGCAAAAAATTTAAAGGGGAACCACATCATGACCAGCATCGTAATTCAAGGTACAACTTATAATGTTACAGATATGACTCCTGCACGCACAGCGTTTACAGCGGCACAGAATTTTTCAGAAGTGTTGGGTGTACGGTGATGACATTATCTACGGGGGCGATGGAAACGACTATATCAATGGCGAAACTGGCATAGACACCGTTAGCTACGCTGATGCCTCTATTACTCCAGATAATGGGTCGTTAGAGTATCTCTTTAGAAACTCTGTCAAATGGGTTTCCAGTGATTTTTTAATCTCTTTTAGGTAGGCGCTAGGGTATATAGCTTTTCTCCTTATGGTTATACGTGATTCAACAATCCCCCTCTGTAGACAGAGGTGCTGGGGCGGATGCCCGCGTGTGATTGTTGAGGATTGTCTCTAGGGTATGTGTCGAGGAGCTGTTGGTCAATGCTCGATGATGTTAAAAAAATTGGATCCAGGGATAAGTTGTGGAAATCGAGTGGTGTCATCGAGTTTGTTGTGGTTAGTGTCGGCGTCCCTTCTGGGTTTTTTATGATTGTTTGGCATATTTGTCAGTATTGAGCTGAGTTTCTAAAACAGTTAAACTGCTAGCGGGCTTTTTTATGCCGAATTCCCCATTCGGAAAGGTCGGGTCTTGGTCACTTTTAATTCTCAGTTTGTCATAATTGGACGATCGGCATTAGATAAATTATGCCGATATCGGCATAACCCTATGAACATTCGTTCGGTCCTTTGTTTGTCACTTACGATGATGATGCTTTCTGGGTGCCTTGGCACCCAGAAGCCTGCGCCAGTCACGGCTTACGGCGGTAGTGCGGGCAGCGGCAGCACGGGCACGCATGTGGTGGAAAAGGGTGATACGCTCTACACCATCGCCAGCCGTTATCATATCGTGATGAGCGATATTGCGGTAGTTAATAATCTGCAAGCGCCGTTTGTCTTGAATCAGGGGCAGCGCCTAAAACTGCCTCCGCCGCAGGAATACAAGGTGCGTGAAGGGGATTCGCTCTATCTGGTATCCCGTCTTTACAGTACCAGTACAGCAGAAATTGCGCGGCTGAATAATCTGTCAGCGCCCTATGCGATCCAGGCCGGGCAAATTTTGCGTTTGCCGTCTGGTGTGCGGCGCGATGAAAGCGGTATCACGCATGAAGTGGCGGTGGCGGAAGCCGCGCCCGTGGGCGGCGTTGAGCGTGAGGATTTATCATCTTCCCCCCTACGAGCCACGGCTTCCGGCCCGGCGGATACGCCGATGCTGAAAACATCCGGTTCCGGCAAGTTTTCTGCGCCTGTGAAGGGACCTATCTTGTCATCCTACGGTTCCAAACCCGGCGGGCTTCATAATGACGGGATCAATATCAAAGCGCCGCGCGGCACGCCCGTGGGGTCCGCCGATGCCGGGCAGGTGGTTTATGCGGGGAATGAGCTGAAGGGATCGGGTAATCTGGTGCTGGTACGGCATAGTAATGGTTATATGACGGCCTATGCCCATCTGGACCGGATCGATGTAAAGCGCGGTATGCGTCTTGCCCGTGGGCAGCAATTGGGCACGGTGGGTTCCACCGGCTCCGTCTCCAGCCCTCAACTGCATTTTGAAGTGCGCAAGGGGACTGAAGCGATGAATCCCCAACAGTATTTATAGTCTATATCAACGGCTCTTGCATTCCCTCCGGCGGCTGACTAGGCTGGCAGATACCCGATTCCAAAGAGTAAGGATAACAGATAATCATGACTTTCTTCATTAACGAAGCCTTTGCACAAGAAACCTCGATGACGACAGGTACCGTACAGCCTGGCGATGCCGCCCCGATGCCGCCTCCGGTCAGTCCCTGGGAAGTGATGGGCACGAATGTGCTGATGGTCGTGATTTTGGTGGCCATGTTTTATGTGCTGCTGATCATGCCGCAGCAACGCCGCATGAAGGAACATAACACGATGCTGAAGGGCTTAAAGCGGGGCGACAGTGTTGTAACCGCGGGCGGTCTGGTTGGTGTGATCGACAAGACGAGCGATGCATCGGATGAAGTTGTGGTTGATTTGGGTAACGGTATCAAGGTAACGGCTTTGCGTTCGACCATTCAAGCGAAGAGCGACCCGCGTTTGAAGCCGCTGCCTGTAGCAAAGAACGAAGATAAGAAGCCTGCTGCGGCAAAAAAAGCGCCTGCTAAAAAGACAGCTTCCAAGAAATAACAACTAAACGGCCTATACGCTCATGGTTCAGATCGCCACCTGGAAAAAAATTCTGATTATTTTGATCCCCCTGCTGGGGCTGTTATACAGCCTGCCCAATCTTTTGGGGGCTGAAATGCAAGCCTCGCTCAAGCAGAACCTACCAGGCTGGCTTCCATCCAAGACGGTAAATCTGGGCCTCGATCTGCGGGGCGGTGCGCATTTGCTCTATCAGGTGGATACGAAGGTGATCTTTGATGAACGGGCTGATCTGATCGTGCAGGATATGCGCCGTGTGCTGCGGGAAGATAAAATTCCCTATACGCGCATCGGTTCCATTGAAAACGGCATGCGCCTGACATTGCGGGACGTTGCTGATGGTGAAAAGGCCCGCAACCTGATCCGCTCAACTGACCCCAATCTGGAGATTGAGACCAAAGAAAACCGCACGATTATCGAAGCGCGTTTAACGGCGATCGCGGTGAAGGAGCTTCTGGATCAGGCAATTGCCCAGTCTATCGAGATTGTCCGCCGCCGCGTGGATGAACTGGGCACGACCGAACCCAGTATCGCGCGTCAGGGGGAAGATCGCATCCTGCTGCAAGTGCCGGGGGCAAACGCTGAAGATCTGAAACGTATCATCGGGAAAACCGCGAAACTGACTTTCCATCTGGTGGTGGCGCCGGGGGCGGGCAGCACAGGCGGCACAAAAACCTTGCCGTTTTCTGACCGGAATGAAGGCCAGAACGGCACGATTGAGCGCCGCGCGATGATCACCGGAGACATGCTGGATAATGCGGCGCCGGGGTTTGACCAGAACGGTCAGCCAGTGGTGTCGTTCCGCCTTAATTCCGTGGGCGGGCGTAAATTCTGTGATGTGACACGGGAAAATGTGAACCGTCCTTTCGCCATCGTGCTGGATGAGGAAATCATCAGCGCGCCCGTAATCCGCGAACCCATTTGCGGCGGACAGGGGCAGATTTCCGGCGGATTTGATTTGCAGGGTGCGACGGATCTTTCCATCTTGCTGCGCGCCGGTGCCTTACCTGCGCCGTTGAAAGTGATTGAAGAACGTAGTGTAGGCCCATCGCTGGGCGCGGATTCTGTGGAAGCCGGAAAGATCGCCGCGCTTGTTGGCTTTGTGCTGGTTGTGGCGTTCATGATTTTCTATTACGGTCTGTTCGGCCTGTTCGCCAGTATTGCGCTTACCTTTAACGTGGCGCTGATTTTCGGGGTCTTATCGCTGTTGCAGGCCACGCTGACCCTGCCGGGTATTGCCGGCATCGTGCTGACCATCGGTATGGCGGTGGATGCTAATGTGCTTATTTTCGAGCGTATCCGCGAGGAAATTCAGTCGGGTAAATCGGTTATTGCCGCCGTTGACAGCGGTTATAAGCAAGCCATGTCGTCCATCGTTGACTCCAACCTGACCACGCTGATTGCTGCGCTGGTGTTGTTTTCATTCGGTACGGGGCCGATCAAGGGCTTTGCCGTGACACTGGGGATCGGGGTTTTAACATCCATGTTCTCTGCCGTGATGATGACCCGCCTGATCGTCATTACATGGCTTTGGAAGAAGAAACCGAGCGCGCTGCCGCTGTAAGGATTAAGGGAATAAAGAAATGCGCGGATTAAGACTGATACCGGATAATATTAATATCGATTTCATGAGCAAACGCCGTATTGCTTATGTGATTTCTTTTATCCTTTTGGTGGGTTCGATTGCACTGATCGCGATCAAAGGGCTTAATTTCGGTATTGATTTCGCGGGCGGGATACTGCTCGAAATCAAAACGGAAGAGGCGCAGCCTGATCTGAACGCCCTTCGTTCCAACCTGAACGGGCTTGGTCTGGGCAGTGTTTCCATTCAGGAATTTGGCGCGCCGGATGATCTTCTGATCCGCCTGCCGCAGCAGGGCGATGACCCCGATGCGCAAAAAAGCCGCAATTGAGAAAGTAACAAGCGCGCTGAACGAACAATTCGGCGAAGGTAAAACCGAATTCCGCCGCAGCGAATATGTCGGCCCGCAAGTGGGGGAAGAACTGAAGATGCAGGGGCTGATTGCCATATTGATCACGCTGGGCGGCATTCTGGCTTATATCTGGTTCCGGTTTGAATGGCAGTACGGCGTAGCGGCGATTGCCACCTTGATTGCGCACGACGTGATTGCCGTGGTGGGCTTGTTTGCCTTGACTCAGCTGGAATTTAACCTTTCCACGGTGGCGGCGGTGCTGCTGGTGGCGGGCTATTCCATCAACGATACGGTGATCGTGTTCGACCGCATCCGCGAGGAAATCCGCCGTTATAAAAAGCTTGATACAGCCGCACTTATGAACATGGCGATTAACAAGACCTTGGCGCGGACGACCATGACATCACTAACCACTCTGCTGGCCTTGGTTGCGCTGTATGCCTTCGGCGGCCCGGTTATTCAGGATTTCATCTATGCCCTGATCTTCGGGATTGTGATTGGCACTTATTCCTCGATATATGTGGCGGCCCCCGTATTGATGGCGCTTAAAGTGAAGCGCGGCAATGAAGGTGGCGCGCAGGAGGCGGCTGCTTAAGATCCGATGGATGTAACCCCGCTCGTTAAAGCCGGATCGCAGATTATCCAGAGCTATGCCGGTGGTGTATTCAAAATTAGCGGTGTCACGCATGAGGAGGCGGTTGTAGTGACAGCCTCAGTCACTTTGCCGTGGAGCCCGCCGAAAAATCTGTCTGACCTGACCATCCAGCATTTTGAGAGTTTGCCCGAAGGGATTGACGTTATCCTGCTTGGTACCGGTGCGCAGATGCAATTCCTGCCGCCGGCTGTTAAAATGGCGTTGAAAGAGGCTGGGTTGCCTGCCATTGATGTCATGGATACTGGCGCGGCATGCCGCACCTATAACGTGCTGCTGGCCGAAGGGCGGCGCGTGGCAGCGTGTCTTATGCCGGTTTAGGGGGTGGATGGTTCAGAGTGTGGGCAGCAGGGAGCCGGGGCAGCACCTGTAAGGTTTAAATCACGGCGGTCGATGCGGAATAGTTTATCAGTGCCGCAATCGGCGTTGAGTCCCCGCGCAAGGATCTGTATTTCTTCATCTGTGGCGGTAATTTCAGCAATATTAATGTCCGGAATACCGGCATGTCCCTCCTTTAGAAGCGCCTGCATATGCAGGACGGGAATGCCATGCTGAACTTCCATTTTTGTGGGATCGTGCCGGTGACCGTGGATTGCCAATGCCACCATTTCCAGCCCGGAGAGAAACTCATATAACTCATCGCCATTATCAAATTCATCGGGCGGTACGTGCTGAACGAAAATGACGGGCTTAGGGCTGTTGCCGATGACATCTTCTAGCCAGCGGAAATGTTCGGTCGGGATAAAGCGGCCTACAGAGCTCATCTGACGGGTTCCCGCGTTGGACAGAACAATACGGAACTCAGGTAAATCAACATATTGGGAGCAGAAATCGTCACTGCCGGGGCGGAAAGGATAGCCTATCCGGTCGGAAATTTTGCCGCAATGGTTGCCAAATACGTTGAAATATTTGTGCAGGCCCATTTGTACACGGAAATTTTCCAGCTCCCACACCCATCTGTGCATTTGACCCTTTTCAAAAATCCAGTCATAGGCGGTATGAGAATCCCCGATATCCAGTACGGCATCAAAGTTACGGGAATGCGTGACAATTGTCGGCATAACGGTGCGGCCCCAGCCACCCATGACGTGTTTGTCTTCGCTGTCATTACGGCTTTTGTAATCGATGCCGTAATGAATATCGCTGATCACCAGAAATTTCGTGGGTCTTCTTTCTTGCATTCCCGCACCATACAAAAACAAAAACGGCGCTGCAATATACATATTGTATTGCGGCGCCGTAATCTGTTGTTAATAATAGATGAAGCTGCGATCTAGGCAGCTATTTTAAGGGGGCCTTTTTCGAATAACTGGCCGACATAATCCCAGTTCACGAGGCTATCCACGAAGGCTTCCAGATATTTCTGGCGGGCGTTGCGGTAATCGATGTAGTAGGAATGTTCCCACACATCGCAGCCCAGTAGCGCTGTTTTGCCGTGCACCACGGGGTTTTCGCCGTTGGGTGTTTTAACGATCTCCAGCTTGCCTGTGGCGTTATCCAGCGCCAGCCAGCACCAGCCGGAACCAAACTGCGTCATGCCCGCCTGCACGAATTTACCGCGAAATTCATCATACCCGCCGAGATCGGATTTGATGGCAGATTCCAGATTGCCCGGCAGCTTCGTGCCTCCCCCGCTGGGGGTCATCCAGTTCCAGAAATGGATGTGGTTGAAATGTTGGCCCAGCTGGTTGAAGAGGCCGGGATTGTTTTTGAAGGCCCATACCATGGCTTTCTCCAGCGAAGCGCCTTCCTTGCCCGTGCCGGCGATCAGTTCATTGCCTTTATCAACATAGGCCTTATGGTGTTTATCATGGTGGAATTCCAGCGTTTCAGCGGACATAAAGGGAGCCAGCGCATCATACGCATAGGGCAGTTCGGGGAGTGTGAAGGTCATAAGAAGTCTCCTTTAAAAATCGGTGTTCATCGGCGTCCATCCGTGGTTTAAGAACGCATGGGCAATACACTCTCATATTGCGGCGCGCTCGTCAAAGATCAAGACCATGACAGGTTTTTGATTACGCTGATGATGCCCCATGATCGGTACGAGGCACTATTCGCTCTGTTTGCTTTCAACCATGAAATCGCCAAAACGCGCGAGGTTGTAAGCGAAACGCAGCTTGGCCTCATCCGCCTGCAATGGTGGCGCGATCAGCTAGCTAATATCTATGGTGGCGGGGAGGTTCCGGAGCATGAAATTCTGCAGCCGCTTAGCAAAGCGATTAAGGATCATAACCTGACGCAGGAGTATTTTGACCGGCTGATTTATGCGCGCGAATTTGATCTGGAAGATGTTTTACCGGCATCGGTCGAGGGGCTTCTGAATTATGCCGATTTCACAAGCACTCCCCTCATGAAGCTTGCTCTGCAAATTCTGGGGGAGGATAACCCGGAAAGTATGGCCGTGCAGCCCGTGTCTGTTAACTATGCCTTGATGGGTATTATCCGCGCCGTGCCGTTCTTTGCCGGTCAGCACCGTTGTCTGTTGCCCGAAAACCTGATGCAGAAATACGGCGTCAAAAAGCTTTATGAACTGAAACCGCAAGGGGATTTACCGGGGCTTATCCGCGAGCTTTCAGCCGAGTTTGTGCCGGATTTAAAACCGCCTCATAAATTTTTGAAACTTTCGAATGCTCTGGCGCGTATGTATTGCAAGCAGGCGCGGGCATGCAGGTTCGATCCTTTCCACCCGCGTCTGCGTTTACCGCTCCCTTTTAAGGCGCTACGTTTGTATTTTTCTCAATTTTTTTGAAAAATTAGGCAGCAACCTTTATAATGGTAAGAGGGTTAGGAGAATTATCATGGTAGATCCAGTATCAGGCTCAGGGCCTGTTCAGGGCATTACACCTGCACAGCGTTCGCAAGGCAATCTTGAAAGGCACAAGGCCGAGCAGGCTTCCGGTACATCATCCGTTCAGGATCAAGTCGAGATTTCGGAAGAGGCACTCAGCCAGCAACAGGCTGAAGATGTAGCGCGCCGTACAGCGTTGTCGCTTTCCGGTTCGCAATATGCGCTGGGGCTTGATCCCAATTTTGATGCGGCCGTTTAATTATTCGGCTTTTTCTTCTTGAGGTAGCTCGGTTTCGGGTTTCTCGGTGCTGTCAGTGGTGGCGTCTTCTTCGTCTTTAACATCCACTTCAACTTCTTCATTTGCAGCGGGATTTTCCTGCTCAGGCCCTTCTTCTATGGCTTCAGTTTTTTTCTTCGGGTTCCGCCGGTGCGGGAGCGGTGTTTTGCGGTTCTGAGGCCTCAGGTTTTACATCTTCGGATTTTACTTCCGCAGGTTCTGCGGCTTCAGGTGTTTCTTCCACCTGCGGTATGTCTTCCGGCGTTACGGTGTTGTCAGAAGATGGTTTTTCATCTTCCTGCGCCGTATCTTTCGCTGTATCTGGAGAAGGGCCCTTCTTTTCAGCCAGTTTCTTGTTGGCAGCATCCTGATCTTTAAAGGCAATCATCGCCACGGCAGCGGCAATGGTTTCATCCTTCCACTGGGCTTTTTTCTCAGGTGTTGTATCGGGAGAGAGAAATACGCCATTGCCTTTTTCCAGCGTCATGCGGCCCATTTTATTGGTAACGAAGACCGAGCCTTCTTGTACTAATACACCGTATTTATTGTTGATCTCTCCGCCCCATACGGTCGTGCCGCGTAGACCGATAGACCCTGCAGAGGTCTTAATGTTCACCTGAGGGTCATCATTTTTGCCGACCAACCCGCTCACAAACAAAAACGCGCCGTTTAAAATGGAAAAATCGGCTTTGTTGCCATCTTTGGCGGTGGGGTCGAATATGAAGGTATCGATAGTCAGGCTGGCATTTTCGCCGAGCGTTATTGTTGTATCATCTTTCAGCAGGATCAGGAGGCGGGCCTTATCGCCCGTTTTAAGCGTATCGCTTAAGGCGATTGTGCTATCGGGCACAAGTTTGATCCCGGTTTTGCTGTCTTTTATGTATTTAAGGGCGCTGCCTTCAATGGCAACAACTGTGCCCACATTAGAATCAATGCCGGCCCAGGATGGCGCAGACATAAGGAGAACAAAGGAAAAGACGTAAAGCAGGGTTTTCATACCCACAAGACTAAGCAGCCTTTTTGTACTTTTCAAGCCAGAGATCAAAATCAGCGCGCGCGCGGTCGGTATAGGCTTTTTTACGGTCTTTGCCCTTTAGTTTTCTACGTTTTCCGTTGGATTGCAGGGGATTGAGCATATCTTCTGTGGGTTCGGGCATCAGGCCAAAATTGACGTTCATGGGTTGGAATGTTGCAGCATCCGCCCGCCGGTGATGTGATTTAACAATGCACCCATGGCGGTCGTAACAGGCGGGATATCAGCTGTC
>JAJOJU010000004.1 GCA_021208265.1 Alphaproteobacteria bacterium | reverse complement strand
TCCCAATGGGATTCGAACCCGTGTTGCTATCAAAAAATTCGATACCCCCAAATATGCCCCCAAAATGATTAGCTGGTTAAAGTCAGGATAGGGAGAAGTCGAATTTTTCATTTTTTGAAATATCTTTTCCTTTTTGGTGTTTTGGTGTCACTCAGCACAGTTAGCATATATAAGAATATCGCTTTTTGATTGTTTCAATCTTTTCTAGAATTTTAAAAAGGAAAGGATTGGAATTATGAATCATTCACTTACTCCAGAAGAGGAAACAGATAGAAAAAAGGTTAGTTCGCGATTGGGCCATATTAAGCGCCGTCTTAAGCGTGATGAACCTCTAACAGGTGATCTACTGGAGATGGCACTTGATATTACTGGCTTTCCTGATATTGCAGAAAAGCTAAAGGATGGTGAAAAGCTTAACGATTACGAGTACCACCTATTCGTAGAGGTGGAATTACTACATGCTCGTCTAGGGGCTAGAAATTTATAGGGAGTTTGTACGCTCAAATTCACAAACGTACGTAATATTTCACGCCCGTATATTACGTATTTTTTACGTCCAAAATGTCAGGAAATCAGCTAAGTCATTGAAATCATTGGCGTCCCGTACGGGATTCGAACCCGTGTTGCCGCCGTGAAAGGGCGGTGTCCTAGGCCTCTAGACGAACGGGACGCGCTAGAATGTCCGAAAGAACAGTGCTTTATAATAGGGGAGGTGTCTATAAATCAAGCATTTCTTTTATAAGAATACAAAAAATTAGAAAAGACTGCTTTTTTGGGTGTTTTCAATTGAAATGCGGTGCTTTGGAAAGCTTTACCTTATTATATCGGTTACACAGGACTGATGATTCTTTTTCTTCCACCATCTTCCACCTGCTGAGGTACAGGAATATCCAGTGCTCGGGCAGCATTCTCCGCGGCTTTGATAAGCTCAGGGTGTAGATCGTTCGTGACATCGTGGATCGTACCGCCCACATGAAGGTTGGCTGCTTTTCGTACCTGTAACTCTTGACCATTCGGTAAGACATCGTCCAGAACATATCCAGCATTGTGAACTGTGCGGCGTAATTCTTCATCTACCGGTATTTTGCTTTCGCCTTGCGTGGCTTTTTCACGCCGCCGACTTTGCTTTTTAACAAGCTGCAATATCGTGTGCTGACCATCACCAATTACAGAAGGAGGCTTACGAATAGCGGCTGCGACAACTTCATAGTTGATAACAATAATGCGTAGATCCTGTCCACGTACCATTTGTTCCAACAAAACCTTATCGCTGACTTGCCGTGCGTAGTTAACAGCCGTTTCCAGCTCGTTGATGGTGGTAACGTCCACAGTGATTCCTGCGCCTTGCTCGCCAATCGCAGGCTTGACAACTATGGCTCCGTGTTTTTTCAAAAAAATCTGATTTGTAGAGGGTTTTGAAGCCAGATGTTGATCAGCAACTCTTAATCCCGCCTTCTTTAAAAGACGCGTTGTTGTAGTTTTGTCACTGCAACGACTCATAGCAATCGATGATGTCCACTCAGTCAGAGACTCTCTGCAAATAACACTGGTGCCACCGCTGGAAAGTTTGAAGTAATTATCAACAGGATCTAATACATCGACACGAATACCACGCCTGCGAGCTTCATCGATAATGATCATTGCATAAGGGTTCAGCCTGTCTTCCGGTTTTGTCGGCCCTGTAAAGAGATTTTCGTTAATAGCATTTTTATTTTTGATGCAAAAAACCGGAACCTGTACAAAGCCGAGTTTTTTATAAAGATTAATAGCTTCCTCATTACTATGCATAACGGAAAGATCAATAAAGCTGCGTCCCTCATTTTTATAAAATTCAGAAAAATTTTGAACCATCTGCAAGCCAATGCCGGGATGTCTTGCCTGCGGGTCAACTGCCAGCGCCCACAAACTGGCGCCGTTTTCCGGATCATCGAATGCTTTTTTATGATCGACACCTATGCAAACGGCTACGATATCACCTGTTTCATCATCCACAGCGACCCAGAATTTAATAAACCGGTCTTTTTTTTTGATCTTGTAGAAATTCAGGGTTAATCGGCACCATATGACGGGTCTGATATATGCGATTGATGCTTTCTATGTCGTCATCGGCATTGAGCAGACGAATGGAAAAAGTGCCGGTTTTTTCTTTTAGCGGTTCATATTGATCAAGCGTCAGACGGAAGGTAAAAGACGGATCAATAAAAAGATCTTGTGGTGCTTTGGCAATTACCACTTGCGGGTCACGGATGTAAAGCGCGAGATCACGGGTGCCCTCCTTTTCATCCTGCAGCGTTTCAGCAATTGTTTTACTGTCTCGGAATGTGTGGGCAAACAGCAAACGCCCCCAACCACATTCGACAATCACATCTTCTTTGGGAAGTTCCGCAGGTTCACCCCAGCTTTTTAAACTGGGAGCTTGCTCAAGATCATATACATTATTTTTTTGTTTTGCTGCAGTCATAGCTTTCTTATTTCAAGATTATATACCCTGCTCCTGTAACCAGTATTCGAGCAACGTGATCTGCCAGAGTTTCGAACCCCTTAGGGGCGTAATATGTTCTCTGGGTGATTGTAATAACATATCGATATAGCTTTGTGCAAAAAGACCTCGTTCTTTGGCTGCTTTCCGGCTTAGAATTTCACGTGCCATATCAAGATATTCACCGTCCAGATATTTAAGAGCCGGCACTGGGAAATAGCCTTTAGGGCGATCTATCACCTCATGCGGAATGATTCTACGTCCCACTTCTTTAAGCACGTATTTTCCGCCATCTTTGATCTTATGCTGCGCTGGAATTCTCGCTGCCAGCTCTACCAGTTCATGATCGAGAAACGGTACACGGGCTTCCAAACCCCACGCCATTGTCATGTTATCAACACGCTTGACCGGATCATCTACCAGCATCACGCTTGTATCCAGTCGCAAAGCTTTATCGATTGGATCTAGAATATTTGGTAAATCAAAATGGTCGCTAACAAATTGAGATGCGTAATCTTCGCCAAGATAGGCTGCATTGATAAAGCTTTTATATTCATTAAAGTTACGGTCAAAAAATACATTGGCATATTTTTGTGCTTCACTCCCGTCCGTCACATCCAGAAGCGGCGGATACCAATGATAGCCTGCGAAGACTTCATCGGCCCCTTGCCCGCTCTGAACTACTTTTACATGTTTACTGACTTCGCATGACAACAGGTAAAATCCAATGACGTCATGACTGACCATGGGTTCTGCCATAGCTCTCACACAATTGGAAAGATTGGCTTGCAATTCAGTATGATCAACATGAATTTTATGGTGATCAGTGTTGTAGTGAGCGGCAATAATATCCGAATAACGGAATTCATTACCTTCTTCTTCCGCTACATCCTCAAAGCCGACAGAAAAGGTACTGATATTTTTTGCCCAAGCTCACTTAAAAGGCCTACGACCAACGAGGAGTCCAATCCGCCGGAAAGAAGAACACCAACAGGAACATCCGCCACAAGACGGCGTTTTACGGCAAGCTTGAGCGCTTCTTCTACGGCGTCAACCCAGTCTTCTTTGCTGCGCTTTTGATCTTCGGCGGTGCGGCGGTAATCAAGACTCCAATAGCTCTTTTGTACCATCCGCCCGTCCGGTTCGATCATGGCAACTGTAGCAGGCGGCAGTTTTTTGATGCCATTAAAAATCGTGTGCGGTGCGGGCACCACAGCGTGAAAGCTCATGTAATAATGCAACGCCATTTTGTCGATGGAGGTATCAACATCGCCTGTTTCTAAAAGCGCCGGCAGAGAAGAGGCAAAACGAAGAGAGTTGTTATCTTTTATATAGTAAAACGGTTTAATGCCCAAACGGTCGCGTGCCATGAAAACACGTTTGTTATCGCGTTCCCATATGCAAAAAGCGAACATACCCTGAAAACGCCTTACACAATCCTGCCCCCAGGCATGATAGGCTTTCAGTATGACTTCCGTATCGCCATCTGAAAAAAATTTGTATCCCTTATTCCGAAGTTCTTCACGCAGTTCAGGGTAGTTATAAATGCAGCCGTTGAAAACGATTACCAGCCCCAGATCGTTATCTGCCATAGGCTGGGCAGCCTGATCAGAAAGATCTATTATTTTCAGACGGCGATGGCCGAAACATAAAGAATTCTGAACAAATATTCCCGAACCGTCAGGACCTCTCGGTTCTAAAACTTCGAGCATCCGGTTTATTTTTTCTGGTGATGCTTGCGCTTGGTCAAAGCGCAATTCACCGGCAATACCACACATAACGTCTTTTCTGTGTTGTTTGTGTCAAGTTTACTTCGCTCTTAAAGGTAGTGGATAAAAATTATATTTCAACAGTAACCCGAGATTTATTCTGTTTTTTGAGTGGGGGAGGGAAGCGACAGGAGTTTATTTTTGTAATTTGTAGAGCTGTTTTAGTGTCTGAGGGCCCCTTTGCGGAATAGTTGTTCGTCCAGAAGCACGATACGCAATTCCTCTTCTGTGTAATAATCCGCATATATATCACTTTCTAAAAATGACCAGAGTTCATCCGTCGTATCATCGAACTCGAAAAATATGTCTTGCTCTATAAAATGCTCATAGGGTTTGCCTAAAAGCTGTTCCTGAATAATGGCAGGGAAGAAAATATTTTTGTTGGGTGCGAGCAAGCGAGTATTTGACAGCGCCTTTAACAGAGCGGGAGGAGAGCCATTAGATAAAACAGGCGTGCTTCCCGGTGATGGTTGGCTGGGCGTGGGTGAGGGCGGAACAACAATCGTTTCCGGTGTTATGCTGAGGATACCATCGACATAGATGAAATCATAGTTGTTATCAGTTGCGCCCAGAGGGGTCAGCGTGTAATCGCCTTCCGGGGAGGCAGCGTCAGCAAGGGTTGTGACACTCGCTGGTGTATCAATAACGCCTGCGTTTTCGCCATTTTTAAAGCCCGTATAGGTAACGCCGAAAGTGGAGTTGGCATTACCCATTTCACGCGCTGCATTATCGGCTGTGGCGGTCAGGGTGGCTTTTGTAATGGTCAAGCTGCCATCCACATAGGTAAATATATAATTGTTATCCAGCGCGCCGGAAGCGATCACGGCATGAGTCCCTACATTGGCTGATGTGCCTGCGGAAGAGGCGATGGCGAGAGTATCAATATCCGCCTCATCATCGCCATTTACAAAGCCTGCATAGGTAACATCGAAGGTGGGGTTGGCATCGCCATATTCACGTGTGCCGTTTCCGGCTGTAGCGGTGAGTGTGGCTTTTCCGACGGTTAATGTGCCATTTGCGTAAGTGAAGTCATAGTTATCAGCTGTGGCGCCGCTGCCTGTAATGGCGTAGCTTCCGGCATTTGAAAATACATCAGCCGTGCTGGAAGCCGTAGCTTGCGCGGTGAATACGGAAGAATCCTGGCCATTTTTAAAGCCACTATAGCTGAGTGTGAAGGCGGGATTTGCTTCGCCGTAGATGCGGGATTTATCCTCGATCTGTACAGTGATGGCGGCTTTTGTAATGTCCAGATTGCCGCTGTTCACGTAAGTGAAATTATAGTTGTTATCGGTCGCGCCTGTGGCTGTGATGCTGTATAGCCCTACATTGGATGCTTGTGTGGCGATAGTGGAGGCACTGGCCAGTGTATCAATTACGGCTGATGTTTCGCTGTTTTTTAAAGCCTGTATAGACCACGCTTAAAGCAGGATTGGCATCGCCATATTCACGCGTGGCATTTTGTGTGGTGGCAGTTAAGGTGGCTTTGGTAACGCTTAAAATTCCTGTATTCGCGTAGATAAAGTTATAGTTGTTATCGATCGCGCCGGTGCCGGTAATGGCGTAGTTGCCGACATTTGATGTCGCGTTTGCCACGCTGGATGCTGTGGCGAGCGTATCAATTACGGCTGATGTTTCCCCGTTTTTAAAGCCTGTATAAACGATATTCATGGCTGGGTTGGCCTCGCCATATTCACGCGTGGCGTTTTGTGTGGTGGCGGTTAAGGTGGCTTTGGTAATGCTAAGTGTGCCGTCCACATATATAAAGTCGTAATTATCATCAGCTGCGCCGGAGGCGGTAATGGCGTAGGTTCCGACATTCGAGAAAGCATCAGCCAGTGTGGAAACGCTGGCTTCGGTATCCAGATCCGTCTCATCATTGCCGTTTTTAAAGCCGCTATAGGTGAGGCCTAACCCCGGATTGGCGTTACCATAGATTCGTGTATCGGAATCAGCTGTAACGGTCAGCGTTGCTTTAACAACGGTGAGAACGCCATCGATCACATTAATGATATAGCCCAGCCCGGCTGTAAATACGCCCGTGATGGTGCGTGTAACCCCCGCATCATCCAGAACGGTGGAGCCTGCCGCGGATAGATTGGCAGTTAACACAACATCTGCCAGCGTATCGCTGCCTTGCAGGCCGCCGAGATAGCTATAGGTAAAGGCGGGATTGGCATCGCCGTAAACTTTGTCCTTATCATCAATTACGAGGAACAGGATTTTGGCGGCAAGGCCGGAATAGATAAACACGTTTCCGGCTTCCACGACATCAGCCGGAGCATAGCTGGTAAAGCTTTCATCATTCACGATGGTGAGCGGAGTAAGCCCACCCAGGGTATCACTGGCGCTGGCAACGGAGTAAACAAGATAGCGTCCGGTATTCGGATCAATCGCGCTGACCCCGGCATTGTTGATAAAGGCACCGCCTGTGGTGGCATATACAAGCGTGGTGCCCGATGTTTCCGTTGTGGTTTGCGCGCCGTTGATAACGATATTGCCCTGAGCAACAAATACCATGGGATCAACCCAGTTATAGGCCCCGATATTGATAGCGCCGAACATGGCGGCATCGCCTATCGTCACGTTGTTCCAGCCATCAACAATGCGTGCCAGCTCAGCGTTGGAAAGCGCCAGAGTTCCGGTTTGCAGGTCACCCACCCCGATACCTGTCAGCCCGCTCGCTGTTCTGATTTTAAGGTTGCCGGTGCCTGTAATATTGCCGTTGATGGCAAGATTGGAATTGGTGATGAGGGTAAGATTATTAGACCCCATTGTGGCACCGGAAATATTCATCGCGCCTGTGCCTGTTATAAGCGTGACATTGTCATTCCATGTGCGGGCGGCTACGTTCATGGTGCCTGTGCCGTCTGTTCGGCCGATAACAATGCTGCTCCAGCCATCGACAAATCTTTGCATTTCAGCTTCTGTCAGATTAAGCGTTCCCGTCCCGCCGACACCGATTGTCGTTGCCACAGCTTGCGGTGCAATGGTGAGGATGCCGCTGCCGTTCAAATTACCGTTTATGTTGAGCGTGCCGTTGGTGGTGATGGTAAGGTTTTTTGTGCCCATCGTGGCGCCCGCGATATTTATTGGTTGAAGATTGTTCAGTATTTTTACGTTATTATTCCATGCATAATTCCGGATATTGAGCGTGCCGTAAGTGCTGGTAGTGGTACCTGTCATGCCGAATACCAGCTCATTCCAGCCGCTGGAAATGCGGGCCAGTTCGGTATTGCTGATCAACACCGCCTCGCTGCCACCGTCACCCACACCCATGCTGATTGTGGCGCTTGTCGCTCCCAGTGTGAGTGTGCCGGAACCATTAAGCGCCTGATTAATCGCAATGTCGCCGTTTGAGGTGATGGTCAGATTTTTCCCGGCGGAGAGTGTTTGGGCACCGTTGATATTTATGCCGCCCGTGCTATTGCGGAATAACACGTTCGCATTCCAGCTTTTGGCATCGATATTGATAGCGCCTGTGGAGCCCGTGTTACCAAAGGAAAGGGTTGACCATCCCTGATCGGCGAAGAAGGCCAGCTCGGCATCCGTCAGTTTTAATTGCCCTGTTTGTGAGGTGCCGATGGCCATGGTGTTGCCGGCCCCGGTTTGGGAATTCATGATGGTCAGTGTGCCGGTTCCTGCCAGAATCTGGCTGATCGAAAGATCTGTCGCGGTACGGATCGTCAGGTTATTGGTGCCCAGATTTTGTGCGCCGTTGATATTGAGAGCGCCGGTATTGGTACGAAATTCCATAGGGTTATTCCATGTACGGCCTGCAATATTCATGGCGCCCGTAACGCTGGTGGTGCCGATAATAACGCTGGTCCATCCGGTGGCGATATTATCGAGTTCGCCGTCGCTTAACGACAAGGTGCCGCTTTGGCCCGTGCCTACACCGATGCTGGTGGCACTGGATGAACCTGAAATGGTAAGCGTGCCTGTACCGCTCAAAATATCATTGATCGCAATATTGGAATTGGTTGTCAGCGTCAGATTATTGGTTTGTGTATTTTGTGCGCCGTTGATATTAAGCGCGCCGCTGCCTGTCCGTAATGTTACATGATCATTCCATGTTCTGGCCCCAACGTTCATTGAGGCCGCGCTGGCAGTAGAGCCGATGGTGATGGCGTTAAAGCCGTTTAGAATGAGGTCAAGTTCGGTATCATCTAAAACCAGATCACCCCCTTGCCCGTTGCCAAGGCCGATGGCAGTGGTGCTTAATACAGGTGAAATCGTCAGAGAACCCGTGCCGCTTAAGGTGCCATTCAGGGCGAGATCAGAATCCGTACTAAGGGCAAGATTGTTGCCGCCCATTACGATATTGCCGTTGATATTCATTTGGCCGGTACCGGTACGTAGTGTAAGGGGATCGAGACCACGTGCGGCCGCCCACGTTCATTTCCCCGGTGGCGGTAGTGGAGCCGATAATAATACTGTCCACGTGGAACCAAAACGGCTTAATTCTGTGTTATCCAGTTGCAGCATACCGGCTTGTCCATCACCGATACCGATGGTGGTGGCGGCAGATGATCCGACAATAGTAAGCGTGGCGCCGGAGCCGCTGCCCGTGACGTTCGCGCCGATAGTAAGATCAGAATCCGTGCTGAAGGTGAGCGCATTTCCGCCGGTCATGACTATGGGGCCGTTGACATTGATCTGGCCGCTGCCTGTTCGCAAGGTAACCGGATCAACCCATGTGATGGCGCCGATATTAATATCACCTGTGGCATCGGTGCGCCCGAAAATCCGGCTGCCCCATCCGTTCAGAAACAGCGCAAGATCGGCATCGGATAAGCTGATGGTTCCGGCTTGTCCATCACCAATACCCAGGCTGGTGCCGGGGGAAGAATAGGTAAGGTTTACTGTGCCTGTGCCGGATAGATTGCCGCCAAAATTGATATCGGCATCGGTGCGTATGGTGAAGCTGTTGGCATTAAAAGTTTGCGCGCCGTTCAAGCTTATTGTGCCTGAGCCGGTTTGCAGGATAAGCGTATCCAACCAATCAAGGCCGCCTTTTACATTAAGTGTTGCCGTGCTATCCGTCCGGCCCAATGTGCGGCTTGACCAGCCGTCCAGAATGCGTGAAAATTCATCATCATCGACAAGAATTGTACCTGTTTCGCCTGTGCCGACGGCCATGGAAACATTGTCGCTAGCGGCTGCCAAACTGAAGGTGCCGGTACCGTTCAGGTTACCATTGAGGGTGATATCGGAATCTGTGATCAGTGATAAACTGCCGGCACCCAGCGTAACTGTGTTCAAGGTAAGCTGACCGGTGCCGCTGTCGATTGTGGTTGTACCGCCTGTTTTGGTAAGTGTTCCGCCGATTGTTAAAAGCCCGCCGCCTGAATTAATCGATGTGGCGCCTGTGGTTTGCGTGATGCCTTGCGTGGTGATCGAACCGCCATTGCTGTTCAAATTCAGCGCGCCTGTGCTGGTGAAATTAAGCGCATTATTAAGAGTGATATTACCGCCCGCCGTGTTCATGGTAACGGCACCGGTGCTGGCAGATAAGGTATTATGAAGGATGATGCCTGCCGCGCCGCTTGTTGTGAAATTGCTGGCAGCGGCCCCGAAGCTAAGCGCATTATTGATGATAAGCGCGCCCGTGCCGGAGCTAAAATTCACAGTTCCGCCTGTTTTGGTGATGTTACCGCTGACCGTTAAAGCACCGTTTGCGCTATCGAAATTCCATGTGCCGGTGGTGGTACCGGTGATGCTGGAATTGATATTAATCGCGCCGCCTGCGCTGCTTAATGTCAGCGCGCCGGAGCTTTGTGAAATGGTGCTGCCTATCGTTATATCCGCCCCGTTTGTGCTTAGTACCAGAGCGTTGGTGGATGTCGTCAGCGTGCCTGTATTTAAGTTGATTTTTCCTGATCCGGTTTGAATGGTGATGGGGTCGGTAAAGGTGCTGTTCCCGATGTTCAGATCAGCTGTTCCATCTGTGCGCCCGATGGTAATCTGCGTAAAACCATCACGCAGGCGGGTGAGCTCAAGGGTGCTTAAGGTGATATCGCCCGCTTGTGAATCGCCCAGACCAATCGATGTGCCGGGGCTGCGCTGTGTGATGGCAAGCGTGCCGCCTGCCGCATAAAGCGCGTTGGTAACGTTCAAGCTGATATCGCCATCTGTAACAATGTTGACGGCATTCGCGCCAAAGGTTTGTGCGCCGCTTACGATAAGCGCGCCTGTGCCGGAATTAATGGTAACATTATCTTTCCACGTGGCGGATGATGTGCCGAATGTCATGGTGCCGGAACCATCGGCGCGGCCGATATTGATCTGCGACCAACCATCGGCGATGCGTCCGATTTCGGTATTGTTAAGGTTGATAGCACCTGCCGCGCTGCTCATCCCCCACGGCGGCGGAGGCTGTTTGTTGCATAAGGGTTAAGGTGCCGGAACCGCTCATGCCGTTTGCGACGGCGAGGTTTATATTACCATCGGTCATGAAGGTAAGGTTATTAGCACCTGTATTAACGATACCGTTGATGTTGATTGTGCCGCTGCCTGTTTGCAGAGTCAGATTATCGCTCCATGTAGTGGCACGAATATCAATGGCACCTGTGCCTGTGCTGCGGCCTATGATGATGTCAGACCAGCCATCCTGAATGAAGGGAAGGTCCGTGGTGTTGAGGTTAAACACGCCCACGGCGCTGGCACCGATCCCCATCGTTGTGCCATCCGCTGCGGCTTGCATGGTGAGCGCGCCCGTGCCACCGATATTGGCGTTTAGCTGCACGTCCGTTCCGGCGATCAGGGTGAGGCCGCCGCCGTTAATGGCTTGATTGACGATGATATTGGCGTGGGCATCCAGTGTTAACGTGCTGCCGCTATTCCAGCTTAGCGCGGCATCAACGGTTATATTGCCTGTTTGCGCGCCTGTGGCTCGTGTTTGCACAATCACATTCCCGTTTGCCAGCGCGTTCAAAAGCGTGGTGGCGTTCAAAACGGATGTGGCGTTATCGGCATTCGGCGTGAAGGGGGATGAACCCGTAACAGCGGCATCAACGCCGGAGGAGATTGTGATGTTGGTTGGATCAAGCAGCAGGACACCTTTCTTACCATGAGGTGCACGCAGATCAATATGCCCTTCGAAGGTTAGGGTATTCTTGCCGGATACTTCGATTAGCCCGCCATCACCGCCTTCATTTCCGCCCGTGGCATAGGCATTGCCGTAGAAAACGGTATTCTCATCAGACCACAGGATGATCGTGCCACCCTTGCCGTAACGGCGGGAACTGGCATTCAAAATGGCTTGTTGCGATACAAAAATATAATCAGATGTCGGCACGTTATTGCCGCCCTGATAATCCCCGCCGATGCGGATCATGCCGCCGCCATGATCGCCGGTAGCGCTTACCACCGAACCATCACCCAGCTGAATTGATTCAGCCAGTAAGGTTATGTCGCCGCCGAGCGCGTTCATGACGGGAGAGGATGATGGTTGATCTGCAGAAATATTATTGTCCCGCACGGCTTCGGCGATCAGCGCACCTGTGTTGATGATGGTGCCGTTGCCTTTTTTAAGGTTATCTTCCAAGCCTTTAGTTGAGATTTTGATCGATCCTTTTTTGCCATTTACGGTATTGGCGCGGATGGTGCCTGTATTAGTGATGAGGGATTCTACGATATGCCGGGCTTGAGCGGTTGTTAGTAAAACCTGTCCGCCATCAGCTTCAATCGTGCCTGTGTTGGTGACGGATTGCGCAAGGACGTCTGCCGATACTTCAAGCTTGATCAGCCCGTCACCCGCAAAATCGATCGTGTGAATGTCGCCGGAGGCCAATTGCACTTTGCCGAGCTTTGCCTGAATAACGCCGTGGTTTTCAACATGCGGGGCGATGAGGCCGACAAGCCCGGCATCCTTGGCTGTGATTTTTCCATTGTTGATGATGCGGGCATCCGGTTTGCCGGGTTTCGTGAATTCCATTTTTCCGCCAGCCAAAAACGCATCGTCATCTTTCAGGTCGCTCGTGGTGGCAACAAGTCCGCCGACATCCACCACGGCGGTGGAGCCAAACACCATGCCGTTAGGGTTTATGAGAACGATATTGCCGTTGGCGCTGATTTTTCCATTAATGCGGGAAGCCTTGGAATCGGTAATCCGGTTAACCGTAATGGAACTGCGTCCCGGTTGCTGGAATTTCACATGATCAGAAGCATCCAGATCAAATTTGCTCCATTTTATGATGGCGCGGCTCGATGATTGATTGATGGTGGTGGTGGAACCATCCTGCTGGATGGAGGCTGACCCGCCTGTGACTTGTCCGCCTTCCGGCCCGGCCCACACATGCAATGGTATTCCAACGAGGATTGCAACTAAAGCAACCGCTGCAAAGAGTCGGCAAGAAAGGACGGAGCCCTGACTCATTTTGTGTTCTGTGGTTAATTATAACATACAATGAGGGGCAAATATCTAAAATTTGTGGCTTACCGAGAACAGCAGGCGCGGGCCGAAATTTTCGGCATAAGAGGGCGCGTTTTCAGGCTCGCGCGTTAAGGGGAAGGCCAGATTGATATCACCGCTCCAGCTATCGCCTTCAAAAAAACGGGTTCCCAAACCGGCTGAGGCAGCTGATATGCCGATGGTGTCGTTATTGTCGATATTCCAGAGCTTGCCTACATCGTAAAACGCATAATGCTGGAGCTGGATATCCAGCCCTGCCAGATGGGCAGCGTTGTTCAAACGCAATTCAGCGCTGGCCGCAATACCGCGATCACCTGTGATTTCGGCGGGGTTATACCCTCTCCCTAACGAGCGTCCGCCGAAGCTCATCTCTTCAGACGATAAAAGCGGCTTGGCGGAATATTGCCCGCGCAGGGATGTATATAGCCCCAGATCATAGGGCAGGTTTTGCAGGCGGGCTAAAAACAGATTGAATTTGTCAAAATCAGGATGCCCGTCCAGCCGCGATAAATTCTCAGAACCGGCTTCACGCGTTCCCCAAATATCGAGACCCTTGCCGTATTGAAAATCGATGACGTTCAAACCATCCCAGCTGTCAGAAAAACCGTAATTCACTTCGGTGGTCAGGATGCGTTGGCGATCGTTGTAAAGATCCTGCTGCAAGATATCTGTCTCGGAATTTTTGAATTCAAAAGAAGCGCTGATGGCTAAAGATTCATCCCTTTGCCGGATTAAATAATGGCTAATATTAGCTATTAAACTTTTTGAATTACCTTCAATTTCAAGCGTTTTAAGCTCATCTCCGGGGTTGGTTACGGCGTAGGATGCTGCTAGGGATAATGTGGTACCCGAAGCTCCGAATAGGGGCATGTCGTATTGCAGATAGCCATATTTTTGTTCATTGGCTGACGTGGTAAAAACGGTTGAGCCAGTGAGTTCGCTATAATTGGGGCCTATATGGGGCGCGCGTGCTGTGAGGCTAACCTCATAGGGGCCAAGGAAGACAGAGCCGTAGTTATCAAACGAGGCTTCGCCGTAAGAATATTTTTCCGGGTTTTTCTGTAGCCTGAGGCGCACCGCACCGGAGGGTATGGCTTCAGGCGCATCAGGGGTAAGTTTTGCCAGAACAGCGCTGACATTCAAATCAGGCAAATCATTCAGGAGAAGGATAAGTCGCTCTAATTCCAGCATATTTAAGGGGTGCATAGCCAATATTAGCCGTTTTGTGTCGGCAATAATGGGGGCCGGCAGGATAGCAGGGTCGATATCAATCTCTGCCACATACCCCTCCACAACCACCAGCTTTGCCGCGCCGCTTTCAATGCTTTGGTTGGGGATGAAAACCTTGGTGATGGTGTAGCCATCTTCCAGATATTTCTGCTGAAGGGTGGCCATGATATCAAACAGCGTTGAAAGAGCGATTTCCTGACCGATATAGGAGGTGTAGAAGCCTGCTACCTCTTCCTCGGTGTAGGCGCTCATACCTTCAATGGTAAGACTGTTCAGAGTGAAAATAACGTTGTCCGAGCCTTCGGGTAAAACAGGTACGGCTTGGCCGGGGCGCTCTTCGGGTTCCAGGTTTTGCCAGTCCTTGTCAGGCGTATGCAAGCGCCGGTCAATACGGGCGGGGTCAGCCGGTCCCAAAGCCATTTGAGCATGAGCGGGGCAGGAGACCGCGCACAGACAAAGAATCGCTGAAAAATGAGATAACCGGCTCAAATGATGTGCTTGAAAAAGCCTCCCTAGACTTATGACACAAATTACCTGCTATTTAAGAAATTTGAAAGAGAGAACAAATTATCGGATTATTCAAACTTTTATAAAATAAAAGTCCTAAGACATACTTAACTGTCTTCGATGAGTATGACGATGCCCGGCAGCTAACCAGCTGTGCTGGCTTGCCTTTCTTGTATTTGAATTCAGTGTTTTAAGTGATGCCTGTTTTTTATTAGTTCATACAATTCAATTATCTGATGGAATTGCCTGTATGTACTCATGCAGTGTAATATCTTCTTCTATTTTGAATTAAAGAAATTGGCATGAGTAAAAATATTGCGATCATCGGCGGCGGGCCTGCGGGTTTGATGGCTGCGGAGATTATCTCTGCCCAGAGTGGTTTTTCAGTTACTGTGTTTGAACGCAAGCCCTCGCCTGCACGAAAATTTCTGATGGCGGGTCGCGGCGGCCTTAACCTGACACATTCGGAGCCTTGGGATAGTTTTCTGGAAAAATATAGAGACCGGGCTGATGTCCTGAAAAAACCGCTTCAGGAGTTTTCGCCGCAGAGTTTACGCAATTGGTGTGATGGCCTGGGAGAAAAGACTTTTATCGGAAGCAGTGGCAGGGTATTTCCGGAAAGCTTTAAGGCCTCGCCGTTGTTGCGTGCGTGGCTGGCGCGCTTCGGCAGCAAGGTGTTAGTTTGATGATGGGGCATGACTGGCAAGGCTGGCAGGGCGATAGCCTGATTTTTAAGACAGCGTCAGGAAACACCACATTCAAGGCGGATGCAACCCTGCTGGCTTTAGGGGGGGCTTCATGGCCGCGTCTGGGTTCCGATGGATCATGGGCTCAGATTTTGAAGGCGGAAGGCATAGATATATCACCATTGGAACCAGCGAATTGTGGTTTTGCCGTAGAATGGTCTGACATCTTTCGTCAAAAATTTTCCGGTCACCCCTTAAAGCCCGTTATCGCGGCTTTCAAGGGCACCAAAATCAAAAGCGAAATCATGATCACGGAAAAAGGTATTGAGGGCAGCGCGATTTATGCTCTGTCTTCCGTGCTAAGACAGGCATTGCGAAGTTCCGATTCTGTTTTTCTGGAACTTGATTTAAAACCGGATCTTACATTGGATGCCATAGAAAGCCGCCTTAAAAAACCGCGCGGACGCGATACATTTTCGAATTTTCTGAGAAAGGCTCTTAACTTTTCCCCTTTAGCAACCGGGCTTTTGATGGAACATCCTGACCGTAAAATATTGGGAGACTATAAACCCGCGGAGCTGGCACGGCTTATCAAATCCTGTCCGGTCAGGCTGTATGAAGCGTTTTCATTAGAGCGTGCCATCTCAACTGCCGGCGGGATCAGGTTTGAGTCTCTCGATCAGAACTACATGCTGGCCGGTAAACCAGGCGTTTTTATCGCAGGTGAGATGTTAGATTGGGAAGCCCCAACGGGTGGCTATCTTTTACAGGCTACAATGTCCACAGCTGTTTATGCAGCGCACCGAATGATGGCATGGCTCGAAAGCACAGAATTCTAGTATAAAATCTCTGAATTTAATATGCATCTTCGCGCTTGCAGCACAGCTGGCGGGTTGTCAAGCGGCTCTGTGGACACTATCGTTTCGGCATCCATAAATATAAGGCTAAAAGCCGCGAATACTCAGGGATGTCACAAGAAAACAAGGTAACTTCGGCTTTACCGCCCGCTTTGCGCCAGCAACTGGCCAGCGGCACATCCCTCAGCACGCCTGTATCAGGCATGCGTACCTTTAAGGGCATGCTCTCCTCTTTCTGGACATCGGAACAGTGGAAAGAAGCCTGGGGGTATTCACTTCTGGTAGCAGCCTTCACCTATGCCATCAGCCAAAGCGGTATATGGGTTGCTGAGTCAGCCGGAAGTTTTTTGCATGCTTATTCCACCTATCACAACCCGGAAAACCTTGATCCGGCGGGGCAATTTTCCGATAGCGCCAAATTATTGTGCGGGGCTGTGGCTCTTAAAATCGGTTTGATTGCCACACGTCATTTTTTCTCTCAAACGCTTCACCGTAAATGGCGCGGGTTTTTGACGGGAAAATTTAACGAAGCCATTTTGAATGACCGCCATACATTGCTTCATCTTCAGTCCAACCGGGGCGCGGAAGAGTCATGCTCGCCATCTTTACAGGCGATGCCTGATAATATCGATCAACGCTGGCAGGAATCCATACGCAGTATGACTGGCGGCGGTATAGGGCTGGCGATGGGGATTTTTGGTGTAGTCACATCATCCGTGCTGGTCATGATGAAGCTGGCCGAAATTTCGCAGCCTATTCAGGGTCTCGATTTTCTGGGTAATTATGGCAGCCTTGCCATTACATTCGGGGCCAGCGCTTTATATGTTCCGGTGCTGACATACGGGTTTTATAAAATTGGCAGAGTGCTGGAAAAACTGGATGTCGCCATGCAAAAAGCCGAAGGCACATTCCGCGCTGAATTAACAACGCTTCTGCGCCGCGCTGCTCAAATTTCTGCTTCTGCCGGGGAATCTGTTCAAAAGAAAATCAACAAGCACCTCTACGGCACTGTTGATAAAACCTGGCATAAACAAAACGGCGTTAATGCGGTTTTCATGGGCACAAATAATTTTTACAACGAATTTTCCAGCCGTATTTTTTCTTATATGGTGGCGGCGCCTGCCTACATGCAAAAATCAATCAGCTTGAAGGATTACGCAACATCGGCGGAACTGGTCGGTGAATTCATTCGTGATTGTTCGTGGCTGATTAATGTGATGCCGGCCATTGCCAGTTTGCGTGCCAATTCCAACCGTATTATTGAAGTGGCTGAAGCCGTTGAAAAGGTGCAGGATGCGCGCGCCTTTTATAAGCAAAGCGGTATTTCCGAATTTGAGTATTCTGTCAGTCTACCGGATACGGGGCTGACTGTAAAAGACCTGGCCTTAATGCATGAAGGCATGATGCGGAAGCCTTTGTGACCATGCATGACATTCATTTTGAGCCGGGGCAGTGGGTCCGCCTGAAAGGCCTTCAGGCTGCGGTAAAACGTCATTCATTAAATCGCTGGTGGGGCAATGGCCTTACGGGCGCGGGCATATCAGCTTCCCGGAACATTCGCTTCCCTTTTATGCCTGTCAGGAAATCAAGCTGACGCAGACCAATTTCAAGCAGCTGGTGGCAGGTTCCAAGGATGAAGAAACATATTCCGATATCGATGTGGCGGATGTTTTAAGTAAGGTTGGCTTGGGCCAGTTTATCACCCATCTGCATGAAGAATATTATAAGGGCAAGCGCTGGGAAGATGTTCTTTCCGGCGGGCAAAAACAGCGCCTTGTGCTGGCGCGCATCTTGTTGGCAAAGCCCGATATTATTCTGCTGGATGAAGCATTTTCAGCTTTGGACCCTGAAGCTAAATTACTGTTCCACGAACTGTTGAAAGAGAACTGCCCTGATGCCACAGTGATCAGCATCTTGCATGATGAGGACCTGCCTTCCACGCGCGAGGGGAAACCGTTTTACGACACGGTTTTACAGTTTGAAGAGGGTGGCACTGCCGTGATGAAACCTGTTTTTCCCCTGCCGCCGCCGATGGAGAGCGATTGGCAGCCCACACTTTTATAACGTAAAGGAGTAACCACTATGACCGATACAACCGATATGAACCGTTTTATTGACGATCTGATGAGCAAGATGACTCTCAAGGAAAAAATCGGTCAGCTTAATCATCCTCCGTCCGAGGGCATGGATACAACCGGGATTGCCAAAGCGGTTGATATGCCTGTGCGCATTCGCCGTGGTGAAGTAGGCAGTACTGTGGAGCCGAATTTAGAGGCGCGCATCAAGATGCAGGAAATTGCGGTGAATGAAGGGCCTAACAAAATTCCCCTTATGTTTGGCGTGGATGTTATTCACGGGCATAAAACATTGCTACCCATTCCGCTGGGGCTTTCCTGTTCGTGGGATACGGATTTGATCGAGCGCACGGCTGTGATGGCAGCGCGGGAAGCGCGGGCGGAAGGTATCTCCCTTAACTGGTCGCCGATGGTGGATGTTTGTTACGATGCGCGTTGGGGCCGTATTTCGGAAGGTAACGGTGAATTCCCTTATCTGGGCGCCCGCATTGCCGAAGCCATGGTGCGCGGCTATCAAGGGCCGGATAACGATATGGCGCGGCCCGACCGCGTGATGGCAACGGTGAAACACTTCGCGGGCTATGGCCTTTCCGCCCGTGATTACGGCAGTGTTGAGGTGTCGCCCTCTAGCCTTCATTCCATTATGGTGCCGTTCAAGGCGGCGGTGGATGCCGGGGTGGGCAGTTTGATGGTTTCCTTCAACACCATCAACAATATTCCCGCCACAGTGCATCAGGAATTGCTGCACGATGTGCTGCGAAAAGACTGGCGTTTTGACGGCCTCGCCGTTACCGATTTTACCGCCATTCTGGAGGTTGTTAATCACGCCGTTGTCGAAGATTTGAAAGAAGCCAGTTACCTTTCTTTCAAAACCGGGATCACAACCGACATGGTGAGTGAAGGCTTTATGCGTTATCTGCCTGAGCTGGTGGCGGAAGGAAAAGTGAGCGAGGAGGAAATTGACACCGCCTGCCGCCGCGTTCTGGAAGCCAAATATAAGCTGGGCCTTTTTGCCGACCCCTTCATGGGCATGAATGAGGCGCTTAGAAAAAGTGTGACACTCACACCCGAACACCGGGCACTGGCGCGGGAAGCTGTAGCAAAATCCTGCGTGCTGCTGGAAAATAAAAACAGCGCTCTGCCGTTGAAAAAAGACGGGAAAACCATCGCGCTGATCGGCCCGCTAGCGGATAGCAAAATCAATATGCAAGGCACATGGTCTGTGGCGGCAGAACCTGAAACCAGCATCACTTTGCTGGAAGGTATGCAAAATGCCTTGGGGAAGGGTAGCCGCGTTCTGCATGCCAAGGGCGCCAATATCGTGAACGACCCCAATGTGGCGGCGCGCCTTAATGTGTTTAACCCGCATGATAAACCGGCCTCCATCGATGAACGCAGTCCTGAAAAAATGATCAAGGAAGCGCTCAAGATCGCTAAAAAATCAGACACGATTGTGCTTTGCTTGGGTGAGGCGAAAGAGCATGCAGGCGAGGCGGCAACGCGTCAGGATATCACGATCCCGCAAGATCAACGTCCGCTGTTTGATACCATGGCGAAGTATGCCAAAAAATCAGGCAAGAAACTTATTCTTGTAACCATGAGCGGGCGGCCCTTGGCGCTCACCCATGAAGCGCAGCATGCCGATGCCATTTTGCAGGCATGGCATCCCGGTACGGAAGCCGGAAACGGTATTGCTGATATTCTGTTTGGCGATGCCAATCCTTCGGCGCGCCTTAGTGTCGCCTTCCCGCGTCATGTGGGCCAGCTGCCGCTGAAAACCGAACAGCTGCCGACAGGCCGCCCGGCAGGAAACGCCCCGGCGCAGGCTGACGGTGATCAGGAAGTGAATGAAAAAGGCAACCGTATCTTCCAGAAATTTACGACATCCTGCATCATTGAAGGGCCGCATACGCCGCTTTACCCGGCAGGGTACGGCCTTAGCTATACTGATTTTTCCTATAGCGCGCCGCAGGTAAACAAAACGCAGCTGGCAGGCGAAGGTGATGTTCTGGAGATCAGTTTCACACTCAAAAATACAGGCGCGCGCGCCGGTGAGGAAACACCGCAGCTTTATATCCGCGACCTGGTGGCTTCCATCTCCCGCCCTGTTCTGGAGCTGAAAGGATTCCAGAAAGTGAAGCTGGAGCCGGGTGAGGAACGCAGCGTAACCTTCCGCATCACACCGGATGATCTCAAATTTTATAACGCGCGCACAATTTCAGATTACACTTATGACTGGGAAGGCGGCGCGTTTGATATCATGGTGGGGCCTAACAGCCGCGACCTGCAAACCTTGCGCGTGAACTGGGCTAAACAGCCTGCCCCTGAAGCAACACTGGCCCCGGAGGTAAAATAATATGACGGATAAACCATTAAGCGATGCTGAATTACTGGATCTTGTACAAAGCCAGACCCTTAAATATTTCTGGGATTTTGGTCACCCCGTAAGCGGCATGGCGCGGGAGCGCAGCACGGGCAGTTATCATTACGATCCTGAACACACCGTTACCACAGGTGGTACGGGCTTTGGCATCATGGCGATGATTGCGGGGGCCGAGCGTGGCTTTATTGCGAAAGACGATGTGGCACAAAGAGTGGAAAAAATCGTGTCGTTTTTGGAAAAAGCCGATCAGTTCCACGGCGCTTTTTCGCATTTTATGGACGGGCGCACGGGCAAGGTTATCCCGTTTTCAGAGAAGGATGACGGCGGCGATCTCGTTGAAACATCATTCCTGATGATGGGGCTGTTAACTGCCCGGCAGTATTTTAAGGATACTCATCCGGCTCTTGCTGTCCGCATTAACACGATGTGGGAGAAGGTGGAGTGGGATAAATATATGCGTCCCGATAACAACAAGCTGATGTGGCATTGGAGCCCCAATCACCCCTGGAGTGATAATAATCTCGGCATTATGGGTTGGAACGAATGTTTGATCACCCATGTTCTGGCGGCGTCATCACCCATACACGGTACAGGCCGCAAAGCCTATGAAGCCAGCTGGTTGACGGGGGTTGAATTTAAAAACGGCAATACCTATCACGAACGTGAATTGCCGCTGGGGCCTGAAAAGGGCGGCCCGCTCTTCTTTACGCATTATTCTTTCTTGGGGTTAGACCGCGCGGGCTGAAAGATGAGCATGCCGATTACTGGCAGCAGAACCGTCATCATGCGTTGATTAATCATGCGCATTGCGTAGAAAACCCCGGCGGTTTTAAAGGGTATGGCGATGAATGCTGGGGGCTTACCGCCAGCGATAATCATGAAGGCTATAATGCCCATTCCCCCACGAACGATCACGGGGTGATTACGCCAACGGCGGCCCTTTCATCTTTCCCCTATACGCCCGAAGAATCAATGAAGGCCTTGCGTTATTTTTATGGCACGCTGGGAAATAAAATCTGGGGTGAATATGGGTTTAAGGATGCTTTTAATGAATCAGCCGGGTGGGTTGCCAAAAGCTATCTGGCGATTGATCAAGGCCCGATAGTGGGGATGATTGAAAATTACCGCTCCGGTCTTTTATGGCGTTTGTTCATGAGCTGCCCGGAAGTAAAAGAAGGCCTTAAAATCTTGGAGTTTGAAACGCCTTATGCTCCTGAAATTTCTATGATGGATGGCCCGGATCAAGCGCCGGTGTAACGGCAGGTTTCTGCTTTGTTAGCGCTTCTTCCCGCGCGCGGGCTGCGCTTAGAAAGGCAGCGTAGCTCCATGTTAAGTGGCGGGCGGAAACGGCGTTGCCGTTGGCTCTGTCGAATTGTTCGGAGAGTGATCCATCATCCGGCGTAACTTCGCGAAGCCGTTCCAAGAGCTTGTCGCCTTTTGTTATTTCCCCCCGCGCATAGTAATATTCCGTCAAGGCAAGGCTGGTGGGGAACCACGGATTATTGCCAAAATATTGATCGCTCTTGCTGCGTCCGATAACAGGGGTATCATGCCCGTGATTAACGGGATAGCTTTTGCAAAATAATCTTCCATATGCTGCACGGTGGTGTGCAGGCGCTCATCGTGAATGCTATGCCGTCCATTCTCACGGCCTGTGTGCAGCACACCCATTAAAATAGCGGCATCAAAGCCGTCTTCTGCATTTATCAAGGGTTTTTCGAGTATTGCCTTATAGGTACGGTGTTCTTGTGACCAATGTTGATCGAGCGATGCTTCCAAAATATGTGCCGCATCTTTACAGCGCGTAGCGAGGTTGTCATAGCCATTCCCTGCGGCCCACTTCGAACCTTTTTGAAGTGCACCCAGCTGCACAACGCCCGTGAAATAATGATGAGAAAACTCGTTATCTTCTTCCCACGGGCCGATGCAGGGCATTCCGGAATGGCGGGCTGTGAAATCCAGATCCAGCATCAGTAAATTTTCCAGCCCTTTCGGTAGGCTCCATTTTTCTGTGGCGGTTTCCTCTAAATAATGAAGGCATGTCATCGCCCGCAGCGCCGGACCGTCATATTGCGGGCGTGCCCATTTTTGTAAATCAGGTGTGGCATCAGGGTTAAAGCGCGGTTCTCCCATCAAAGCATCGCGGTTCAACTTGCTAAGTTCTTCCGCCGGGCGCACATATTGCAGATAGTTTTTTGGGGTCTTATCTGTGAGAGGGTTAGGAGAAAAAGATTTACCATCAATCGCCAGAGTTTTTAAGCTGAAGGTAATATAATCCTGAAAATGTGCGCGCCATGCGGCGCCATCCATGCCCTTGCATAGAGGGATGATGTTTTCCATGACAATTGCCGCATCGCGTGTCCAGTGATAAAAATAATCGGGTTCCGGGTTCCAATGGGCGGATACGGGCGATGCAAGAACCGATCCTTCTATGGGCATCACACGCTGTCCAAATACAGATCGTTCGTGAGAGAGAGAGTTTGCGGAAACAGCTGCCGCCAGATAATTTTTGCTGCGCTCTTTTTGCAAGACAATCCAACTACCAAGATCAGAGCTCGGGCTTGGCATCGGGAACCTCATTCGCCTGCGCAACAGCTATATTATTCATCCCTGTAAGATGGTTTTCCACGACACGCGAAAAATCATTATTGATGATGCAATGATGCTGCCCTTTAACGATCTCCATTGTGCCGGGGTTGGGCAGGCGGTTATAAAAATCAGCCACGAAATAAGATGGCGTAATATTATCAATCTCCCCCACCAATACCGATACCGGCATGGTGAGATTATCAATGACGGTGAAGATATCGTGCGTGGGCCACTCTGCCATGGCTTGCGGTAATTCCCGTTGCAAAAATTCGATGCCGTTCGGGTGACTGCGGCGTGCTTCAATTTGCCGTTCTCCACTGGTGAAGGGCGATATTGCCAGAACATGTTCAGTGTTATCTTTATAATCGGTTGCTGCCAGATATGTTGCCGCATAAGCGCCCATACTGTGTCCGGCAAGGGCAAAGCTGATGCCATCCCATCCTAAAATTTCTGTGTTACTTTTGGCCCATTCAATACTGCGAGCCAGATCTTCCGTATGGGCGCTGATGGTAAAATCACGTGCTTCGCCTGCGCTGTCATTAGCAGCAGAATAACGAGCGTTGGGAGCAATAACCGTATAGCCTTGCCGCAAGTAAGCCTTGATCACAGGCAACATATGCGGGGCATCGGCCTTGCCGTTGCGACCATGATGTACAAAAGCCAGTTTTTGTGAGTCCGATTGCGCAGGTTTATAGACCAGCACAGACATATGTTTGTCAGCATCTTCTGTTTCGCCGAATACATAAGTTTGGCAGGCAGGCATCTTTGCTGCCTGACCGTTATAAATATCGCGTGGTGTTATCGGCTCAGCCATAACATTTCCTGTAACGAGTAAAAAAATAGCCGATACGGCATAAAATTTGTTTTTTCCGGCGGGCATCGGTCCTTATGATTTTTATATCTGGATTTATGTACACGATCTGTCAGCCTGATAGCGTCCCTGTTGTGTTTCAGTTAATAACAGGCAGATCAAAAATACAACCTTTTGTCTTGCAGCACCGCAGCATTTTTTCCATACTGGCTTCAATTATAAATATAAGGGGAGGATACAATATGGGCGGGGCTTACACGCGGGCGAGGCTTGCAAAAAATTCTGCAAAAATGGGCATAATTTTAGGCTTATGCAGCATTTTTTCTGCTGCTTCTATTATGCATTCTGATGTAACCGCTGCGCCTGTTATCAACCAGTTTGCTATGTCAGAAAATTCTGCACAGATTATAAGAGGCTTGAGTGATGAACAGCTTCTGGATCTTGTGCAGCGTCAGACCCTTCGTTACTTTACTGATTATGCTCATCCCGTAAGCGGTATGGCGCGGGAACGCAGCAATCATTCCTATGAGGGCGGGCAGCATGTTGTGACTGTGGGCGGCACAGGTTTTGGTATTATGGCGATGATCGCCGGGGCGGAACGCGGCTGGATAACCCGCGTGGAATTTCGGGAACGCCTTGGCCGCATTGTAAATTTTTTAGAACAGGCCGATACATTCCATGGGGCTTTTCCGCACTGGATGGATGGACGCACAGGCCGGATAATGCCGTTCTCCCGCCATGATGATGGTGGTGATCTTGTTGAAACATCATTCCTGATGGCAGGGTTATTAGCGGCGCGGGAGTATCTTTCTGATCATTCTCCTCTAGAAGCGGAGTTGCAGCAAAAAATTACAAAGCTGTGGGAGGCTGTTGAATGGGATTGGTATACGAAAGGTGAAAACCGTCTCTACTGGCATTGGAGCCCTAACCATGACTGGCAGATGAGCATGCCGGTTAGCGGCTGGAATGAAGCCCTTATTACCTATGTATTGGCGGCAGCATCACCGACTCATCCCATTTCGGCGGAAGTGTATCATCAGGGTTGGGCCAGAAACGGTGATATGCGGAATGGCCGTTCTTATGACGGCATTACCTTGCCGCTCGGCATGGAAAAAGGCGGGGCGCTTTTCCTCGCGCATTATTCATTTCTGGGGCTGGACCCGAGGGGGCTGAACGATCGTTATGCCGATTACTGGCAGCAAAACCGTAATCATACACTTATCAATTATGCTCATGCGCTTACCAACCCTCATGACTA
This sequence comes from Alphaproteobacteria bacterium, assembly GCA_021208265.1. Classification (GTDB taxonomy): domain Bacteria; phylum Pseudomonadota; class Alphaproteobacteria; order Micavibrionales; family Micavibrionaceae; genus JAJOJU01. The sequence goes on along the minus strand of JAJOJU010000004.1, from coordinate 78,950 downwards.
TGAAGGCTATGGCCCGCAGTGCTGGGGGTTTACGGCAAGTGATAATCACCGGGGTTACAGCGCCCATGCCCCTACACATGATTTAGGTGTGATTACCCCTACGGCGGCGCTTTCATCCTTCCCCTATACGCCCGAAGAATCGATGCGCGCTTTGCGGCATTTTTATGAAGATCATGGTGATAAAATCTGGAGCGCCTACGGCTTTGTTGATGCTTTTAACGAGACGGAAGACTGGCAAGCCAGTGGGCATCTGGCGATTGATCAGGGACCAATCGTGGTTATGATTGAAAATCACCGCTCCGGCCTTTTGTGGGATTTATTTATGAAGTCACCCGATATTCATCGGGCGCTCCATAATCTGGGTTTTCAAAGCCCGCATCTGGAAGGGCAGCAGCCTGATATTTTAGAGCCGGAGCTTAACCCGGTTCCCTAATTACATGTCTGCGGCAGGGGCGGCATAACAGCCTTTGGAGCCGAGATCCGTAAAGGCTTGATCAAGCCGGTCCATAAACCCTTTTTGTCCTTCGCGCAGCCATTTGCGAGGGTCGTATTTATTTTTATAAACAATCTCTTTGCCTTTTGAATCTTTCTCAAAAGGATCAACCTGATACTGGAAAGCGCGGGAGTTCTTTTTCACATACTCCCCTACCACTTCAGAAAAAGCGAATTGCAGGTCGGTATCAATATTCATTTTGAATACGCCGTATGTGATAGCTTCGGCAATTTTTGCAGGTTCTGATCCTGAGCCGCCATGAAATACGAAGTTCAAAGGGTTTCTCTCGCCGCGATATGTGCATTGAATCATGTCTTGCGAGTCTTTCAGGATGGAAGGCTTTAGCACCACATTACCGGGGCTGTATACGCCGTGCACATTGCCAAAGGCTGCGGCTACGGTGAAATGTCCAAGGGGGCTTAAGGCTTCGTAAGCTTTCAGAACTTCGGAAGGCTGGGTATATAAACGGCTGGTATCAACATGGCTGTTATCGACACCATCTTCTTCCCCGCCTGTAACGCCTAGTTCGATTTCAAGGCTCATGCCGATTTTACTCATCCGCTCCAGCATGCGGGACGATATGGCGATATTATCTTCTAGTGTTTCTTCGGAGAGATCCAGCATATGGGAAGTAAAAAGTGGCGATCCTGTTTGGGCAAAAGCCTGCTCGTTATATTCCATCAACCCTTCGATCCAGGGTAAAAGTTCTTTGCTGGCATGATCGGTATGCAGCACAACGGGAATGCCGTAATCTTTCGCCAGAAGATGAACATGCTGCGCCAAGGCAACAGCCCCTTTTATCTTGGCCTGCAGATCATCCTTCAAGCCCTGCCCGGCATAAAAGCGGGCGCCACCGTGAGAGACTTGAATAATGATGGGAGATCCGGCGCGGGCAGCGGCTTCCATCGCAGCGCTGGCTGTTTCCGAGCTGATGACATTAACCGCTGGCAAGGCAAAGCCGCCTTGCTTACAGGCTTCAACAAGCCGTTCATAATCGGCACCTGTAACAACGCCGGGTTTGATGGTTTGAATTAGATTCTGGGCCATAAAGTTACTCCTCATCCTGTCTCTTCTTATGATTGCGGCTCACGCTATCAGAATTGAAAGTCAGGATGAAGAGTTTTCTGTAGTAACGGATACCGTCCTTATGATTTTTTACCTGCAAACCATTTATACAAAGCCGGTAACACCAGCAATGTTAGAATGGTGGAAGATATAATTCCCCCAATCACAACCGTTGCCAGCGGCCTTTGCACTTCCGCCCCGGCACCGATATTAAAGGCCATCGGAACAAAACCCAGCGAGGCCACCAGCGCCGTCATCAAAACCGGACGAAGGCGCGTCAGCGCCCCTTCCATAATGGCTTCATTGAGCGGCTTTCCCTGCGCCTGTAAATCGCGGATGAAGGAAATCATCACCACGCCGTTCAGCACGGCCACACCGGAAAGGGCGATAAACCCGACCCCGGCTGAAATCGGAAAGCGGAATATCCCGCAGCGCCAGCGCGGCAATCCCACCCGTGCAGCCGCCAGCGGCACACCGGAAAACACAATCAAGGCCGCCCGCGCGGAGTTAAACGCCATGAACAAAAGCCCGAAGATAAGAAGCAGCGCCACCGGCACCACCACCATCAACCGCGCCCGCGCTGAAATCATCTGCTCGAACGTGCCGCCGTAATCCAGCCAATAACCGGGCGGCAATTTGGCCTGCTCATGGACGATTTTTTGTACGTCTTCCACAAAACTGCCCAAATCACGCCCCCCGCACATTGGCGGTTACGAATATGCGCCGCTTGCCGTTTTCGCGGCTGATCTGCGCATGACCGTAGGCGATATCGATCGCAGCAATTTCACGCAAAGGCACGTAATCCGGGGTATCGTCGGCACCTTCCTGCTCCGCCAGTTTTAAGGGGATCGGAAGCGTTTCAAGGGCCGCAATATCTTCCCGCAAATGTTCCGGCAGGCGAACGACAAGATCAAACCGCCGATCACCTTCAAACACCTGCCCGGCTTGCCGCCCGGCAAAAGCCGTCTCAATAATATCCTGCACATCGGCGATGTTAAGGCCATAAAGATCTAGCTTGCGGCGATCCGGCACAATACTTAAAACCGGCAGACCTGATGTTTGCTCCGTTCTTACATCTGCCGCGCCCGGCACGGTTTTTATGAGCGCTTCAATCTCTTGCGCGGATTTCAAAAGCTGGTCCAGATCATCGCCGTAAATTTTAACAGCCATGTCGGAACGCACGCCGGAGATAAGTTCATTAAACCGCATCTGGATCGGCTGGGTGAATTCGTAATTATTTCCCGGCACTTGCAGCAAAGCTTCCTCCATTTCCTCAACCAGTCTGGCTTTGGGTTTTTCAGGATCAGGCCATTCTTCGCGCGGTTTCAGCATAACGAACGTGTCAGCCACGTTGGGCGGCATGGGGTCAGTCGCCACTTCCGGCGTGCCGATTTTGCTGAAAACTTCCCGCACTTCCGGGAATTCTATAATGCGTTTTTCCACCGCATCCTGCATGGCGACAGATTGCGTCAGGCTGGTTCCGGGAATGCGCATGGCATGCATGGCGATATCGCCTTCATCAAGACTTGGAATAAATTCCGCCCCCATGCGGGATGCCGTAAAGAAACTGAAGCCCACTAACACAACCGCGATCAAAACAATGATTGAAGGGAAACGCAGCGAGAATTTCAGAAGCGGTTCATAGAATTTTTTGGCAGCACGGATGGGAAGGCTATCTTTTTCCTCCACCTTTCCGCTCACAAAAATAGCCACCGCCGCCGGCACAAAAGTCAGCGATAGAATGAGCGCCGCCAGCAAGGCCGTTACCACAGTAAAGGCCATCGGATGGAACATTTTTCCTTCCACGCCCGTCAGCGCGAAGATCGGGATATACACAATCGTTATGATCAGAACGCCAAAGATACTGGGCTTTATCACTTCCGCGCTGGCGGAAGCTGCCAGTTTAAACCGCTCTTCCTTTTCAAGCAGGCGGCCCAGCCTGTGCTGTTCCATCCCGAAACGCCGCAGGCAATTCTCGATAATAATAACGGCGCCATCCACAATCAGTCCGAAATCGAGCGCGCCTAAACTCATCAAATTACCGGATACTTTATTTTCAACCATCCCCGTTATCGTCATCAGCATGGCGATGGGAATAACAGCCGCCGTAATCAGCGCCGCCCGGAAATTACCAAGCAGCAGGAAGAGGATCACAATCACCAAAAGCGCCCCTTCCGCAAGGTTTCTCTCAACCGTTTTGATTGTGCGGTCCACCAAAGTTGTGCGGTCGTAAACAGGCCGCGCGATAATGCCTTCTGGCAGGCTATCGTTAATGATTTCCAGCTTTTTGGCGGCTCTTTGCGCTACATCGCGGCTGTTCTCCGCCATCAGCATCATGACGGTGCCAAGAACAATTTCGCGCCCGTTTTGCATGGCAGCGCCGGTGCGAAGGGGCGAACCTAACTTTACGTCCGCCACATCACGAACATGGATTGTGATCTCATCACGTTTGGCCAGAATAATGGCGTTGATATCATCAATATCCTCCACCTGTCCCGGCACACGCACCAGATATTGTTCGCCGCTGCGCTCAATATACCCGGCGCCGACATTGTTATTATTGGCCTCCAGCGCCGCGATTACATCATGTACGGTGAGATCATAAGCCAGCAATTTATCGGGATAGGGAAGAACGTGATATTGCTGTTCATATCCCCCGATGGTATTCACCTCAATCACACCTTTTAAATTGCGGAGCTGCGGCACGATCACCCACTCCTGCAATGTTAGAAGATCCATCGGGGTATGGGCGCTGCCTTCTGCCGCTTCCACCGTATAAGTGAAAATCTCCCCCAGTCCGGTAGCAATCGGCCCCATCGCAGGTTCTATGCCGGGCGGAATTTCTGAGGCAATAACCTGCAGCCGTTCCGCCAGCAATTGCCGCGCAAAATAGATATCCGTGCCATCTTCAAACACGACCGTAATTTGCGAAAGCCCGTAGCGAGATAACGAGCGCGTATGATCGAGCTTGGGCAATCCCGCAAGCGCCGTTTCAATAGGGAAGGTAATGCGCTGTTCGACCTCCAGCGGGGAATAACCGCGTGCCTCGGTATTAATCTGCACCTGCACATTTGTAATATCCGGTACGGCATCGATAGAGAGCTTTTTGAAATTATACCCGCCCAGAACGCACAGCCCCATCACGGCCAGTAGCACCAGCCAGCGGTGACGGATGGAGGTATGAATGATGTTTTCTAACATGCTCTTATCCTTCTTAATGTGCGTGATCATGGCCGGCACCGGCCTTCATGATGTCGGCTTTTACAATAAAGCTGCCTTCACTCACATAACGGGTGCCGGGGTTGAGACCGTTTAGGATTTCGACATATTTGCCGTCTCGCCTTCCGGTTTTAACAGGATGCGCTTCATATTTATCGCCTTCCTGCACGAAGATGACGGTCTTTTCCTCCATCATCTGCAAGGCGGTTTCCGGAACCATCACGGCAACCTGATCCTCCGCTACCCCAACATGACCATCAACGGTTAGGCCAGGTTTCCAGCGGCCGCTGGCATTTTCCAACGGCACGATAGCAACATGCGTTTGACTCAGTGCGTCCGCCGTGGGCAGGAAGAGAGTGATCCGGCCTTCCGTTTCCCGATCAAGATCATGATCGAATGTGTGTACGCGCACAGCTTGCCCTTCACGGATGCTGCCTGCATCCTTCGGAAAAATATGAAACTTGGCCCATACGGTGGAAAGATCGGCAATCACAAACAACGTACGGTCATCCACCACATCGCCCACATTCGTATTGCGTTCCAGAAGAACGCCGGATACCGGGGCGGTGATCGTATAATCCTGCAAGCTGACATTGCTGTCGATCACGGCGAGTGTTTGCCCTGCTTGCACTTTGTCACCCAGCTTCACAGGCACTTCCCGCACGATTCCCGGAAAACGTCCGCGCAAATTCACGGTCGTATCGCCGTTGAGAACAATCCTGCCGTTCAGGATAATCTCTTTCTTGATAAGGCCCGGCTCGGCAATAGCCAGTTTGATTCCCGATTTTTTTGCGATATCCGGCTTTATGGAGACCGCGTTTTCCTCATGCTCATGCCCGCCATGATCATGCCCATGGCCTTCTTCCGCCCATAAATTGCCGCTCCACAATACGCCGCACACCAAAATAATATAGAGTCCTCTTAACATAGCTATTCCTTTGATTTTACATGTAAATAATCACATGCCACACATCTGGCATGCGTCAAAATGCAGGCGCACTACGCCTGTAAAATCAAGCTATGGGAGGCTTATAAAGGGAGGGAGAATATTGAGAATGTTTGGCTTGAGGCAGCTCAAACAAAAAGGTTTTGCCGGTAGCCAGGGCATAGCTAACTTCCAGCCAATGTTTTGCCATTACGTGATTATGATGGCAGCAACAATCTTTACAAATGCCATTTGTCTTGCTGTGATTATGTGCAGGAACCGCTGTGGTATCTACCCCGTCATCCGCTGCAGCGGTGATGTGATGCGCACAGGATGCTTGAACTGCCCCCGCGCCGGATGTAACTCCAGCGGTGAAAATAGCAACAACACATATGAAAAGGAATACAGCCTTCATGACTATGAATGTAGCATCATTATGCCCCTTCTATCAATCCTTCTTAGGGGTATATCATGAAAGCTGGGCATTAAGCTGTTCGATAATATGATCTCTGCCATCTGTGCGCAAAAGAACGTTTTTATCCGCCTTAATATTGGCAGCGTATCGCGGGACGTTTTTAATAAACGATGCCAGAATATCTTTATCAAAGTGAAGATGAGATACTCCAAATCCGTTTTCATGAATAATATGTGCGTTCATTTGTTGTTCATAGACGGGCAGGGGAATGGCGTATACAGGGATGCCCAGATACATGGCTTCAGACAGCAGCGTATGACCGGCTGTGGAAACGATGCCGTCACAAACGGAGAGTTGTTCATGGAAAGCCGGATCACCCTGATCATAAAAATGAATATTCAAAATGTTCTCAGGCGGTGTTTCTATGTTCAGCCCTTTGCCGAATATGTGGAACTGATAATCCGGCTGCGTCCGGCAGGCCTCTATAATCGCGTCCACGCTCTGTCCAAAAGGTTGCTGGGAAGAGATATAAACAACGATAGATTTATTTCCCTGCGCTGATTTTCGTTGCAGTGAGATAATTTCATCACTCAAAACCGGAGGGCATAAATCGACATTTTCTGATGTATCGGTTTTTTGCACCACTTTAAAAAAACGTGCTTGCCAGACGTTTTTCAGCCTTCGGAAAAAACATACGCAGACGCTCAATTTCATCGTTGAACCATTGACCATTCAAAGGCTGAGGAAAATGCCCGGTCAGGTATTTGCTTTGCTGATCTATGGTGACCAAGGGCGCATCATGAAGATAAGCATATTGCGCGCTTATGGGTTCATAGTCACTGATCACCAGATCAGGTTTTCCCAGACGTTGGATGGCGGCATCTAACGCTGCGGCATTTATCTTTCGGAAATTTATATTTTGATTTGCCGGGTGTATCGCTGTGGCTTCAAAATCAAGCCCATATTGGTTGCCGACATAAAAGGGTACGGCGACACGTTCAATGCTGACATTTTTATGCTTATCGAAATATTTTGTTGAAAACGTCATAGCTCTCCCCATAAGCCAGTATCACTATTTCCGCTTCTTTTGAAAAATGTTCGATCAAGGGTTTTTGCCGGAATGTGTGACCGTGACCAATTCCGCAAACACCCCATAATATTTTTGTTTTTTGTTTCATGTTTCCGGTAAGAGCTTTTGTGAGTTACCAATCGAGGACTCCATATAATCCATGGTACCGGATATTTTTCGAACGGGTGTTTGGCGTAAGGAAGCACCGAGGCCATCTACAATTTTTTGTTTAGCAGCAACCGCTACATTGCCATCAAAAATATGGCTGCCGCATACAATCACATCGGCATTTACCTGATCCATAAAATAGGGGTAGAGCGTATGCAGGGCGCTTAAAGGGGATAAGGATTGGCATTCCTCCACCCCGTCATTGACTCGGATGATATCAATGCTCGTGATTTTTACTTCACAATTTTCTGCGTAGTCTTCTGGCTTTAGTTCATAGGTATAACGGTTCATATTATCATCCAGCGCCGTCATGGTGCGTGTTCCTGCCACGGCTGTTATCGTGCCATCAGACTCAAAACGCAGGGCAGTTTTATTACCGGAAAATAGTGTCATGCCATGACGGTCAATCAGCCGCTGTGCCAGCGTTGTTTTTCCGGACCCCGAATGCCCAACGACAAGACGGAACTGATCTTTTATTCCCACGCAAGCGCTGTGAACGATGCAAATATTTCTTTGCGATAGCAGCACCTTTCGCACGGCAGCATAAAGCAGATGATAAACATCCGCCGGAATACCATTAGTGTCACTTGATAAGAGAGCAAGTTTATTGCCGCTGCTTTCTAATTTATTTTTCGGCCCTTTAATATGCTCCAGAACTATATCAGGCGGAACAGATGTTTGATCCATCATTTCAAACCCTGGAATATAAGCTCCGAATTGCAGCAAGGCATTTTTATCATGAGACAGGTCATGGGCTGTTCGAAAACAGACGCATAAATTACCAGCTGTGCGGAAATGATATTCGTTCATCCTGCGGGTCCATCTTCCAGTGGTGTGATACGGGAATACTGTGTAACCAAATCAGCCACCTGTTTTTCTCCGCCTGTGCCAAAGCGTTTTATTAAGGCCTGTGTTTGGCTGTCATGCCTATCTTTTAACGTTTCGTATTTTTGTGTGATTACCTTGCCCAGACGATTTTGAATATCATCATCTGTGACAAGTGTTTTAGCTAATGCGGCGATGGTTTTAAGGACATCTGTTTGTACGGCTTTATAATTCACCGAATCACCATTCATGAAATCGTGCCAATCCAATGCCTGATCGCACATGACATTTTGCTGCAGCAATTTAAGCTGTTGCCCCTGGCTGTCATTGGCAGGCGGCAGCCATATCGTGGGTATATTATAAGCCGCAGCATCATATATATTGCCGAGCCCCGGCGTCATGAAGGCCAGTTTTGATTCTGCCAAAAGTGTTTCCATTTCAGCGCGGGAGTAAGTTTTTACGCCGCGGTCTTTTAAGCATTCAGATATGGCGCAGGAACTGGCGATAATAATTTTTTCTTCCTGAGGCGGCGCGCTTTTAATGGCATCAATGATTTTTGAGGCAAAGGCGGTGATTTCCTCAACCGGCCAGAAAGGGTTTTGCAGACCACCGAGATTAATAAGAATATGTTGTTTATTTTGTGTTGGTTTTACTTTCGATACAATCGGGGAGACTGCGTGAGCATGAGATTTTTCTCTGAAAATTTCATGCAGGCGTTCTTCTACGCCGAAAAAATTCTGACCCATATAAAGATCTGCCGTTCGCACGCTTGCTGGAATTTCGGGCCAGTACCATGTCAGTGCGTCGTAATAGAAAACTTTTAATCCGGCCTTCTTTGCCAATTCGACCATCTTGTGATCCATCGCAGAAAGGAAAACATCATACTGCGCAAAAATAGGCGCCAGCACTTCCGCGCGTTCTTCCTTACCCATTTCAGACACGTCATGGATGGCATCGTAAGTAAGGCTGCGTTGCAGATCGAGAGTGTGGCGTTTGCCGACATAGCCGATCGCATCAAAGTGCGGGCGCAGATGCGGAAAGAAGCCGGCAATGGCAGCTGCCGGGCCAAACCCAAAAGGTTCCGCATTAAGAAGCAGACGGGGGGATGATGTCGTCATATCGTTCGGTGCCATAAAGCAGTTTTCCCAGCAGGGTCAGGTTTTCAGGCTTGCGGATACGCGATACCGCCTCAGCATCAATAAAGCGTGGTTTGATCGTAGCGCGCAGCAAGGCTTGCGGAACCTTCAGTTTGCTTGTTGCCAGCCCTGTTGTGAAGGCATCCTTGCGGGCGGCAACGGCGGCTGCATTATTTTCCTGTGCCAATCCGGCGGCGACATAGAATACCATGCGCGGGTCTTGAGAGATATTCTCCGTATTGGCGTGAGTTGTGCGGCTATCCCATGAGACCATATCACCGGCGCGTAAGGGGAAGGCTTGTGCTTTATTGGTCAGCTCTTCTGCGATGGGGTGCTGAGGGTCCAGCTCTACAAATTCACCAATGCCGCCCGGCATTTGGGCATATTGCTGGAACACATTCCTTGATCCGGGAACACCGCGGAATGTACCGCGTTCTGCCGGGCAATCAACCAAAGCCAGCACGCCTTGCAATGTTTTGAAATCCGGGTCAATCGTGGGGTTCTGATCAACATGCAGTGGCAATGCCTTGCCGCCTTCATGGCTTGGTAATTTTACACCCAGCCGGTCAAGGATGTCCATATTTTGGGACTGCCCCAGATTAAAGCATGGTGAATATAGCTGCGGATGTTCTGGCGTAATTGCGCCAAAGCATCATCGTGGTATATCTCCAGAAACCCGCGGGATAATATAGGTGTACCTTCTTTATCCACCGGCATGGCGTCATAGGTGGCGGGGTCCAGAATATTGCATTTGTTACCGCTAAGGTCGTTAAAAATTTCATGAATGCGGGCTACGGTCTGCGCGCATAGTTCCGGGGGCGCTATGTTCTTGCCGACAACAATGCCGTATCGTGACCAGGCATCCCAGAATCCGGCTTCATCTTCCACGGGGTCAAAGGTTACGGCATATCCATCTTCGTCCACCGGGTAAGCTTCGGGAATGGCTGCGCTGGCGGGGTAGTTTTTGTAGCGGTCCTGATTATCCGCGAACGACTGGCTCAACGCCTGAATTAGCTGTTTTACATGAGAGTCGTTATCCGGGCCGCCTTTTTCGATGGTGGCAATTAAGGTTTTTATTTCCGTATTTATGATCATGTGCCAAGCATTAGCACATGGTTTACGTAATGATCAAATGGTTTTGTGCCATGGATAAATTGACATCGGTCAATGCACAAAGCTGCTGCATTGCGCAAAATGGGAGAGAATAATAAACACATGGGCCTCTATGTTAATTGCACAATGTCTACATGACGTCAGCACGTCTTATGGTTTGCCGCTCAGCCTGTTTCTGGCGGGGCTGGTGGGCGGCTTTACGCATTGTGCGGGGATGTGCGCCCCCTTCGTCTTGGCACAAACCAGCGATAATCCGCAGTTAAACCGGCTCTCCTCTTCACTTCTCCTGCCTTATCATTTGGGGCGTATGACGACCTATGTGGCGTTGGCAATTCTGGTGAGCAGCCTTATTAATCTGGCGTTTTTGTTTTCAGATTTAAAAATCTTGATCAGTGTGCCGTTGCTTATGTTAGCGGGGGTTATGTTCCTGGTGACGGCTTTTCCAAGGTTTGGTATGATCTTTCCCTGGACGGCTGGCATACGGCTTAGCCTGCCATACAGGTTTATATCTAAAGCCTTGGGGCGCCTCGGCAATAACCCAAACAGCATGAAACGCTATGGTATGGGGGTCTTGCTGGGGTTTATGCCTTGTGGTCTTGTATTGGCGGCGCTTATGGCTTCGGCTAGCGCGCCATCACCTATTTATGCGGGGGCGGCTATGGCGGCATTCACACTGGGGACTATCCCCGCATTAGTGGCTGTGGCATGGGCAGGTGGTGCGTTGCGTCACAAATTTCCTCACGCCGGGGGTTATCTGAAGCGTGGGGCGCTGGTTCTTAGTAGTTTCTGGTTATTTCTGACCGCAGGTTTGATGATTTTTTAAGAAGGAAAAAATAATGGCCTCTTCTGATGTAAAACTGGTTTCCGATTATAATTACGAGGTGGTACGGCTTTTCACGCTGGCGACCATTTTCTGGGCAATTGTCGGATTCGCTGCCGGGATTTTCATCGCCCTGCAGATGGTGTTCCCGGATTTGAATATCGAACCTTACTTAAACTTTGGCCGCCTGCGGCCGCTTCACACATCGGCGGTGATTTTTGCCTTTGGCGGGAACGCACTTTTTTGCCACTAGCTATTATGTGGTGCAGAGGACCTGCGGCGTGCGGCTCTGGGGCGACAAGCTGGCGATGTTTACCTTCTGGGGGTATCAGGCTTTTATCGTGATGGCGGCCTTGGGGTACGTTACCGGGGTCACGCAATCCAAGGAATATGCCGAGCCGGAATGGTATGCGGATATCTGGCTGACGATCGTCTGGGTGTCTTATCTACTGGTTTATCTGATGACCTGCATCAAGCGTAAGGAGCCGCATTTATATGTCGCCAACTGGTTCTATCTGGCCTTTATCATTACTGTGGCTGTTTTGCATCTGGGGAATAATGTCTCGATCCCCGTTGAATTTATGGGGACCAAAAGCTATTCGGCGTGGGCAGGTGTGCAAAGCGCCATGATCCAGTGGTGGTACGGGCATAACGCCGTGGGCTTCTTCCTGACCGCCGGTTTCCTGGGCATGATGTATTATTTTATCCCGAAACAGGCGGAGCGTCCGGTTTATTCCTACCGCCTTTCGATCGTCCATTTCTGGTCGCTGATCTTCATTTATATCTGGGCGGGGCCGCACCATTTGCATTATACGGCGCTGCCCGACTGGGCGCAGACTTTGGGGATGACGTTCTCCATCATGCTCTGGATGCCGAGCTGGGGCGGGATGATCAACGGCGTCATGACGCTTTCCGGTGCGTGGCACAAGCTGCGCGAGGATCCGATCATCCAGTTCATGATTATCGCGCTGGCCTTTTACGGGATGAGCACATTTGAAGGACCGCTGATGTCGATCCGCGCTGTCAACTCACTGTCGCATTATACTGACTGGACCATCGGTCACGTCCATTCCGGGGCGCTGGGCTGGGTCGGGTTTATTTCCTTCGGCGCACTTTATTACATGGTGCCGCGTCTTTGGGGGCGGGATCGTCTTTATTCCACAAAGCTGGTGAGCCTGCATCTTTGGATCGCCACGATCGGGATCGTGTTTTACATCGCCGCCATGTGGATTGCCGGTGTGATGCAGGGTCTGATGTGGCGCACATATGATGATATGGGCTTCCTGTCATATTCCTTCGTGGAAACCGTGATGGCGATGAAGCCGTTCTACGCGATCCGCGCCATGGGCGGGATACTCTACCTCACGGGCGCCCTCATCATGGTTTACAATTTCTGGCGGACCATACGCGGTGACGTCAGCGCCAAAGAACAACGTACACAATTACAAGGAGCCACAGCATGAGCTGGATGAACCACGATAAACTGGAAAAGAATTCCCTTCTGCTTTTGGGGTTCATTATTGTTGTTGTGTTGATCGGCGGAATTATTGAGATCATACCCCTATTCCGGCAGGAAACGGTGATTGAGCCTGTGCAAGGCGTGCGTCCTTATACACCGCTGGAACTGGCGGGCTATAACATCTATATCCGCGAAGGGTGCTATAACTGTCACTCCCAGCAAATCCGTCCGCTGCGTGATGAAGTGGTGCGTTACGGGCATTACAGCCTTGCCGCCGAAAGCATGTACGACCACCCCTTCCAGTGGGGATCAAAACGAACCGGACCTGATCTGGCGCGCGTGGGTGGTAAATATTCCGATGAATGGCATGTGGCGCATATGATTGAGCCGCGTGATCTGGTGCCGGAATCTATCATGCCTTCCTATTCCTTTCTGATGCATAAGGGGGCGAAGTTGCATGATCTTCCTGAACACCTGAAAGCGCTGCGCGCCGTGGGTGTGCCTTATACGGATGACATGATCAAAATGGCTGCCAAGGATGCCGCTGTGCAGGCCACGGGTGAGGCACGTACTGATACCGGCGGTTTGATAGAACGTTACGGCGATAAAGTGATTGCTCGTGATTTTGACGGTCAGCCCGGTATCGTCTCGGAGATGGATGCGCTCATTGCCTATCTTCAGGTTTTAGGGACCATGGTCGATTTTGAAGCCGCGAAAGATGTTGATGAGGGGGTGTTATGAAGGAGCTATTTGCCAGCCCCGTATTTGGTCTTACGGGCCTGATATTCTTTTTTATCTTTTTTATCGGGGTTGTGATTTGGGTGTTTCGCCCCGGATCAAAGAAAAAATACGAACAGGATGCGCAGATTCCCCTGAAGGAGAGAAATGATGAGTGATAAAAAATCTAATAAGAATTCTGCCGGTGCGCACAAGGATATTGATGAGGTCAGCGGTGTTGAAACCACAGGTCATTCATGGGACGGGTTGAAGGAATTGAACAACCCCCTGCCGCGCTGGTGGGTATGGGTGTTCATCATATGTATTATCTGGTCCATCTGGTATTTCGTTGTCTACCCGTCATGGCCTGTTCCGGGCGGTGCCACGGAAGGTATGGGCGGTTACACTCAATATAAGGAACTGGAAGAAAGTCAGGCGGAAATTCGCGCGCGTCAGGACGTGTATCTGGAGCGTTTTGAAAATGCTTCCTTGAATGAAATCCTGAACGACCCTGAACTATACGCCTTTGCGATAGCAGGCGGCGCGGCGGCGTTTAAGGATAATTGTGCTACCTGTCACGGCACGGGGGCTGAAGGCGGCAAAGGATATCCAAACCTGAACGATGATGATTGGCTGTGGGGCGGCAAGCTGGATGAGATTCACCAGACGCTAACCCATGGTATTCGTGCCGGTGGTTTAGACACACGGGTTTCGCAGATGCCGGCTTTCGGTAAGGAAGGTTTGCTAACGCGCGATGAAGTGAATAATGTTGTCGATTTTGTTCTCAGTCTGTCCCATCCCCATCAGGGTGATGAAACGCATGGCGATGTACCGCAAGAATATCTGGCGGCGGGGGCTGAAATCTTCCAGCAGCAATGTGCGTCCTGTCACGGGCCTGATGCGAAGGGAAAGCATGAATTCGGTGCGCCGAACCTGACCGATGCTATATGGCTTTATGGCGGCGATCGCGAAACCATATTTAAAACAGTGTATAATGCCCGGGGCGGCATGATGCCCGCCTGGGGTGAGCGGCTGGATGAAAACACCATCAAGCAGCTGACGGTTTATCTGCACCAACTGGGCGGCGGAGAAAAGGATGATGCCCCTGTTTTGATCCCGGCTACGGCAGAGGAAGCGATAGAAGATAATGGACAGCACGCAGAACCAGAACAGCAACCAGCAGAGTAATCAATCTCTGCTGGGGTATTTCGCCAAGCAGGAAAAGATTTTTCCGAAACGGGTTTGGGGAAAATACCGCAAGCTGAAATGGGTGGCTATGATTGTCACGCTGGGGATTTATTATCTTGTCCCCTTTATCCGCTGGGACCGCGGGCCGAATGCTCCGGATCAGGCAGTGTTGATCGATCTTAACGGGCCGCGCGCTTACTGGTTCTGGATCGAGATCTGGCCGCAGGAAATTTATATCTTCACCGGCATTCTTATTCTGGCGGCGATTGCTCTTTTTTTTGTGACCAGCATGTTCGGGCGGGTGTGGTGCGGATATTTCTGTCCGCAGACGGTCTGGACCGATCTTTTCGTCTGGGTTGAACGCTTTGTGCAGGGGGACCGCAATGCCCGGAAGAAACTGTATGAAGGGCCGTGGACGTTTGAAAAAATCTGCAAAATTGGGCTGACACATTTTATATGGTTGATCATTGCCTGGTGTACGGCGGGGTCTTTCGTGCTGTATTTCAATGATGCGCCGACATTGGTCTGGAGCTTTTTTGAATTCGATGTATCGCCGACCGTACTGACGGTTATTGCGGGGCTAACCTTCAGCACTTATCTGATGGCGGGCTTTGCACGGGAACAGGTCTGTACCTATATGTGCCCCTACGCCCGCTTTCAATCTGCCATGTTTGATAAGGATACGCTGATCATTGGTTATGATCTTGATCGCGGGGAGCCGCGCGGCAAACATAAAAAAGGGGAAAGCTGGGATGGGCGCGGGGATTGTATCGACTGCACGGCCTGCGTGCAGGTATGCCCGATGGGGATTGATATCCGTAATGGCCTGCAGATGGAATGCATTGCCTGCGGTTTATGTGTGGATGCCTGTAATAATATCATGGATCAGGTAGAGCGCCCGCGTGGGCTGATCCGTTATGATACCACCAATCACATGGCGGCAGCTGTAAAAGGCGGGGCGGAGAAGTTCAAATTTTTCCGCATCCGCACGTTTTATTATTCCGCCATTCTGGCGCTGGTCGGAAGCGTGATGCTTTATGCGCTGATCACCCGCGCCCCGGCGGAGCTGCATATTCTGCATGACCGCAACCCCTTGTATGTTCAGCTTTCCAGCGGCGAAATTCGTAATGGTTACACGGTTAAAATCTTAAATAAAACGCATGATCACAAGACATATATGATCAGTGTAGAGGGGTTAGATGGCGCCGTTATTGATGTCAGCGCCGCAGGCGATGTGGGTGCCGATAATCTGTTTGTCCCGGCTGATAGCGTTGGGTCTTATCATATCAATCTACATGCCCATGTGCCGCCGGATGAACCGCGTGATATAAAATTTATTCTGGAAGATCGGGAAAAAACCATCCGCACTGACTATGATGCCAAATTCATCACGAAACGGAAATGACATGGAAGAAGCGCTGGAAGTTCCCAAAAACCCGAAGGATAAATGGATCCCACGTTATTTTGTGATCTTTTTTGCGGTTGTGGCTTTGCTGGATGGAATTTTCGTCTATATGGCTGTTAGTACCCAGACGGGTGTTGTGACTGACAATGCCTATGAAAAGGGGCTTAAGTTTAATCAGGTTCTGGAGACAGCCAAAAACCAGCCGGTCTTGCAAGAAAAGGCGGAATTTAAAGACGGTGTTTTGCGTTGGCAACTGGCTGATGAAAATGGCGTGCCGATCAAGGATGCGTTTGTTAGCGCGCGTATTATTCGGCCCGTGCAGGATGGCCTCGATTTTGAGGCCCGACTCATGCATAAAGGGGACGGTATTTATGAGGCCCCGCTGCCACTGCCGATGCGAGGTCTCTGGAAAGCACAGTTGAAAAGCACATGGAACCAGCAACAGTATCAGACCAGCCTGACCTTGGTGAATCATTAAGTACGGAAGGCTTTGACCATCTCGCCCGCCGTGAAAAGGATGGCAGTTACAGCCTTTCTGTCATGGTGCGCGGTGTGCATTGTGCGGCCTGTATTCAGAAGATTGAAGGGGCGCTGCGCCGGGAAGATCATATCCGGGACGCCCGTTTAAATTATTCAACCGGGCGTTTGTCGATGCATTGGGATGGCAAAGCGCAAGAAGCCAATGATTACGTCCGCACGGTTGAATCGCTGGGCTTTGGTGTTGTGCCGTATGATGCGGCGGAAGAGGAAAGCACATCCCAGCAAGAAGAGCGATTTTTGTTGCTATGCTTGGGTGTCGCCGGATTTGCCATGGGTAATATCATGCTGCTCTCGGTGGGGTTGTGGAGCGCGAGCAGTGAGATCATGGGGCTGGCAACGCGGGAATTATTCCACTGGGTGTCCGCCATAATTGCCCTGCCGACCATTCTGTTTTCCGGGCGGCCTTTTTTCCGTTCCGCCGTCAAGGTTCTGGCTAAGGGACAGACGAATATGGATGTGCCGATTTCCATCGGCATCATATTAACCGGGGCGATGAGCCTGTTTGGCACCATCAATCACAGCGAATACGTTTATTTTGATTCCGCCGTGATGCTGATTTTCTTCCTGCTTATCGGGCGGTATTTTGATTTCCGGGCGCGTAAGCATGCCCGGTCCACGGCAACGGGTTTATTGAGCGCGCTGAGCGGTTTTGCCCATGTGCTAAAGGATAGCAAAATCCAGCGCTTGCCCGTGCGTGATCTGGAAGAGGATATGACTGTGCGTGTCATGGCGGGGGAAAAATGCCCGGTTGACGGAATTGTAACCGAAGGGCGCAGTGAGATTGATACATCCCTGATCACGGGAGAGACCTTACCGCAAGTGATTGAAAACGGCAGCCATGTCTATGCCGGCACGATGAATATCGCCGCCCCCATTCAGATCAAGGTTATGAAGCGTGCCGAAGATACACTGCTGGCTGATATCATCCGCCTGATGGAACAAGCCGGGCAAGGGCAGGCGCAATATGTGCGTATTGCCGACCGGGCGGCGCGGCTTTATACCCCCGTGGTACACAGTCTGGCGGCGCTGGCCTTTATCGGTTGGCTGGTGTTTGGCGGCATCGTCTGGCAGGAAGCTTTGATGATCGCGATTACGGTATTGATTATTACCTGCCCGTGCGCGTTGGGGCTGGCGGTGCCGGTGGTGCAGGTTCTGGCCACGGGCAAGCTGATGAAGAATAACGTGCTGGTGAAATCAGGCGATGCGTTGGAGCGGCTGGCCGGGATTGATACGGTCCTGCTGGATAAGACCGGCACGTTGACAGCTGGGCATCCCGCGCTTCAAGGCGATTATGATGGGAATTCTCTGAGGCTGGCGGCATCACTGGCGGCGCATAGCACGCATCCGTTATCCAAGGCGCTGGCAGGCTCTTATGACGGAGCGCTCTATGAATTATCAGATGTGCGGGATCATCCGGGCCGGGGGATGGAAGCCGTTTATAAAGGCAAGGCGGTCAGGCTCGGCAGCCGCACATGGTGCGGCGATGAAACAGCCCCGCAGGATGAATGGATGGAGCTATGGCTGAGCGTTGCCGATGACAAACCCGTGCGTTTTACCTTCAGCGATACTTTGCGTGCCGACACGGCGGCGGTTGTTGACGAGCTGAAAAACGGTGGGCTTACTCCCGTCATGGTGACGGGCGACCGTCAGTCGGCAGCTTCATCTGTCGCGCAAGCCTGCGGCATCAAACAATACCACGCGCAGCAGACCCCGCCGGATAAATACAAAATTCTGGAAGGCCTTAAAACTGCGGGTCATAAGGTGCTGATGGTAGGGGACGGGCTAAACGATGCGCCTGTGCTTGCCGGGGCGGATGTTTCCATGGCGCCCGGCAGCGCCATCGATATGGCACAAAATGCGGCGGATATTATTTTTATGGGCGATCAACTGAGCCCTGTGGCGCTTACCTATAAAACAGCCTGTTTTACGCAGAAACTGGTAAAGCAAAATTTTGCGCTGGCTGTTGTTTATAATATCATCGCCATTCCCATTGCGCTGGCGGGGTTGGTAACGCCCATGATTGCGGCGCTGGCGATGTCGGGGTCATCCCTGCTCGTGATTGCCAATTCTTTCCGGCTAAGGCTGAAGACATGAGTGTGCTTATCTATCTTATCCCCATTGCGCTTTTTCTGGGTTTGTTGGGGCTTGGTGCTTTTGTGTGGAGCATAAAATCCGGGCAGTATGACGATCTGGAAGGTGCGGCGCGCCGTATCTTGCTGGATGATGATGACGATAATAAGAATTGACCCTTATCAAGTCGTTTCGCAATCTGGTTCCTTATTATGATGGCAAGTGAATCATAATATTTCAGTGCGAAAAGGATCTAGATCATGAAAAATATTTTGAATGGCAGCATGCTGGCAGCGGTTTTGGTGGTGGCGGCATCTCCGGTGCTGGCGAAGGATTTGGGTAGCTCTGTTTGGGCGAAGGAGCGTTTCCAGATACGGGGCCGTGTTCTTGATGTGGTTGCCGATGGTGATGGCCATGAAAATGTCACAGGACTTAAGACGGATGTTGATCACGCGGTTACGCCTGAAATCGACCTGACATATTTCTTTACTCAAAACATTGCGGCTGAGTTAATTGCCGCAACATCAAAGCATGACATTAATGCGGGCGCTAATGAGATCGGCAGTGCCTTGGATTTTACCCCCCACCCTGACCCTGCAATATCACTTCGCGCCGGATAACAAGTTCAGTCCATATGTGGGGGCTGGTATTAACTATTCCATGTTTTATGGCGAAGATGATGATTCCGGCTTTCAGGGGCTGGATGTTCATGGCGGGTTCGGTTATGCGCTGCAAGCCGGGGCTGATTACTGGATTAACGACCGCTGGGGTATAAACCTTGATATTAAGTACATTAATCTGGAAGTGGACGTTGACAGCAGCCTGAACGGCACAGCCTTAAGAGCCGATAACGTGGATCTGGATCCTGTCATTATCGGGGCCGGTGTTTCCTACAGATTTTAGAGAGAAATGAAGAGCCGTGGTTTAGCTGCGGTTCTTCATCATATAAAGAAGCTCGTCCAGAACTTTGTCCGGGTCGGCGGTATTAATCTGGCGTTTAGCCTGTTCCATAACGGATTGTTGTTTTTTTGTCATGGCGGCCGCGATTTTGTCGAGGGTTTCTTCCCCGATCGCTATTCTTGCGGCACGCGCATTGGCCAGCGCCTCCTCCCGGATACGCTGGCTTTTGCTTGATTGTTCATCTTTCGATGAACCCCCTTCACACCCTGAAGCCGTTTTTTGGGCTTTCTGTTTGTCCGAATTTTTTTTTGTTAAACCAGAACATGCCCCCACTGTATCAGCGCATGTTTAAACAGCTGTAAATATTACATAGTATTTTAACTATTAATTTTATCAGCCATCCATTTTGAGGGTAAATCTTTAATGTCTGTCAGTGTTTCCAGCGGGGATATATCGTCTAAAAACGCTTTTGTAATTGGTTCGGGGAGGTCAGCCGGGTTTTCTGAATAAGACGATTTGCTCTGCAAACGCGATAAAAAAAAACAACTGGACCGGTTTAAGGGATGGAAAGCGATCCATGAATTCAAAGATTTTGGAAAGGAATGGCGTTATATCGCTTTTTGCTTTCAGGATAGAGAGCTTATCGAGGGCATGTGGACGAATGCTTAGAAAATGGGCAATCCGTGTTAGTTCATTTTCAGTATCGGCGATTAGGTTTTCGTAGAGGACAATCAACAGATTGCCGGCTCCGAATAACCGCTTCCAGTGGGCAACATGTTCGGAATATTTATTGCGGTAGAGATAGCAAAGTGGATGATTTTCCGGCGTTCGTTTTCCATCTTTTTCCTCTTGCAGGGCATCAGCGAGAGTACCGGTTTTTTCAAGTGATGCTGCTTTGGCATGTTCGAAATGTGTTGCCGCACGCGCTAAGGGATTTCGTAAGCAGATGATGATTTTAGCATCAGGACAATGCTTTTTTATACGAAAAGCGCAATCCTCCTGTGGTTGCCAAAGGTATTTTTTATCAGGCCCCAGAACAATACCACGTTCGAAATATTGTATGCCGGTATCACCCGGCAGACGGTGCGGGTCGCAATCATGAAACAGTGTTTGGTATTTATCTGTTCCGGCAGCATATAAATCGCTGCGGTAAAAAAAGGCGGATGGCTTGCCTTGCGGAAAGAAAAGAGCCGGGTTTTCTTTCAGCAGGGTTTGTAATATTTCCGCTCCGCTGAAACTGGCGCCGGCGATGAAAAAAGCAGGAAGGGTCATGCGGTTAATTGGGCTTGCGGGCGCTCAGCAGGTAAGCGCGCGCCGTCAGATATAAAAGAGCTCCGTTTAATACATGCCACAGGAAATGCGTACCCACCGGGATTTGCGGGCAGAGGGCGTCATCGATGGAGCGGAAAACAAGCGATACTGAAAAAATGGCGGCAGCAGCCAGAAGGTTCCAGTTTTCCCGCGCCGCGTTTTTGGCGTGCCATACGGCCAGCCCCAAAAGGAATAAAAAGGCCGGGGCGTATTCCATCGATCCGTTGATCCAGTCCCGCGGGGCCAGGGCAGCCAGATATTGCACGAAAAAGAAAGCTCCCAGCAGCGCCAGAATGCGCCATTTGTTCCAGCCCATAACCCGCCAGGCGTAGAAAATAATGAAGGTGATCTGATAAATAAGAATCGGCAGAGAATCGCTCAGCATCGCCCAGAATGTCGCGAAGGTATGGAAAAATGTGCTGCCCGTACCGATCACAACAATAAGGCCGATCAGGATGCCGGAACGCCAGTCCAGGGCCTTTTCTTTACGGGCCAGAAGCAGTGCTAAGAACGCTGCGATGAAAAATGCCAGATTGGTAAAAGCGTTTATAGGCTCGGCTAAAAAGCCGGGTCCGGTTCGTTCACAGTAAATATCGATGAAGTTAAACATGGTGTGCTGATAGCTTCTGTGTTTGTAGTCAGAACATCCAATATTTTATCAGCTTCCAGTTCAGGGTCGATAGATATTTTTAACAAGCGGTGGTTGTTTTCTCGGAATATCGTGATGACGATCCGGCTGTTTTCCAGAAAGTCTTCATCAGGCCATTCGCGGAAACGGACATGCGGCATTTCGATGGTGGGCAAGGCTACATCAGGATGCTGGTCATAAAGGCAGTCAACGGCCAGCCTGTCATCGCTGCGAATTTCAAACGGGTTGCCTTGGACATCCTTAAAGAGCCAGCGCATCCACACTTTCACATCGCGGTGGCCTGTATCATCCGGCCAGTATTTTTTAAGGGGTTCTTGCTGCAGGGTAAGGCCTTGATCTTTAACCAATTCGGCAAAAGTCAGTGCCGCCAGCTCAATGAAGGTGCTTTTGCCACCTGCCGGGGGGCCTTCGATGGCGATCAGGAAGGGGTGGTAAAGCGTTTTTCCGGCATAGGAAATGCCGGTGCGGCTTTCCTTTTCAAAAAACCGCATGGCCAGACCGAAGCTGCGGGCGAGGCTTTTAAAATGGGCTTCTTCGGTGATGTCAAACTCATGAGTCAGCATCGCGGGAATATGACATATGTATATAATTATGTCAATTTAAAGCTGCCGTTTAGTTCCTCAACGGTTTGCCGTTTTCCAGCATATGCTCAATCCGGGCCATCGTGCCCTCATTGCGCAGCAGTTTCGAGAACTCGGAGACTTCAAGCTTCAAAATGGCATCTTCCGTCAGCTTTTCCGTGTAGTCATGCTTGCCGCCGGACAGCACCGTTGCCAGTACTTCGCATACCACCCCGTCATAAGGTGTGGCCTTGCCTGATTTCTGAAGGTCTTTGACCGCCATATCCAAGGCCAGCTTGCCTGTGGGGCCAGGCAAACGGATATCTTCGCGTTTTAACGGGGGCTGATAGTCCTTCGCCAGCGCTAGTGCGCGCTTCTTTGCGTCAAACAACAGGCGGTCGCGGTTCATGGTAATGCCGTCACTTTCGCGGAAATAGCCGATTTCCTTGGCTTCAAAGGCGCTCTTGGCAACGGTGGCTGTGCCGATCACTTCAAAGGCTTTACGCACTGCGCCCATGGGGGTGGTGTCAGGTGAAATCCAGATATTCTTTTTGCCGATTTTTGCCATATCGGCGGCGAATTTTTCTTTTTCCTTTTCCTGGAATCTCAGGATCATTTCCTTGCAGCCGCCCCAACCGGGTATGAGGCCAACGCCGACTTCGACGAGGCCGGTATAGTTTCGGCATGGGCTTGCACGGCGTCACTCGCCAGCAGGATTTCGCAGCCGCCGCCAAGCGCGAGGCCGGATGGGGCGCTAACCACGGGGAAGGGCGCGTATTTGAGATCCATAAACATCTTCTGCCCACCCGCGATGAATTGTTCCACCTGCGGCCACATCGCGATGTTGATCATGAAAATGGCAAGGCCGAGATTAGCCCCGGCGGAGAAATTCGAGGCTTCGTTATAAACAACCAGCGCGTTATATTGATCGTTGCCTTCAATAAACGCTTTTACCTTGCCCAGCATTTCGAACGTGCCATCATCAAAGGTATTCATTTTTGATGTGTGTTCAAAACACAGGACGCCATCGCCGATGTCCCACACACTTGCTGAGCCGTTTTTCAGAACAGGTTTCGATGCGAGTTTGATATCGGATAGCAGCAGAACGCCATCTGGGCGTGCCACTTTATGATATTTTTTATCCGTACCGAAATACTGCAGCGCGCCGTTTTCAATTTTGTAGAACGTGCCTGAGCCGACATCTTTCAGGATTTTAGGGACATCCATCCCGGCTTTTTTAAGCTCACCCGCAAACCATTCCGGGCCCAGCGCGTCTATCATCTCAAACGGGCCGGATTTCCAATTATAGCCGAGCTTCATGCCTTCATCGATATCGTAAACCGTTTCAGCAATTTCATCGACAAGGCTGGCGGCATATTGAAGGGTCTGATTCAAGACTTCCCAGGCGTATCTGCCGCCCTCATCATCCGCGGTCAAAACATTTTTGAGGCCGCGTGCCGAGAGTGATTCCAAGCCGGATGCTTTTTCAGATTTAGCATACTGGCTTTCATCAAATTTTTTGGCGTTGATGGTGAGTGATTGTTTTTCTTTTGCTTTGCTGTCCGGGTTCAAACGGTAAAACCCGCCCTTGCCCTTGCGGCCCGTGTAGCCATCCTTGATCATGCCGTGGATGAAAGGGTGATCAACAAATAATTTTCGATACGGATCGTTTTTGGGGAGTGTGGAAAGAAGTGAGTCCGCCAGCTTGGGCATCAAATCAATGCCGACAAGATCGATAAGCCCGAACACGCCTGTTTTAGGAATACCAACCGGGCGGCTCATGACGGCATCAGCAAGCTCTACGGATACACCTTGTTTAATGGCTTCGTTCACTCCCGCCGTCAGCCAGTAAACCCCCAGACGGTTGGCGATGAAGCCCGGCGTGTCGTGGCATTTCACAACGCCTTTACCAAGATTGATATCGCAAAATTCACGCACGGCCTGAACGGCATCGGGCCGCGTTTTTTTGCCTACCACCAGTTCCAGCAGGCGCATATAACGCGGCGGGTTGAAGAAATGCGTGATCAGGAAATCGGCTTCGAAATCCTTACCCTGACCCTTGACCAGATGTTCCAGCGGAATGGTGGATGTATTGGAGGATATGATCGAGCCTTTTTTTACGGACCTTGTTCAGCTTTTCGTAAGTGGCGTGTTTAACTTTTAAATCTTCCAGCACTACTTCGATAATCCAGTCGCAATCCTTGATGAGTTTAAGATCATCATCCAGATTGCCGGTTGTTATCAGCTTGGCATTCTCCTTGCTCATGAAGGGCGCGGGGTCTGTCTTTAACATGCGGGCAACGGCGTCAGCCGGCAGATTTTTGCCTTCCACCTTTATATCTAAAAGCACAACGGGAATGCCGGCATTGGCCACTTGTGCTGCAATGCCTGAGCCCATAACGCCGGAGCCGATCACGGCAATTTTTTTTGATCGGGGACGCTTTGGATTTCGAAGGCTTGGCGGCAGGCATGAAAGGGAACTCCTTTTCTTTATGATTTAGAATTCTACGTCATTTTTCAAGGTGAGCCTAGGCGTAATTGATTGGTGGCTTTTTCACCGCGTCTGGCTTAATTTTGGATGACCATATCAACCATGAAGGAACTTACTCCATGACTATTCTCGCAACCGAACAAGCTTCTGCCACGGCAGGCCGCGAAGGTACCGCCAGCTCGAAAGACGGTAAAATCAATCTTAAACTTTCCCCGCCCGGATCAAACGGTCCCGGCACAAACCCGGAGCAGCTGTTCGCTGCCGGTTATTCTGCCTGTTTTGGGCAGGCGATTAAGGCGATGGCGGGTCAGCACAAAGTATCAATCGACCCGAATGCGGTGGAAGTGGAAGCCACTGTCCAGTTGCACAAGGACGATGCGAAGGGCTTTTTCATTTCCGTCACGCTGAATGCGACCATTCCTGGCGCTGATCAAGCTGATGCCGAAAAGCTGGTGGAAGCGGCACATCAAATTTGTCCTTATTCCAAAGCCACGCGCGGCAATGTGGATGTAAGCCTGCAGGCAAACGGCACAGCCCTGAAAGCGGCAGCATAAATTAGTTGTCTTGACAGAGATGGGGGCGCAGGCGCATAGATGCGAAAAGATCATGTCTGCTCTCTCCTTTGCCATTCTTCGCAATAACAACTTC
The DNA here is from genome assembly GCA_021208265.1 of Alphaproteobacteria bacterium. Classification (GTDB taxonomy): domain Bacteria; phylum Pseudomonadota; class Alphaproteobacteria; order Micavibrionales; family Micavibrionaceae; genus JAJOJU01. The sequence goes on along the minus strand of JAJOJU010000004.1, from coordinate 53,764 downwards.
CGTTTCCTGATTTTCGACACGGCTTTGTGTGATGTCCGCCATGCAGGCGCAGGCGGTTGTTGTGGGCTGGCAGGTTTATGAGCTGACCCATAGCCCCTTGATGCTGGGGCTTGTGGGGTTGGCGGAAGCGGTTCCCGCCTTGTTATGCGCCCTTGTGTCCGGACATTTTGTTGATACGTATTCCCCGCAGAAAATCTACCGCGCTGCCATCGCGACACTGACCTTAAACGCCCTGATATTGCTGGTAATTGCCGGGCAGTATATTCAAACCAGTGACCAGTTTATATTAGCAGCCCTTTATATCGGCATTGCTGTTTCCGGCTTCGCGCGCAGCTTTATCATGCCGGCGGCGTTTTCGTTATTGCCGATGATTGTGGGACGCTCCGAATTTTCCGCCGCTGCCGCCTGGCAGGGGACAACCATGCAAATGGCGCTGATTGGCGGGCCGGCTTTGGGCGGGCTGATTTACGGTGGGTACGGCGCGCATGGGGCTTGGCTTTTTCCACTTTCGATTATGATGATAGGGCTGGCTTTGTGTACCCGGATTAACGTGCCGGAACGCGTAAAGACCGATGCAGGAACGCGGCCATCTGCCGCGAAAAGCATTGTGGAAGGCTGGCGTTTCCTGCTGGGTAACCGTGCGCTGTTATCATTGATGAGCCTTGATATGCTGGCTGTTTTGTTTGGCGGGGCGATTGCCATTCTGCCCGCGTTTGCGCATGAGGTTCTGGGGTTGGGCGCGGAAGGGCTTGGTATCTTACGTTCTGCCCCCGCGCTGGGAGCTGTGCTAACAGCGCTCTTCTTCGCGCTCCGGCCCATGCGTGTTATTACCGCAAGGCGGATGTTAATTGTGGTGGGCGGTTTTGGCGTGGCTATGATTGGTTTTGGTCTTTCGACCAGCTTTGCTTCGGCGCTCGTGTTTCTTATTCTGGCGGGGGCATTTGATAGCGTCAGCGTTGTAATCCGCGGTACGCTGATGCAGATTCTGACGCCGGATAATATGAAAGGCCGTGTCTCGGCGGTAAACAGCATGTTCATTATTTCATCGAATGAAATCGGTGCATTTGAAAGCGGTATGGCAGCAGCGGCGTTTGGCCTTGTTCCTTCCATCGTTATGGGCGGGATGGGTACGTTGATTGTTGTCGGGCTGGTGGCAGCGCTTTCCCCTCATTTCCGGAAATTACGGGTGGAAACCTGAGCCTAATATGACGGGCCTGCCACAGGGCCGCCTACGGGGCCGGAGCCAATGGCGCCCTGCTGATCCAAAAGCTTGCGGCAATTAAGGCGCCGCGCCGCGATCTCATCATGAATGGCTTCGTTGTTTTTGGCGTAGGCCGCGCGGTAACACAGCGTATCGGCGCTCATCTTCGCGGGGCTTTGTGACGGGCCCTTAAAATTGGCGCAGGATGCAAGGAGCAGAACAGTAAAAATCATCAGGCATTTCATGGGCTGATCCTCTCACTCTGCCCTGCCGAAATCAATCCCCGATCTCACCCTAGTCAGTGTTGTGGGAATCACCTACCATTCGTAACTGTGTGAGGTTTTATAAAAGGGGAGGATCAGGCTATGAGCCATAAAAACCGGGTATTGCGTTTATCCAAAAATACCGAAGGCCGCGATTTCGTTGTGGGTGATATTCACGGATGTTTCTTCCTGGTCGACCGCGCGCTGGCAATCGCGCAGTTCGATGAAACCAAGGACCGGTTGATCGTGGTGGGGGATCTGGTTGACCGCGGCCCGGAATCGCACGAGGTCTATGACTTCCTGCAACGTCCTTACGTGTATTCCGTGCGCGGTAATCATGATGATGTCGTCATGCATATGCTGGGTTCAAACGATAATTTCTACAAATTCGGCTTCCCACAATTTTACCAGTATTTCAATTCGCGCAGTTTGAACTGGCTGGGGAAACTGAAGCATGATCAGGCCATGAAAATCCGTCAGGTGTTCGAGGATTTACCCGTGTTGATCGAGCTGGAAACCGATAGCGGCGTTGTGGGTATCGTCCATGCTGATGTGCCGGAGGGCCTGTCGTGGCAGGAATTCGTGCAGAAGGTCAATGACGGCGACCCGGATACGCTTTATCAGGCGATCTGGAGCCGCAGGCGGGTGCTGGATAACGACCAAAGCGGCGTACCCGGCATTACCCGCGTGTTTATGGGGCATACGGCGGGTGATCAAATTCGCCAGCGCGGCAATTGTTTCTTTATTGATACCGGCGCGGTGTTCAAGGATTACGCCGAAACCCACAGCTATGCCGTGCCGCTGATCGACCCGCATTTAACGCTAACAAAGGCGGATGCGGATGAGGCCGATCTCAACGCCCCGCGCGCGCAGGATACGGGCGAGATTATTAATGTCGTGGGGGCGGATGAGCCGGACCCTAATCCGTAATCTTTTTAACGAATTCGGATTTGAGGCCCATCTGGCCAACGCCCGGGATTTTGCAGTCAATATCATGCCCGTCCGAGGCACCGGGAACAAGCCGGATGGATTTCACCTTCGTGCCCAATTTCACCACCCCGCCGCGATATTTAAGGTCTTTCATCACGGTAACGCTATCGCCATCCGCCAGTATATTGCCGACGGCATCTTTAATCACAGGGGCCGTTTCCTCACCGCCTGCGTTTTCCGGGTTCCACTCATGCGCGCATTCCGGGCAGATGAGGAGGGGGCCGTCTTCATAGACGTAAGGCGAGGAACATTTCGGGCAGGGGGGAAGGGTGGTCATTTAATTTCCGTGGCTTTGATGAATACGATTACGTGCATGGTGGGCCTTTTAAAAATCGATTCTTATTGTAAAAGTTCTGCCAAACCAACCTTGGCCAAAGCTACATTCAGCTTTATCCAAAATCACTTTTTTCTTCTCATTATCGCTTTGATTGGGCACACCCCAAAGCTGAAGATTTGCATTAAAAGCGGTAAATCCTAACTCTTTTGAATATAAAAAATTTAAATGCTGCATAGCCTCAGCCTTATCAAAAATCAGTCCAGCAGATTGCGCCGCCTTTATGACATACTCGGGAGGCTGTGAATAAATTTCCCCCTTAATAAATTTGTCAAAAGTTGGATATGTGGTCTCAAAAGCCACTTTCACAAAAGGCTCTTGTATTTCTATATGATTTATCAAAGTTGAGTGGTCGGGGTTCTCAATCAACCATTTCTTATACCATTCTTGATCAAGCCAATGAAGGATGAGCCAATCCCACTATTTTTGAATTCCTTATCCAAATCATTTTTGATTTGATCCAGATTGCTTTTAGTATTTGGGGGTCTAAAATAATAAGTTATGTACCCATTTTTTCGAGGATATTCTCTTTTAAAATTTAAATCCCATTTGCTGACGAAGCCATCCAAAAAATTCTTCGCTTCTTCAAAATTCTTCAGGTTTCCATCCCAGCCTTTTTCTATTTCGCCGCAAATATTTGTCGATTTTTCTTTACTGATCTCTCTGGATTTCCATTGAACTTTATATAAATCGCTGATCGGACTAGCGGGTACAACTACTGCATAAATCTGTGAGTATATAAACCCACATAGAAAATATAAAAGAACCAGACCAAGAAGCGCTGGACCTATAAATCGAAGTACTTTCTTAAGCTTAGTAAAGAATAAGAATCTTGTAAGGCCGAATGATAGAATCGAAAACCCAAACGAAATAGGCAAAATAAAAGCCACTGCATATATCAGGCTTATTAAAGACATACTCAAAAAGTAGGGGCCAATTTGATTTAGCCTTATTGCATCCTCAGAAAAAAACGAATGGAGCGATTAAAAAAAGTCGCCCATAGCGTAAAAATACATGAAAAAAGTATTATAAGAAATTGCTTAAAATACTCTTTCGCATTTGACCAAAAGCTTTGCATTTAAGCGGCTCTGTCTTTTTCTGTTTCCGCCACAAAGTCCCGCACGTCCTGCGTAATTTTCATGGAGCAGAATTTGGGGCCGCACATGCTGCAGAAGCTGGCATGTTTGTGCCCTTCGGCGGGGAGGGTTTCATCGTGCATCGATCTTGCCGTGTCAGGATCAAGGCTCAAGTTAAACTGATCCTGCCAGCGGAATTCGAAGCGGGCGAGGGACAGGGCATCATCACGCTTTTGCGCGCCGGGGTGGCCTTTGGCAAGGTCAGCCGCGTGGGCCGCGATTTTATAGGTGATAACGCCTGTTTTCACATCGTCACGGTTTGGTAAACCAAGATGCTCCTTCGGCGTTACGTAACACAGCATCGCCGTGCCGTACCAGCCGATCTGCGCCGCTCCTATCGCAGAAGTGATGTGGTCGTAGCCTGGTGCGATGTCGGTGGTCAGGGGGCCGAGCGTATAAAACGGTGCTTCGTAACATTCCTTTAACTGCTTATCCATGTTTTCCTTGATCAGATGCATCGGCACGTGGCCGGGGCCTTCGATCATGGTTTGCACATCGTGCTTCCAGGCGATTTGGGTGAGCTCGCCAGCGTGGAAGCTCGGCGAATTGCGCGCGGTCGTTCGCATCCTTGATCGCGCCGGGGCGCAGGCCATCACCCAATGAAAACGCAACGTCATACGCCTTCATGATCTCGCAAATCTCCTCAAAATGCGTGTAGAGGAAGCTTTCGCGGTGATGCGCCATGCACCATTTCGCCATGATGGAACCGCCTCGGGAAACGATACCTGTGATACGATCCGTTGTGTAGCGAATATAGGGAAGGCGCACACCCGCATGGATGGTGAAGTAATCCACGCCTTGCTGGGCTTGCTCTAGAAGCGTGTCCTTAAACACATCCCAGTTGAGTTCCTCGGCAATGCCGCCCACTTTTTCCAGCGCCTGATAGATGGGAACGGTGCCGAGCGGCACGGGGGAATTCCTTAAGATCCACTCGCGCGTATCGTGGATATCGCGGCCCGTGGAAAGATCCATGATCGTATCGGCGCCCCAACGTGTGGCCCAGACCATTTTATCGACTTCCTCACCTATGGATGATGTAACGGCGGAGTTGCCGATATTGGCGTTGATCTTCACCAGGAAGTTCCGCCCGATGATCATGGGCTCAGATTCCGGGTGGTTGATGTTATTGGGGATGATCGCTCTTCCCGCCGCCACTTCATCGCGCACAAATTCAGGGGTGATAAAGTCCGGCAGGTTTGCCCCGAAACCTTCGCCGCCTTTATTATTATGCACAGCTTCCCGCGCCTGATTTTCGCGTACAGCGATGAATTCCATTTCAGGGGTTATAAGGCCCTGACGCGCATAATGCATTTGTGAAACGTTACGGCCCGCCTTGGCACGCAAAGGCTTTTCGGGGCTGGCCGGGAAGCGTTCATGGCTTAAGCCTTTTTTTCTCGCGCAGCTTGGCTTTATGATCATCGTCCTTATAGCCATTATCCACAGCCTGCACGGCGCGGCCTTCAATTTCTTCCACATCGCCGCGGTCCAGAATCCATTGTTGGCGCAGTTTGGGGAGGCCTCTCATAATATCGAGCTGTGCGCTCTCATCCGTATAGGGGCCGGAGGTATCGTAGACGGTGAAGGCATCGCCGTTCTCCAGCGTAATTTCGCGCATCGGTACTTTGAGGTCGCCCACATAGGTTTTCTTGGAGCCGCTGATAGCCCCGCGCGTTACGTGCAGCGTGGAGGGGCAGATGCCCGTGGCTGGTTGATCTTTAGGTGTCATGGTTACTCTCCCGGTTTATTGTTGATTACAAAATGCTGTGCAGGTGCGGTGTTCCACCACATTCCCGCCGCAGGTTGAATGACAGATGCGATGAACGTTTTCGCAATCATCTTGGCAGCTATTGCTGCAGGAGCCGTAATATTCAAAATCGCTCTGGCTCTTTTTCACTTTTTCGCCTTTTCTCTGACGCTCATTCACGTATTCCAGATAGGCGTTTTTAGCTTCCAGGCTTTTTATGTGGCGGCAATTGGCTTCTTCGGTTTTACAGTTGGCCGAGCATGTATTCAGCTTGTCGATACAACTGCTGGCGCAGATTTTTCCTTCAGCCGTGGGCGGTGTTTCATAGCGATACTGGGTATCATAAATCGGGCCGCAAGCGCAGATGAGGAGTAGAGAGAGAAGGCAGGCTAGTTTTTTCATGGTTTTGTGCTTTCAGGTCGAATTTATTTCGTGTAGCTGGCGGCGTGCAGCTCTGTGACTTCGGCGGTTAGCATGATCGTATTATCGTCCACGTGATCACGTGTTATTTGCCACAAGGCCTGCGCCATAGTTTTTTTGAGTTCATCACTGCGGCCCGGCAGAAGTTTAAGGGTGACATGAATCATTTTATCGCCCGCGTTGCCATCGGCGATCACAACATCATGCACAGGGATCGCTCTGGTTTTAATGGCTTCCAGAGCGACTGTGTCTTGATCCGCCAATGTGAAGTGCAGCTTTTTGAGAAGTTCCGGTATACCGACCTTCAGGTGGTCGGTATACTCCACGATTATATGAGGCATTGTCTTTCCTTTCCCTGCGCAGGTATTAGCCCACAGGTTCGAGGCGTCTTATCTCAGCTTCTTACGAAGCACCGCCAAGGTTAACTTGGCTCGAAATTAGAACTTTATGCCAACAAGTGCAAACACAAAAATCCGGCTTCCTATGTCGGAACGGGCTCCATCTTTTGGGATGTGGCAGCGGCCTCAATATAGGCCGGATGCGGGATATCTTTGGCTGACGGTTCTCCTGCGTCTCTCACAGGCAGGGAAATCCAGGCTTTGCCGCGGAAGGTGCTGTCGGATTTTAATCTTTCAGCTGCCATGTGCAGGATTTTCAGGCGCTGGATGTGCGCATGATTGCCATCGGTATCAAAATAGAAACCATTGCCGCCTTTCGCCCCTTCGCGTACCCGGACTAAATCAGGTGAGGGAAGTGGTTCGTGCAGGTATTTTTCGGGCAATATCAGCAATCTGATTTCTTCCAGATCATCCGAGCTTTGGTGAACCCACAGGCCGTAAAAACCCTTCATGCCCTTCGCTCCAACTTCATAAGCCTGCTGAAGAACGCTTCCACCACCCCATTCGCCCTGGATAATGTACTTGGTTTCCTCATCGATGAAGTTTTGAATTTTCTTTGCAAATTCCTCTTTCGCGCCCGGAAGCTTGAAGAAGCTGCTGTAACTTTTGGCTGCCGAATCGATGTGATCGACAAGGAAGGGGCTTTCTATCGAAGCCTGTTCCGCTGCGGCAATCAGCAGTTTTGGTAATTCTTCCTTATATTCTTCGGGCAATATTTTGCGCAAATCCATGGACTTGGTAGAACTGTGCAGATCATAGATGGCTTTGCCGTCTTTGCCCTGGACCTTTTCCCACTGTAGCAGGGATACTTTTATCTCGGGTGAAACGCGCTGGCCCGATGCGGCACGGTTAAAGCTCTTTATATTTTTAAGCCTTTGATAGGCGTATGTTGCGACTACGCCCAGGCCGAAAGTGTATAAACGCTTGGCGTCTTCACTTATTAATACATCAATAAAGGGCAGATTTTTTATGGTTTCAAGGATGGGTGTGTTTTGAATAGAGTCAATAAGGGTAGTGTAGATACTAGGGTCAGTAACTTCAGTCATATACTTTTCTCCGTATGTGGTTTACTCAACGTGTACCCAGTAGAGGACATAAAAAGTTAACAGGAAGTTAATATTTTCAGAATTCCCGGTTCAGTACACATATCAACTTTTGCGCTTTTATCGTCCTCTGAATTTCTGTATGAGATAGAGCATGAAACACCGGATTTTTCGTACGTTTATTTTGTGCCTTATGGGGCTGATCATCGGTGGGTTGATCGGGCTGTGGCAGATGCAGCAGGAAGGCGTTACGCAAACCCGCACAGCGTCAAACAGCATTGCCGGGGTGCAGGTTGGCGGGCCGTTTAGTTTGAGCAATCAGGATGGTGCGCGTGTGAGCGAGTCGGATTTTAGTGATAAATACAAGTTGATTTATTTTGGTTTCACCTATTGCCCAGCTATCTGCCCGACCGAATTGCAGAAAATCACCCGTGCCCTCAAGCTGGTGGAAAAGGATGAGCCGGAAGCGTTGGACAATCTGGCGCCGATATTTATTACGGTCGACCCGGAGCGCGATACGCCAGATGTTTTAAAAGACTACCTGACATTGTTTGATCCGCGTTTTACAGGCCTTACGGGAAGTGTCGAAGAGATCGAAGCTGTCAAAAAAGCTTATCGTATCTATGCCGCCAAAGTTGAAGAGGAAGGCATGAGCGATTATTCCATGGATCATTCAAGTTTTATTTATTTTTTGGCGCCGGATGAAACTGTTCTTGGTATATACCGCGTGAACGATACGGCTGAAATTATCGCGGCAGATATTCAAAATAATATTCAGTAGACTTCATTTTGCGCCGCAAAAAAGAACGCGCCTGTACGAAGCTTCATTTTCCCTGTAAGGTTGTGTCACGAGCATCCTGAGATTTAAGGAGACTATGTCATGACCAAGTTTCTTCGCGTATCTGCTCTCGTGTCCTCTCTCTGTTTTCTACCTCTGGTTCAGGTGCAGGCTGCCGGGTTCTATATTCAGGAACAATCGGTTTCGGGTCTTGGCGCTTCTTACGCCGGGCAGGCCGCTATGCCGCGCGATGCCAGCATCATCTTTTTTAACCCCGCCGGTATGGCTCATCTGGATCAGCGTCAGGTCAATCTGGGGGTGGAGCTTATTTACCCGCATGTGGATATGGAAGATACCGGTACGACCATCTCCGGGTTTACGCTGGACCAACTGGGCCGCGATAATGGCGATGGCGGTAACCCCGGCAGCCTGTCACCCGTGCCCAATGCTTATTTGCCATGCCGTTGAATGAGGATAAAAGCTGGTGGTTCGGTGTGGGGCTTTCGGCACCATTTGGTTTGGGCGTGGAATATAAGGACGATTTCTTCGGGCGTTACCTGAGCACAAAAGTTGATTTGCAGACGATTGATATCCAGCCCTCTCTCGCCTGGCGGCCCAATGAATATATCTCCATCGGCGGCAGTCTTGTGTTTGAACAGGTGCGCGCCAACTTCCAGCAAAAGCTGGCGAATGAAGACCTTGTGCGTTTGCAGGGGGACGATCTGACCATGGGGTATAATCTGGACTTGATGCTGACGCCCCTGAAAGGGACGCGCATTGGCCTCGATTACCGCTCTGAAATTAATCACGATGTGAGTGGGCGGCAGTCAACGGAAGAAGGCTCGTTGGGCCTTAACACCACAGCGACTGCAAAGTTGAAGCTGCCGGATATTGCAACGGCTGCAATCGCGCAGGATATTGGTGATCGCTGGACCCTGCTGGGGCAGGTCAGCCGCGTGGGCTGGAATAATTTCGACACGCTGGAAGTGATCCCTGAAACTGCTTTTGCGGTGGGCCCAACCTTGACCTTTAATTATCAGAACAGCTGGGCATACAGTATCGGGGCGGAATATAAAGCCAGCGACAGCTGGACCTTCCGGGCCGGATATCAATACGACCAGACCCCGACACGGATTGAAGAGCGCAGTGCCCTGAACCCCGATGGCGACCGCCATTGGTTTTCCGGCGGGCTGACCTATCAATGGAATGACAAATTGTCGTTTGATCTGGGCGCCAGTTATATCGATATCGAGGAAGAGCGTATCAAGCAATCACGCGCCGGAAACGTACGGGTGAATGCGGATATAGATAACGCCTATGTGCTTATCGGTGCGGCTGCGCTCAACTATAAATTTTAAAAGATTTTTCTAATCTTCCAATATGGCATTGAGCTTCATGGCTAGGCCCATGGAACCCTTAACCTTCAGCTTGCCCATCATGAAGGCCAGATTGGGGTTTTGTGTACCGTTCAGGAAGCCTTCGAATGTATCCAGCGTGCAGGATAGCGTTACATCAGCCTCATCATCGCTATCATTAATGACAGGCGGCGCTTGTGTGGTGTCGACAAAAATTCGCCCATTGTCGCCAAAGTCAAATTTGACGCGAGCGTTTAAGCCCCTGCGAAGGAAAGCTTTTGCTGGATCTGACTTTTTACCATGTCGAGACTCATATCATCAGCATATCATGGTTCCTGTTAATAATAGGCAAAAGAAATTGTCGGGCATTACAGGGGGTGTTAAAGTGATAGCCACATTGTCTTTTCTAACGAAGTATCTATCGTAAGGCTCATGACTATTTTACATTCTGCCCGCAAGGTTTGCATGCTGTGTTCCGCTCTTGGGATGCTGGGTGGATTTGCGCCTGCTGTGGCGCAGGAAAAGCCTGATTCTGCGGCGGTCTCGGCCCCTGTTTATTTCCACCCGGCAGCCGTGTGGGAGGTTAAATCCCTGCAGGACCCACAAAGCGGCGCCAAAATATGTACCATCGCCGCGCCGTTTAATAACGGGTTTTTCATCCAGATGACGGCAGCGCAGGAAGGAATCAACAGCATTAGCATCAATTTTCGGCAGGATGTTTTTGCGGCAGGTACGACCGCGAATGTTGGTATTTCCGCGCCGGGGGTTTTAAAAAGCGTTCTGCCTGCGGTGGCATTTAAACCTGAATTGTTGGCGATTAATTTTCAGGGTCAGGGGGCCCTGTTTGATGCTATTAAAACGGCGGGCGTGATGGATTTCAGCATGGGCGCTGATAACCAGTTCCGTTTTTATCTCAATGGTTTCGCGCTGGCTTTGCCAACGCTGGCGCAGTGTATGCAAAGCCATGCCAGCCCGCGGGCTTCTGTTGATATTCCCGTACCGGTATTGGATATACCGGTCATGCCGGTGCAGCCGCCTGCGGCAGTTGACATGCCGGCCGAGTCTATTCGGCCTTCTATGCCGCAAGCTGTTGTATCTCCTGCATTACCAACGCCTACCCCGGCTTTGATAATTGAAGAAGAGGTTGAGGTGGTGGATGAAGTGCCGGCTATCCCTCCGGAAACATTGCCGCCCTTGCCGCCGGATGCCGTGCGCGGCCCTGTTCTATCTTCCTCTCCGGAACCGCAATTTGCACCGTCCGTCCCTGTTCCGTCATATTCCGTTGATGAACGGGCGCCCAAGGGCCGCCGAATGCGTCGTGCGGCGCAGACTGTCACGCCCGAAGCTGTGAACGCACCGCAGGCACCTTATGCCGCCAGTCAGGATCAGGACGGTCCGGATAATACCGTTTTACGCAGCACTAATCTGGATCAGGAAACCGGGCGTGCCCCGCCACCGCCGCCACGCCGTTTGGATGAAATACAAGCGCCGTCGCCCTTCCCCGATTCCGAGCCAGTGATTGGCGCGCCTTCCCCTGAAGCGATTGCGAAATCGAGAGCTGCACTGGATAAGTATCAGCAGGAAATGATGATGGTGATGCCGCCGCAGCCGGATGGCAGTCTATCCACCCGCCTGAAAGCGCCGGAAAAAACACCTGCCTTACAGGTAACAACAATGCCGCCTTCAGCAAGGTCAGAGCCCCGCCAGATTCCCAAACAAACGGAAGCCCTGGAAGTGATTACCCCGGAAGGGGATTATCAGCCTTCCGGGGTTCTTGCCCCCGGTCCGCGCCGCGAAAAAATTAGCAACAAGCGCCTGACGCAAATGTTGGCTGATGATATGGCGCAGCAATACGAAGAAATGAGCGATGAGGGTCGTTTGCGGCCTGATCTCAAACAGCAGCTGGAACAAGAAAACCCGCCTGTCGGCCCCGGTTTGGAAGTGCCGCCGATGCAAGATATCCCGGAAGCCGGGCAGCAATATGAATTGAAACCGCTTGTGGCGCCGCTGGTAAAGCGAGGTTCGGCGGAAGAAAAAGCTCTGGCTGATATATTAAGCCAACCGGCGCCTCCGGCGGGGGCGCCTCCCATCCCGGTTCTTCCGCAGCACGCCCCCGGTATGGCTCCGGTGGAAAACCCGGCGCCGGTTCTGAAAGTAGATCCGCCGACATCGGCTCAAACGCTGAGCCCAAGGTCAATCGCCAGACAAAATCAATGGAAGTTGATTTAACGGATTTCAATAAGCCTCCCGCCCCGCTGATGTCATGCCGCCGCGCCGTGGTAAAAGCTGGCTTGATATATTGCGTGAAAAACAGGAAGCACAAAACAGCACCGCTGATTTACCGCTAACGCCGGATGAGCCGATGGGGGTTTATGTTCCTGACCCTGATGCGCCGGATGCCTATATTCCGCCTATGCCGGTCCCGGTGGCGGAGCCTGCGTTTGTGCCGCAAGCTCCTGCAAAACCATCTCCCGTTTCGGGGATGATAGAAGTTCATAAAGTTCCTGCTGTGGCGCCGGGGCGCAACTCCTCTGCCCCTGCGCCGATTGCACAACCTGCCGCATCGAAGCGCCCGGTTTTATATCCTACGCCGCCGGCTTCTGCGGCCTCTGCGGCACCCGTGGCGGGAAGCGCTCTGGAAAAGAAGGTTCAAATTCTGGAACAGCAACTTACGGCTTTGACCAAAGAAAATGTGGAGCTGGAGGCCGAGCTGTCTTTCGCGCTGGAACAAGGTAAACAGGAAAAAGTGGCGATTGAGTCCGATAACTGGAATCTGGAACAATCTACTTCTCGCTATAATGAAGCAAAGCGCCAGATTGACAGGCTGGGGCAGCAAATCCAGAAGGAACGTGCCCAGTGCAAGGCAGAGAAAGATAAGCTGGAAGCCATGCTGTTTGATCCGCAAGTCACGCAGGAAGCTCAGCTGGCGCGTCTGGCGGAAATGGAAGATGCCGTAAATGCCGCGGAGCGCAAGCTGGAAGAGCAGCGCCAGATTTACGAGGGGCGGATAAAGCTTCTTGAATCCCAGATCGGGCGGTAATTGTTAGCCGTGTTTATTGTATGACATGACGCTCTTGGCGAATTCTTCCATAGCATCAGTGTTGCGCTCCTCAATACGGTCAATTTCCTGAAACTGACCTGCCATCAGGAAATCAATATTTTCCAGCACCATATGTTCATATTCCCGTACGGCTTTTTCATCTTTGATGGGCAGGGCGAAGCCGCGCATCATCCGTATGTAAAGTGTCATAAGGCTTTCGATGGAGCCGATCACCAGAAGCTTTTCCCGTAAATGAAGGATGGAAGATTTTTTATGATGCAGGTAAGGCTGGTGGTATTTGTTGATATAGGCACGGCGCTGTTCCACTTCCTTTTCCTGTGCCTGCAACACCAGACGAATTTCCGAACCGCGTAAAAACAATTTTGCTTCCGAGCTTAAAAAAGTCTCAGGCTGGTCTTTAAAGATTTTTATGTAAGCTTTCATGCGGGGAATCAGTTTGCCGTAGGCCTGTTTGACCTTATTTTTATCAACGCCGAAGCGGGTTTTTGCTTCAGGAATGGCTGCCAAGGCTTTTTCTGCGCGGGTAAAATCCTGTGTCCGCAGGGAAGACCGCATAGGGCGAAGCAAGTCCTCTGCCGGTTCTTCGCCGTAAAAACTCTTGCAGGCTTCTTCAAAGGCTGCGCAATCATCTTCAAAGGGTTTCAAAAGCTTTATAGCTTGGTTCAGGCGTTTATTGGCCTCCTCCAGCATAATCTTTTCTTTTCTGAAGCGCCCAAGAAGAACACCTGATTCTGCTGTCCACTGGACGCCGTTTTCGACAGGCGCGGTGGTGGTCTCGATCTCGTGCTGGACGATCCCCCCGGAGCGGCTAAGGCGCATGTAACAGATGGCGTATTTAATCATGCCGGCTTGCAGATCAGCCAAGGCCGTACTGGCTTTCTTGCGTAAATCCATGGCCTTGGGGTGGTTAGGTTCCTTGGCAAATTTCTTACGTTCTGCTCCTACCCATGACAGGGTATATTCAAAGAACAGCTCATAAAGCGTGCGCAGGGCGTCTTCTTCTTTCTGTGCATTTTTTTCAGACGCACCGTCCTGCGATTTCTGAATATAATCTTTAACCTGTTCCACAACGATCGAACCGGCATGTCCCAGTTCAGTTTCTTCTTTTATACCAAGTACTTGTAAAGTGCTACTGACGGGCATGAGCTAACATTGAAACCTGTAAATAAATTGTACGAATATAATGATCGATAACTCTTAATAAAAACCAAATCCAGACAATAAAAAGGGATATTGTCCTAAACTTTTTCCAGAATGGTAGCGATGCCTTGTCCGCCGCCAATACACATAGTGGCAAGCGCATATTTTTTACCCTCGCGCTTTAGAAGACTCGCTGCCTTACCGGTGATACGGGCGCCTGATGTGCCAAGTGGGTGACCGAGCGCAATAGCTCCGCCATCAAGGTTGACTTTCTTTTCATCAACGCCGAGCTCTTTGAGTACGGATAATGATTGTGCGGCGAAGGCTTCATTCAGCTCTACAATATCAAGATCTTTCAGGGCGATGCCTGCGCGGGCCAGAGCTTTTTGTGTGGCGGGTACGGGGCCGATCCCCATAATTTCGGCAGCGCAGCCGGAAACGGCAACGGATTTAATACGGGCCAGAATGGGCAGCTTGTGTTTCTTGGCATAGGCTTCGGAGGCCACCAGGACCGCAGCAGCCCCATCGGTCAGCGGGGATGATGTTCCGGCTGTTACCGATCCATCCGCCAGGAAGGCGGGTTTTAAGCCTGCCAGCGTTTCGGCCGTGGTATCGGGGCGGATGGTGCCATCCGCTTTCACATCCCCAATCGGAACAATTTCATCTTTAAATTTTCCCGAAGCTGCGGCTTTTGCTGCCTTCTGATGAGAGGCAGCAGCGAATTTATCCTGCTCTGCCCGGCTGATTTTGTATTTATTCGCCAGATTTTCTGCGGTCTCCCCCATGGCAATATAGGCCTGCGGATATTTCTCAAACAGGGCCGGGTTCGGCATGGGGTTAAAACCACCCATCGGAATGCGGCTCATGCTCTCAACTCCGGCACAGATAAAGACATCACCCGCGCCCATCTGAATGGCGCCTGCTGCCATATGGATGGACGTCATGCTTGATCCGCAAAAACGGTTTACGGTAGCGCCGCCGATGGAAATAGGCAGATCAGCAAGGTTTACAACAATGCGGGCCAGGTTAAAACCTTGTTCGGCTTCCGGGAAGGCGCAGCCCATGAAAAGATCTTCGATATCTTCCGCCTTGACGCCCGTATCCTTGATCAGTGCCTTGATAACGGCTGCTGCCATATCATCAGGCCGGACACCTGCCAGAGCGCCCTTATTGGCAAAGTGCATGGGGGATCGTTTAAAGCCGCAAATTACAACAGGGGTATGCATGAGGAAGTCTCCCGTGAATAAGAATATCTACTTAAATAAGATATAATCTTATGCTCTCCCGGTCTATGCCTGCCGTGAAGAAAAATGCAAACCGAATTGACACGGCCTTAAAAATCATGCAGCTAAGGACATGAAATATAATTTATAAAAAGGAGAGAAGAACGTGACTCTGGCACTGGATCCCCGCGGTCTTAAAAGAATTTGCATGAGCTGCGGTACGCGGTTTTATGATATGAACAATCGCCCGATTGTTTGTCCCAATTGTGAGACGGAATTTACCGGCGAAATCAAGGTAAAAACCCGCCGTTCCCGCGCCGCGGTGGTGAATGATGCGCTGGCGGAAGAAACCAAGAAAAAAGTGGTTGAGGATGAGGGCGATATCGAAGTCGATGACGATCTGGTCAGTCTGGACGATGTTGCTGAAGGTGATGACGGCGATGACGTTGAGGATGACGAGGCTGATCCCGATCTGGATATGGATGCTGAAGATTTGGCTGATATCGATGATCTTGATGATGACGACGGCATGGGTGATGAAGATGATGATCTCGATATCGATGCTGATCTGGACGAAGACGACCGGTAAAGCCCTGTGTTTGCAATCCGCTTGACCTTGCCTGCTGATTTTCCGGATGAAAAGCTGGACTATATGGGGCAGGTCCTGCACGAGGAATCTTCAAGTTATGGCGCACGGCGTCAGGATAACGACCATCAGAACCCCTGGCTTCTGGAATGGTTTTTTGAAAATCCGCCGCCTGCCGCTAACGATGTTTTGGCCCGCCTTCTGGTGCAGGCCGATATATATGACATCGATACGCCGTTAGCGCTCTCTCAGATCACAACCGAAGAACTGCCTGATGTGAATTGGCTGGAGCAGGTTTACCAAAAATTCCAGCCCTTTTCCGTAGGGCCATTCTTTATCTATGGCTCTCATTATGAAGATGACGTGCCGGAAGGGCAGATTGGTTTGCTGATCGATGCTGTCACCGCTTTTGGGTCCGGTGAACACGGTACGACCAAGGGCTGTTTGCAGGCGATGCTGGACTTAAAAGGTTCCGGTTTTTGCCCGTGGAATGTGCTTGATATGGGCACGGGTTCGGGCATTCTGGCCATCGCCGCTTATAAGCTTTGGGATACGCCGGTGACGGCCGTTGATATCGAAGAAGAATCGATCCGCGTGCACGCAAATACCGCGAACTTAATGGTGTGCCCAAAGGCGCGAAGGGTGGGATTTTCGTGCATGTGGGTGACGGGTTTGCGGATGATCTGGTGCCTGAACGCGGGCCGTTTGATCTGATCATCGCTAATATCCTTGCCGGGCCATTGATCGAGATGGCAAGGGATGCCATTACTGTGCTGGATGATAATGGAATTCTAATCCTCTCCGGCATGCTGAACGAACAGGCCGATGAAGTGGCGGCAGCCTATACGGCGCTGGGGATTACCTTAAAAAACCGTATCGATATCGGTAAATGGACAACGCTTGTTTTAAAGCGCGCCTGATTACTCCACCGTGACTGAGTTGTGTGGTAAGTGGGGTGGCATTCCCGCTTTCCTCAAGCCTTATCGGTTTTTTTTTATTATTACGGACGTGTTCTTATATTCAAAGGGACTTTTGGTTTCGCCTACAGGTCTGTTTGCAAGAGGCAGCATAAAATGAATATCCAGCTTATGTTCATTCAATTCAGAATCATAATAAACGTCTATTCTTTTAACCAATCCGCTCAGATATGACCGTTTTTGCGAATCAGAGCTGTTTGGAGGAAGGGCAATGTCATTTTTGAATTCCTCGAGCCAGTTAAAGACCCGTTTTTGGTCATGTAATTCTCGTATCTTAAATTCAGTCTGCTCAATGTTTTGCATAAGCTCATCTTTGAGTGAATTTAAATTTTCCAGAACCTTCTTTGCCACAAAAGGATCTTGCTTCTGTAAAATTTTGGCAGTTTCAACATCAGCAATGTTTTGAAGCACGCCCTTCAGTTCTTTTTGGAAGCTTTCCTTTTTTCGCTTTGTTGCCTGAATTAAATCAGTTCCTTCTTTTTCTAGCTGATGGCCTCTGAAATCGTAGTAAGACTTAGCAATATGCTGATAAAAATTAGAGTTGGCTTGTGTTTCTTGTATAGCTTTTAAAACCAAATCATCTGTCTGAGCGATATTAAGGGAGCGAGCCATTGTACATCCCTTGCTGCGAACCCACTTATCTTCATTTTTTAGGGGCGTTTTTTAACCCAGTTTCTTTCCTTATGTGGACAATAGTATAAATTCTCGCTCTTCGAGGAGATAACGCGTCCTGCCATAGCAGAACCGCAATGTCCGCAATATAGATAATTACGCAACAGATAGAATCTCTTTGTCCTGTTATTCTGGCCTTTTCGGAGTAAAGTCTCCTTCCGGATTTCTTGGCATTTGTTCCAGAGGGTGAAATTTATGATCGCTGGACACTCGTCATTTTGTATCGTTTCACTGATTTTTTGTCCGTGTAATAGTAATGCCCAATAGAGTGGGTATTTTGCAGAATTTTTTGAATAGACCCCAGTGTCCAATTACCTTTTCGGTGTCTTGTGGGAACATCATTTTTGTCTAGCGCCCCTTTTATCTTCTCAGTAGAAACTCCGGTTTGATACCAAGCGAAAATATGTTCAACCCATTTGGCCTCTTCAGGATGAATAACCAGCCTTTTTTCTTTAATCTGATAGCCATATGGCGGTGGGCCGCCCATCCAAAAGTTTTCTTTTACGCGATTTAACTTACCAAGACGCGTTCTGTCAGCCCGTAAAGCATTATCAAACTCTGCCAGCCCGTCCAAAATTGTTTTGATGAGGTTATCCTGCGCGTTGTTTAAATCAAACGTTCCATCCCTGGTATGAAGGGTAACCCCATTTTTCCGCAGTTTGGCCCGAATAGTTTGGGCAGTTATTTCATTTCTGGAGAGCCGGTCATTGTTATAGACCCATATATGCTTAACTTGACCAGCGTCGATCTTATGAAGGAGATTCAGGAGTTCTGGCCTGTTAGAGAAATCCTCATAATGCGAGCTTGCGCCACCTTCATTCCATATTTGATACTTAAACCCTAGCTTTTCCGCCTCTTTGATACCGAGAGCTCTTTGGGAGTCAAGCGAAGTCCCTTTTTCCTCCTGCGCTTCTGTTGAAACGCGCGTGTATATGTGCAGTGTTTCTTGAGCTTTTGCCATTTGAACTACCTTTAAGCTGACATTAGAGCATAAAGATTTTTTTCCATAGAAAAATTCCTAGGCACTTTAATTCGCAAAAATGAAGCTAGTGGAGGGTTTTGCTGCTTATGAAGTCTGGATTTCAATCAAATGATTTTGAAAGCTGAAATCCTTTATTTCACTTCAAAGCCTTTATTCTCTTCATCTGGGCCGTGATAAACGTCTACCTCCCTGCCCAAGAGAGAGTTTACAACTTTTTTCATTTTGATTTCCGATCTTTTTTCGCCCGTTCCATAGAACTTCAGTGCATAATCCAAATCGTTCAATGAATAATTAACAACTCTGATATTGCCAGAGACGCCCTGTATCTCTTGCTCATAGTAGCCGCTTACCAATACACCAGCCACCTGAGCGTCATCATCAATATCCACCTTCCATAAAGATGGTTCATAAGCGGCAAGAACTAAAAATAAAGGTTTGTTCGACTTGCTTATAATCCTCATCTTCTATAATTATCGTCACGACGAAGGAATCGTAACCTTCAATCTCATGGGATGTCGAGCGTATAGCACCTTTGAGATACCGTAAGATGAATCGCTCAGTAATGCGGAGATCGGCTTACCGCCCGCAACCCCAAAAAGGTTAGAGTTATACGCTGTCTGATAGAAGCTTTAGACGCAGATGATCAAGACATGATTCATTCCTAGTGGGTGAATCATGTCTTCCAGAGAGCATTGCCGCAGTAAGATGGTAATAATGAAAAAGTAAATGTGCTTTGCACATTCCGTTGCTTGCAACGGGATTAATGATAATCAATGAATGATTGGGCTCAAGGGATAGCCGCGTTTAAATGTAAGGGAGCCGTGATATAGCTATCTTTTTCAGAAAATTTTAAAGAAACAACAGGTCAAAATTTTCTATAATCGCTGTCTGTGGTCTTTCCAATCGTTCATCCCTGATTTTCCTTTTCTTGATGATTGAATGAGTATGAGCGTTTCTAAATCGCCTTCCACGGGTTGTTGTGTAGCCATTATCGTTTAGCCAATCAGCAATTTCTTGATAGTTACAGCCATCTTCACGCATGTCAGAGATCGTCCGGTACAGGAATTCCTGATATTCCGAATAAGGTGCGACCCACAGATTTGTTGAGCGAACAATGAGATTAAAGGTGACATAGGCCCGTAAGCCCGACCCCACTTTCCCCGCTATTCCACCGTGACTGATTTTGCAAGATTGCGCGGCTGGTCGACATCCGTGCCTTTCAGAACAGCCGTATGATAAGCCAGAAGCTGTACGGGGATGGAGTATAAAATCGGCGCCACAAACGGGTGGACCTCGCTTAAAACAACGCTCCAGCGCACGATATCGCCCAGCTTGTGCTGGCCTTGCCTGTCGGTGATCAGCAGAATTTTCCCGCCGCGTGCCACGGTTTCCTGCACGTTGCTGGCGGTTTTCTCAAACAGAGGATCGTTACCGGGGGCGACCACAACAACCGGCACGCTGTCATCAATCAGCGCGATGGGGCCGTGTTTCATTTCCCCCGCCGCATAACCTTCGGCGTGGATATAGGAAATTTCTTTTAGTTTAAGCGCGCCTTCCAGGGCGAGGGGGTAGAGGTTACCACGGCCTAAGTAAAGCACATCGCGTGCTTCCATCACTTCCTGCGCGATTGTTAAAATCTGTCCGTCATGGCCCAGAATATCGGCAGCAATTTTTGGAACGCTGCGTAGCGCATCGCTTAATATATGAACGCCTTCTTCATCCAGCGTACTGCGTGCTTGCGCAGCCGCGAGTGCCAGACAGGCTAGCGTAGTCAGCTGCGTGGTGAACGCCTTGGTGGATGCCACGCCGATTTCCGGCCCGGCGAGGGTGTGCATGATCAGATCGCTCTCGCGCTCGATCGTGCTTTCGATTGTATTAACAATAGAGAGGATTTTCTGGTTCTGACGCTTGCAGTAACGTAGTGCCTCCAGCGTATCCAGCGTTTCGCCGGATTGGGAAACGAAGAGGGCCAGTCCGGCTGAAGGCATCGGTGCTTCGCGGTAGCGGAATTCGCTGGCGACATCGATTTCGCAAGGGATTCTTGCCACTTGCTCGAACCAGTATTTGGCGACCATGCAGGCATAAAACGCCGTGCCGCAGGCCACCAGAGTAATACGCGGCGTGGTTTTCAGGGCTTCCAGAATATCTGCCGGCACACTGACATGCCCGGTGGTGGGGCTGATATAGGAATTGAGCGTATCGCCGATAACGCTCGGCTGCTCGTAAATTTCCTTCAGCATGAAATGGCGGTATTCACCCTTGCCGGATGTGGCGCCCGATTGCGCGGTGATACGGACGGGGCGTTCAATGGCTTCATTATCATTGATATAGATTTGCGCTTCGGACCGGGTAACGCGTACGCGGTCTCCATCCTCGAGGAAACAGATTTTGCGCGTGAGCGGGGCGAGGGCATAGGAATCGGATGCCAGAAACATCTCTCCCTCGCCGTAACCCACAGCCAGCGGCGTGCCGGAACGACAGCCGATCATCAGATCTTCTTCACCTGAGAAAATAAGCACGATGGCATAAGCACCCTTTAACCGCGCGAAGGTGGCGTTGGCGGCGGCTTGCGGTTCAAGCCCCTGGCGCAGGTAATGGGTGCAGAGATGCGCGATCACTTCCGTATCGGTTTCGGTAACAAAGCGCGCTTGTTCTTTTTCCAGCTCTTCCTTCAACTCCGCATAATTCTCGATAATACCGTTATGTACGACGGCCACGCGGTCGGTGGCATGCGGGTGGGCGTTATCTTCGGTAGGGCCGCCATGCGTGGCCCAGCGCGTGTGGCCGATGCCTACATGGCCGCTTAGCGATTGTTTTTCCAGCTTGGTTTCAAGATTGGCCAGCTTGCCTTCGGCGCGGCAGCGCGTGATGGAACCGTTTTCCAGCGTGGCAATGCCGGATGAGTCATAGCCCCGGTATTCCAGACGTTTAAGCCCTTCCACCAGACGGGGGGCGACATCTTCATTGCTTAAAATTCCAATAATTCCGCACATTTTTGATTGTTTCCATTTATATGAACTTCACATCATAACGCTATCAAAGCCCGCTTAAAAGGCCAATCACGTTTCGTTGCGCGATATTTCAGTAAATCCCGCCCGTGCCAGTGGTCACCGAATTTGGGTTTTGTGGCCCCACCATGGCTGGGCCGGGCGACAGGGCTGGGGCTTCGGTATCAACCGGGTCGCTATAGCTATCGCCGCTGCTGGGATTTATGTTGTGCGTGGGGGAAACGCCGCCGCCGTCAAGGATGTACATCGTATCGTTCGGCTCGGTCCCCGCCAGAAAGGCTTCCCAGATAGTGCGTTTATCGCCGGGGCGAGCACGGGCGCCGGTATCGGCATTGATCATGACCTGTTTTATGCCGGGCGGGATACGGAAGGGAATGGGGGGGCGTGTCTTTTAGCGCTTCCTTCATAAATTCCTTGAAAACCGGCGCGGCGCTGGAAGCCCCGGTTTCGCGTTTGCCGAGCGAGCGCGGATCATCAAAACCCACGAATACGCCGACAGCCAAGTCAGGAGAAAAGCCCACGAACCAGTTGTCTTTGGATTCATTTGTTGTGCCCGTTTTTCCGGCAAGCGGGTAGCCTAGTTCAGCAATGCTGCGGCCTGTGCCGCGTTGAACAACACCTTCTAAAATCGAAACCATTTGATATGCCGTGCGCGGGTCCTGAATTTGGCTGCGTGTATCGGGGATATCCGGCGTGAATTGCCCTTGCCAGCGGATCAGATCGCCGCAATCCGGGCAAGTGCGGTTATCATGTTTGAAGATCGTTTTGCCGCGGCGGTCCTGAATACGGTCGATGAAGGTGGGGGTGATTTCCTTACCGCCATTGACCAGCATCGCATAGGCATTGGTGAGTTTCAGAAGCGTGGTTTCCGAAGCCCCCAGCGAGAAGGACAGGAACAGCGGCATGTCGTCATTGATGCCGAAGCGCTTGGCGTATTCCGAAATCATCGGCATGCCGAGATGGTCAGCCAGACGTACGGTCATCAGATTTTTTTGACTTTTCCACCCCAACCCGGATCGGTGTGGGGCCGTAATATTCACCGGAATAGTTGGTGGGGCGCCAGAATTGCCCCGGAATGTGTTCCAGTACAAAGGGCGCATCCAACACCAGCGTGGCGGGGGTAAAGCCGTGATCAAGCGCGGCGAGGTAAACAAAAGGCTTGAAGGCCGAACCCGGCTGGCGCTGAGCCTGCGTGGCGCGGTTAAATTCGGATGAGTTATATTGCCAGCCGCCCTGCATCGCCAGAACGCGGCCCGTGTGGGGGTCGAGGGCGATAATCGCGCCCTGCACCAGCGGTACCTGTTTCAGTTCGTAATGGCGCAGGGCGTTTTTCTTTTGCGCCTTCTTCCGGTGCCAGTTCCTGCACCATGACGACATCGCCGCGTTTTAAGACCTGATCTACCGCGGTGATTTCAGGCCCCAAACCGTAACATTCATGCACGCAGGCCCGCGCCCATTTAACGCCGTCCAGCGTGATCTCACCTTTGGGTTTATCACCAAAACCGAGTTCCGCTTTGTTGGCTTTGACATCCAGTACCACGGCCAGATCCCAGCTGGGCAGCATGTTTTCCGGCTGGGCCATGTTGTTCAGCCTGGCACGCCAGTCATCCAGATCATCCATCTTTAAAGGGGCGCCGCGCCAGCCGTGACGTCGGTCATAGGCTTCCAGCCCGTTCCTGAGAGCTGTCACGGCAATCGATTGCAGATGCGGATCGATCGAGCTTCTGACCGCAAGGCCGCCTTCGTAAAGCCCTTCGCTTTTATATTGCTGGGCCAGTTCACGGCGGACTTCTTCGGCGAAATAGGGGGCATCAACCACGTTGAATTCGGCGCGGTTGACGACTTCCAGATCCGCCATTTTGGCAAGTGTGGCCTGGGCATCCGTGATGAAACCATCTTCCGCCATGCGGCCCAGCACCCAGTTACGGCGGGCTACGGCACGGTCTTTTTTACGGATCGGGTGGTAATTATTGGGGGCTTTGGGCAGGGCCGCCAGATAAGCGGCTTCTTCCGCCGTTAATTCATCGAGCGATTTATTGAAGTAATAAAGCGATGCCGCGCCCACGCCGTATGTACCGGCGCCGAGGTAAATTTCATTCAAATAAAGTTCTAGAATCCGGTCCTTGGGCAGCGCTTGTTCCATACGCGTGGCGAGGATGGCTTCCTTGATTTTACGCTCAAAGGAACGTTCGTTGGTGAGCAGGAAGTTTTTAACGACCTGCTGCGTGATGGTTGATCCGCCGATCACATCCACATTGCGGCCCATTAAATGCTGGGCGTATATAACCCCGGCGCGGCCAATCGCGGTATAATCAATGCCGCCATGTTCGTAAAAATTCTGGTCTTCAGCGGCGATAAAGGCGTTTTTAACAAGATCGGGGATGAATTCGATCGGTACGAATACGCGTTTTTCCGTGGCATATTCTGCCAGCAAACGCCCGTCACCGGCATAAAGACGGTCAGGACGGGGGGCTTGTAATCGCGCAACTGGGTATATTCCGGCAGATCCTTGCTGTAATGATCCAGCAGGAATACACCGCCGACCCCGCCGGCAATCGCGCCCAGAAAGCCGAGGGAGAATAATCCCAAAAATGCGTACCAGAGATATTTCATATCCGCCCGTTAATGAACCACACTGCCGCCATGGAAGTAATAGCCAAGCCCCACAACGAACAGGAAATTACCGTATAGTCCATGTTCAATGGTAACCAGCGCCAGCGAGTTTGTTTTGCGGTATGTGAGGGCAAAAATCAAGCCCCCGATCAGGCTCAATGTCGGCGCCACAGGGTTAATATACAAAATATGGGCATAGGCAAAAACGATCATGCTGGCGGCTACCATGCGCATGCCGCTGCCAAAAAAACGGCTTATAGCGCTCGAAAAAGAAGGAACAGAAAATAAATTCCTGCGGCAGGGCCGATAAAACCGGGTAGGCGATCATCAGGAAGGGAATGAATTGCGGGCGTTCCAACGCCAGACGGAACATGCGCTCCGGATCATAAAACCAGATGAAAACCAGCATCCCCGCGCAGGCAATGACCCAGCGCAGCAGGATGGGCTTCATGTTTTCCCATGTCACCGATTTCCATTTCCAGATCTGCTTTAAATGGTCGTGATAGACAAAGCGCAGGATCAGAAAGCCGTAAAGCGCGCCCCCCACAAAACGCAAACATAAACGGGGCGGATTTGGTAAAGATGATATAGCCGGGCACGGCAATGCACAGCAGGAAGAATTCGACAATGATAAACGGGCGCGATAGCAGCAGGTGGTTCAAGCGATTCATGTATGGGATCGTAATCTGTTTTCTTGGTTTGAAATATATCAAAATCGCTGAAAATCCAGATTAATTGCCCGAAATAATTAATTTTATGACAATACACAAGGGTTATAATGGAACTGATAGTATCGTAATGCGGTTGGGTTACCGTAAAATTCTGGGAATATTTTTATGCAAACGATGATGGAATCATTGCTGGAAGCCTGTATTCATTCCATGCGCCTGCGCTCTTTTTTGAGTGCTTATCACAAAACTTTTGAAGTTATAAAGGCGGATACGCCAGAGCTGAAAGCGCGTGTTTATAATCTTCGTTACCGTGTCTATTGCGAAGAATATTCCTACGAGAATTCAGCGGAAGATGAACGGGAAATGGAATTCGATGAATTTGATTCCCGCGCCATTCATTTCCTGCTGGTGCATCGTCATAGCGGAGCGGACGCGGGGACTGTACGGTTAATATTGCCCGATCCGGAAGCAATGCTTAGCAGCTTCCCGATCCAGAAATTCTGTGATCACCCGTTTTTGGAGATTCCGGAGCGGCTTTGCCATGTCGGGGAAATATCCCGTTTTTGCATGGCGCCTGAATTCAGAAAGCGCCCCGGTGACGGCTTGCTGATGTCAGGTTATGCCGATCAGGATAGTATTGACGGTCATCACGAAGGTTTTCTAACCTATGTGCGCCGTAAGATTGCTTATACTCCGGCGGGGCTTTTAAGTGCGGTTTTAGAAGAAGCCATGAAGCATGAGCTGAGTGATTGTCTGTGGATGGTTGAAGCTGCCCATGTGCCAAGTTTGAAGGGTATCGGTATGCCTGTTCACATTCTGGGGCCGCGGCTCAACTACCACGGCGGGGTGCAGCCGATGATTTTTAATATCAAGGCGGCATTGGACTCCATGCATGGCGCACAGCCTTATTGCTGGGAAATTATCTCCGATTCCGGGCGTTTGCAGGAAATGGCCGACCGGTTGCAGCGTAACCGCTGGCAGGACCGTCTTCTTGACCCGCTCTATTGCGAGCGGATTTTAAGCAAGCTTGATCATTGATTCTTTGCAATTTGCTTTGCATATCTATATAGGTAAGCCCATTGTTTTACCGAGATAGAGACAAAGAATAGCAAAGATATGAGCAAAACATCTTCAACAGGAAACGTTATCAATATTAAAACAGGCCTTGCCGAAATGCTGAAGGGCGGGGTGATCATGGATGTGGTTACACCTGAACAGGCGCGCGTGGCGGAAGATGCCGGGGCGATTGCCGTTATGGCGCTGGAACGCGTGCCCTCTGACATCCGCAAGGCCGGCGGCGTGGCGCGTATGAGCCCGCCTGAGCTGATTGAGGCGATCAAGAAGGAAGTTTCCATCCCCGTGATGGCGAAATGCCGTATCGGCCATTTTGCGGAAGCGCAAATTCTGGAAGCTATCGGCGTTGATTACATCGATGAATCCGAAGTTCTGACGCCTGCGGATGATGAGTTTCATGTGAACAAGCATGATTTTAAAATCCCCTTCGTGTGCGGTGCTAAAAACTTAGGCGAAGCGCTCCGCCGTATTGGTGAAGGCGCGGCGTTGATCCGCTCCAAGGGCGAGCCCGGCACAGGCAATATCGTGGAAGCTGTGCGCCACATGCGCCAGATCAACTATGAAATGCGCGCTGTTGCGCAGGCCGATGAGGCTGAGCTTATGACCATGGCCCGCGATATGGCCGCGCCTTATGAGCTGGTGCGTCTGGTCAAGGAACTGGGCCGCCTACCCGTGCCGCTGTTTTCTGCGGGCGGTATCGCTACACCGGCTGATGCCTCGCTGTGCATGCAGCTTGGCGCGGAAAGCGTGTTCGTGGGTTCCGGCATTTTCAAATCCGATAACCCTGAGAAATTCGCCCGCGCTATCGTAAAAGCCACAGCGCATTACGATGATCCCAAAATCGTTCTGGAAGCCTCCAAAGAACTGGAAGGCGTTGCCATGCGCGGCACCGAAATTTCCGAGATCGATGAACCCATGCTGATGGCCAACCGGGGCTGGTAAGGCCTATGCAGTTTTTTGGGCTTTCTCTTTTTATCCTCATTCTGGCGGCGGGGCCTGCACTGGCCTCCACCACGGGGGCTGTGGGTTCGCCCAAGGTGAAGGCGGATGAAACGGCGCTTGAGATGCGCGCAGGCTTTAGCACTGATGATGAGGAAGGTTCCTCCGATGACAGTCGTTTCAGGAGCCGCGTTCATATCGATCACGGGTTTAACGATGTTTATGCCCTGCGCTTTATCGCCGCGCAGGATGACCGCAAGGGTGATAACTGGGAACACGACTCGCTCAAAATCGAAAACCGTTTTTACCTGCTGAAAGCCAAGGATATCGGGTTTGATTTTGGTATCCGCCTTGGTTACCAGCATAAGGATGGCGATAAAAAGCCCAGCAATCTGGAATATGGGTTTTATGAGCTTATTCCGTTTGATCCGTGGGAAATCCGTTTTAACCAGATTTTTTCGGACGCCTTGGGCGATGAGGCGGAAGACGGGATTGAGGCCGAATGGCGCACGCAAATCAGCCGTAAAATCTCCGAAGATGGTTTTCGTCTGGGGTTGGAGGCTTTTCATGATTTCGGCAACCTCGATGAGGGCACGAATTTTGAGGAACAATCCCACACAATCGGCCCTGTTTTGAAAGGCCCCATTTTTGATGGCAGTTTCAAGTTTGAAGCAGGTTACCGCGCCGGGATTTCCGATTCCGCGCCCGATCACAGTTTCAAGTTTTTCCTCAGCCGGTCGTTTTAGGGGACATATATGAGCGTACAACTTGCCAGACAGCTGGGGCTGATTGATGAGCTGGAAAAGGCGATGGGCTCTGAAGTGCCGAGCTATGAGGGTAATCTGCTAAAGGCCTGGCGCAAGGCGCTTACCGCTATCGATGAGGCGCTCGATAATAACACGGTCTTGGAACAAGAAACGGTTGAAGATCTTATTTTTGATGTCGTCAGGATATACCGGATTTTTGAGCTAACCTGCGGGTTATCAGGCAGAATTCCGGTAGACAGAACAGCCATGATACAAAAAATGGTGCTGCGCGAATTGCAGATATCAAATGCTGACGGCATAAGGCAGACATTTGGTGACGACATGACCTTCGAAGAAGCGGAGCGTTTGGATAAAAGCTATGAGTGAAAAACCCATCATCGGTGTTCTGTCCCTGCAAGGGGCGGTGGAACTACACAAGCCGCATATTGAGGCGGCCGGGGCTGAATACCGTGCGGTGAAAACCCCGGCGCAGTTTGATGCGGTGGATGGCTTCATCCTGCCCGGCGGCGAAAGCACTACGATGCTGAAATTGATCGAGGTATTCGGTCTTTGGGATTCCCTTGCTAAAAACTTAAGCACAAAGCCTGTCTGGGGCATTTGCGCCGGGGCGATTTTGCTGGCGGAAAAAGTGACCAGCCCGGCGCAAAAATCCTTCGGCCTTTTGCCGCTTACGGTGGAGCGTAACGGTTATGGCTCACAGATTGACAGCCATATTGAGGAAATTGAAGGCTATGAAGTCTCCTTCATCCGCGCGCCTGTGTTTAAGGATGTAGGGAAAGGCACCGAAATTCTGGCAGAGCATCGCGGCCTTCCGGTCTGGATCAAAAAGGGCAAGATTATGGCGAGCAGCTTTCATCCGGAGCTCACGCTGGATTTCCCATCGCCCATGCACAGAATGTTTGTAGAGAGTGTTAAGGCTATAAAGAAAGCGGCTTAGGCAGCTTTTTGGCGGCGCACTTCTACCAGCACATCAGGGCTTAAGAACTGGTCGTCATGCGACATGATGGAATCGCTATCATAATACACTTTTGTGGGAACGGCGAGGCCAAAACCCTGAACGATCGAACCGTTATCTTTGCCAAACGGGCTCTTCGGGTTGCTGATGGCGGTAAGTAGTATTTTCATGTTTTAGTTCCTCCCACTGGTGAAAGAATATACATAATTTTTGCATGATATGCAAATTTTTATGGAGGGGTTGTATTCTAGTATCGCCGGCCGGCTTCACGATAGAATAACATTATGTTGGATTCTGCCAAAGTCTTTGAATTTATCAATTCTTCCCCCACCCCCGTCACCAAGCGCGAGATTGCCCGGGCCTTTGGCATTAAGGGCGGTGAAAACCGCGTGGCTTTGAAGCAAGTACTTAAACAGTTGGAAAAAGAAGGCCAGATTGTTAAACAGCCGGGTGGTGACTACGCCGTGCCGCAAGGTTTGCCGGCTGTGGCGGTGATTGAGGTTATGGAAGTGGATATCGATGGCGATGTGATTGCCCGTGCCGTTGACTGGAACGAAGCCGCGCAAGGCGAACACCCCCCGCATCGAAGTCCAGCCCGGTAAAAAAAGGCCACCCGGCCTTAAAAGAAGGTGACCGGGCGCTGGCCCGGTTTGTGAAGATAAATCCGCAGACTTACGCCGCGCATGTCATACGCAAGCTGGATGATGAGCGGGGCCGTGTGGTGGGTATGGTGCGTGTGCAGCGGCGCGGCGCGGTGCTGGTACCAACCGATAAGAAAGCCCGGTATGATTTTGAAATCCCGCAAGGGGAAATGGGCGGCGCCAAGGATGGTGATCTGGCTGTGGGCGAGATTCAGCCGGAGCGGGGGGCACGCAGCAAGCGCGTGCGGATTATCGAAGTGCTGGGGCGCGAGGGCGACCCGAAGGCCATCAGTTTGATATCGCTTTACGAGGCCGGTTTGCGCTCGGAATTCCCCGATGCCGTGATCAAGGCATCGCAAGGGCTGGAAGTGCCAAACCTGAAGGGTCGCGAAGATTTACGGGATATTCCGCTGGTTACCATCGATGGCGCGGATGCGAGGGATTTTGATGATGCGGTGTTTGCCGAGCCTTACATGCTGGACGGGGGGCAGGAAGGCTTTCACTTGATCGTGGCCATTGCCGATGTCGCTTATTACGTGCGGCCCGGCAATCCGCTTGATCAGGAGGCGGTCAAACGCGGGAACTCCACTTACTTCCCCGACCGGGTGTTGCCGATGCTGCCCGAAGCGCTTTCGAATGATCTTTGTTCCTTGCGCCCGCATGAAGACCGTGCCTGCATGGCGGTGCATATGTATATCGATGGGCGCGGGAAATTACTGCGTTATAAATTCGTGCGGGGACTTATGAAATCTGCTGCCCGCCTTATTTATGAAGACGTTCAGCAGAAATACGATACGCAGGAAAAATCAGATATTCTGCCCCACATTAATAATTTATACGCTGCGTATCGTATTTTAGACAAGGCGCGTCAGGAACGTGGGGCGCTTGATCTCGATATGCCGGAACGTCAGGTCGTGATTGATGATGACGGGCATATGAGCGGGGTGCGCCTTCGTACCCGTGTCGATGCCCATAAGCTGATCGAAGAATTTATGATCTTGGCCAATGTGGCCGCCGCCAGTGCGCTGGAGGATAAAGAGGCACCTTGTGTTTACCGCATCCACGATAAACCCTCGATGGATAAGCTGGATAGCGTGCGGGAATTTCTGGGCAGCTTTAATCTTACTTTACCCCGTGGCACCAGTATTGAATCAAAGCAGGTGAACGGGCTTTTGCGGCAAGCGGGTAAGCTGCCTTATTCACAGCTGATCAGTACGGTAATTTTACGCACGCAGTCTCAAGCCGTCTACAGCCCCGAAAATATAGGGCATTATGGATTAGCGCTTAAAAAATATGCCCATTTCACGTCACCCATTCGCAGATATGCCGATTTGCTGGTCCACCGCTCGCTGATCAACGCCTATGGCTTGGGGCCAGGCGGTTTGAGTGAGGATGAAGAAGCGCAGCTTTCCAGCATTTGCCAATCCATATCATCGTCCGAGCGTAAATCGATGGAAGCGGAACGGGGAGCCACAGAGCGTTTTACCGCCGCTTATTTAAGTCAGCATGTCGGGGCTGAATTTGGTGGCACCATATCCGGTGTCACACGTTTTGGCTTGTTTATAACGTTGGCTGAAAACGGGGCTGAAGGGCTGGTACCCATGAAATCCCTAGCCGATGATTTTTATGTGCATGACGAGGAAGCGCACGCGTTGGTGGGAAGGCGTCATGGCAGGGTTTACCGGCTGGGGGCCTCCGTTACCGTGCAGCTGATGGAAGCGGACGGGCTTACAGGATCGACGTTGTTAAGGCTGACCGGGGCCAGCTTAAAAGGGGCGGATATTCCCGGCATGGCACAGCCCCGTGCTGGCGGCGGTTTCCGGGATAAAGGCAGCCGCCGTGATGGCGATAAAAAGCATAAAGGGCGCCCCAAATTCGGTGGCAATAAGGGGCGCGTTAAGGATCATGGCAAATCCCGCAAAAAGGAAAAGCGATAAACGCTTGACAAGCCGGGTGTAGTCCGGCATAACATCGCAATTCTATAAGGAATTGGAGTTTTAAAGAGATGGCTA
Organism: Alphaproteobacteria bacterium; assembly: GCA_021208265.1. Lineage (GTDB taxonomy): Bacteria > Pseudomonadota > Alphaproteobacteria > Micavibrionales > Micavibrionaceae > JAJOJU01. The sequence continues at coordinate 22,781 of JAJOJU010000004.1, read as the reverse complement.
AGGCTACCTACGTTAAAGTGAGATTGGAAAGCGAAGCGGGCACAGGTTACCGTTACTACGCGAAACGCAGCACGCGCGCGGAATACAAGCTCAAGCTGAAAAAATTTGACCCCTGGGCTGTAAATGAAACCACAGGCAAGAAAGGCGCTCACGTATATTTCGTTGAGAAGAAAATGCCGCCTTCTAAGAAAAACTAAGGCTGGTTTGGTCTTTAAAAGCAAAACGCCCTTTTCAGGGCGTTTTTTATTATTCTTCGTTTTCATCTTCCCGCGGTATGGATTTATAAAGCTCCGGGTTAAGCTTGCCGATATCTTCAAACACAACGCAGTTCCGGCCTGATTGTTTGGCTTTGTAAAGGCAGGTATCAGCCCGCTTTAAAACATCGGCAACCGTGTGCTCACCGGGTTCAATAATGGCTCCGCCCACCGATGCCGTGATTTGGAGGGCGCCGCCTTCAATCGAACAGGGGAAAGGTTTATCCTGAATCATAACGCGCAGGCGTTCAGCGATGCGGTAGGCACGGTCTTCTACGACTTCCGGCAGTACGGCTACGAATTCTTCCCCGCCGAGGCGTGCGACAAGGTCAAAGCTGCGCAGGCCTTCCAGCAGGCGTTTGGCAAAGCCTTGCAGGATTTCGTCACCCACCTTGTGCCCGTAAGTGTCGTTTACAGCCTTGAAATGGTCGATATCCAGATATAGCACGGCGAAGTTCTTTTTGGCTTCCCGGTTTTTTTCCATCAGCTTGTCCATATGGACTTCCAGATAGCGGCGGTTATAAAGCCCGGTCAGGGCGTCAGTCAACGCCATGGAGAGGCTAACCTCATAGGATGATCTCAGTTTTTCCTGAAAGCGCTTGCGTCGCACTTGGGTGCGGACCCGTGCCAGAAGCTCATTTCGATCAACCGGCCGCAGAATATAATCATGTGCGCCGATCTCAAGCCCGTGGGCGATTTTCTTCATATCGTCCTCTTCGGCCACCATAACAATCGGCACGTTTCTGGTACGTTCGTTGGAGCGTAAGTGCGAACAAAGGCGCAGGCCGTCCTCATGCTCCAGATTCAGGCTGATGATAATGATATCAAAATCATGATGACTGACGAGTTCCATGGCTTCCGGGCCGTAGGAAGCGCCCATAACGGTATCTCTGTCTTCCGCGAGGGATTCTTCAATCTTGCGCTTTTCAAACTCTTTATCCTCAATCACCAGAACTTTGGCTTCGGTAACGGGCTGGTTCATCACGTTGGATGATTCATCGGTAACGCCCAGCTGGTTAGCTGTATTTTCACGCATACGCCATTCATCGAGCGCCATTTTCAGGCGCACGAGTGATCTTACGCGCGCCATAAGAGCGGTATCGTTGATGGGCTTTGAGAGGAAATCATCGGCGCCTGCTTCCAGCCCGCGCACCTTGTCTTGTGTATCCGTCAGGGCTGTTACCATTACAACCGGAATATGAGACACCTTGGGGTTTTGCTTGATACGGGTGCAGACCTCAAACCCGTCCATGCCCGGCATCATAACATCGAGCAGGACGATATCGGGGTTTTCACTTTCCACCTTTTCCAGTGCTTCCAGACCGTTGGTAGCGGTAACCACGTCATAGTATTCGCTGCTGAGCTTGGCTTCCAGCAGCTTCACATTGGGCAGAATATCGTCAACGACCAGAATGCGGGCGGACATGGGATTATAGACCTTTTACGTTATGTGGGAATGTCGAGATGCTTGCGCACCGTCTCCAAAAAATTGGTGATGGAAATGGGTTTGGAAATATAATCTTCGCAGCCGCCTTCGCGGATCTTCTGTTCATCGCCCTTCATGGCAAAAGCGGTAACGGCAATGACAGGAATTGATTTAAGATCGTTATCGGCCTTCAGGGATTTTGTTACATCAAGGCCGGATATTTCTGGAAGCTGGATATCCATCAGGATCAGATCGGGCTTTTCCGAGCGTGCCAGTTCCAGCACGTTTTTGCCGTCCCGCGTCTCCACGGTGTCGATACCGTGCGCTTCCAAAAGATCATGGAAGAGCTTCATGTTCAGCTCATTATCCTCCACGATCAGGATTTTTTTAGGGACGGTCTTGCTCATAGTCTCACTAGTATAAACCTTTCACCTTAGGTTGGGAATGGCTTAATCCTCCGGCTTGGCCTTTGTGGCCTTCTCATCGGTTTTGCAGTTGTTCTCTTGCTTTTCCAGTGCGATCAGTTGCTGGGACAGCGAGAAATCTTCGTAATGAATCTCCATATGGCTGATAATGCCGTTTTCGTGGAAAACGACATCCATCTCGTAATCGGCTGTGGATTCAGGGTTGCTTAAGGGAAAGAAGGCTAACCTCACCTTATTAGCATTGCCTTGCAGCAGGCTGATATCAAGATCATCAGATTGTGTGAAACCGTCCGCGCCATCAATCTTTTTACCGATAAAGGCGTTGACTTCGACCGGGCCTTCTTCATCGCTGCCATCGAAAATGGTACTGGAATAGAATTTCTTTCCGGCTTTCATTTCCTTCAGCACGGCGCGCGTATGCTGCATGGGAAATAAAGTACCTGAACTTAGGGCGAAGCTTAGCCCTTCCGGAATAGAAAAATCAGCGGCGCCGCTGCCGTCTTCTTTATCCAGCAAGGCCTGACCGCGCATTTCTTCGAATACTTCTCCATCGCGCTTACGTTGCGAGGTAAAGCTAAGGCTTTTACCGTCATATGTCTCAAAGGTAGAAAAATCACTCTCCACCGCCATCGGCTCGCTATCAGCGTATTCATAAAGGATTTTAAAGCGGTTGTCCGATGTCCAGCCATCGCAACCCGGCTGCCACTGGTAATACATTTGCCCGTCAATATTCAGGATTTGTGATCCGCTTTTGGTGGAAACCAGGCCGATTTTGTAGAGTGCTTTATGCGGTGTGAGCCCATCTTGGATAGCGGGGTCAACCGGCGTATCGGCCCAAACGCCGCCCGTCAGCATGAAAAAGACACTCAAATGTACTATAAGTTTGCGAAACATCAGAAGGCGATCATACCGAAAATAGAGGGGCGGGCCAAGTGGTTATCGGTTTTCCGGGTCGGCAGGCAAAGTTTTCCCATGGACAGGCAAGTTTGGCCTGCGGGTTGGGTGAATGTGACGAAGGGAATTTATATTTAAGTGGTTGAAAAAAAACAAAAATAATAATTTTTGTGTCTTGGCACAGTCCTCGCAATGTTTATCCGCAGGAACATAAAATCAACTGACGCGAAAAAAAAGGGGGGTAGCCCTATGACAGCGGATATCGTCAAAGACCAGATTACGCAAGGCCGTATCAAGGCCAAAATTTCCGAATTCGGCCCCAAGATAGGCCAAGATCTTGATGGCCCAAGCGGCTTTGAACTGAGCCGGCTCCAGAACTTCCTCGAAGGCCGTCAGGATATTTTCGATGTTCTGGAGCAGCATGCCGCCAATCATGAAAAGGCTGATCCCATTCCTCGCAAAACACATGGCGATTTTGAGAGCGCCGGCATGTTTGAACTCTTGATGGATGATTTGAAAGATGAATTCTCACGCATCGCGGGCTTTTGTTCCAAGCGCTTTGCGATTTTGAAGAAAGGGATTCACCTGATTTAGACCAGTTTCCCTAGCCTGTCTGACCCTCCCTGACCCCTAAACCCAACCAAGGCAGGCAAACCCAAAGGCCCGGATGCGGAGCTCCCAATCGCTCCCTTCCGGGCCGCCTTTTTTAGCTTTTCATCGTCATTGCGAGGAGGGCTAAAAGCCCGACGCGGCAATCTAAGTTATGGATTGCTTCGCTGCGCTCGCAAAGACATAAGGGTATTAAGCAGCCTGAATCTTCTTGGGTAGATCAAGGCGGATATGCAGATCGCGGAGCTGTTCCGGCGTGATGTCGGAAGGTGCTGCCATCATCTGGTCTTCGTACTGGCCGTTCATAACGAAGGCGTAAACCTCGCGCAAGTTCGGCTCATCGGCCAGCAGCATGACGATACGGTCAAGCCCAAACGCCAAGCCGCCGTGCGGGGGTGGGCCGTAGCGGAAGGCATTCAGCATGCCGCCGAATTTCTTCTCCAGCACGTCCTTGGAATATCCGGCCAGCGCGAACGCCTTTTCCATGATATCGGGGCGGTGGTTACGAATGCCGCCGGATGCCAGCTCATACCCGTTGCACACGCAGTCATACTGCATGGCTTTGATGGTGAGCGGATCTTGCTTTTCCAGCGCTTCCAGCCCGCCTTGCGGCATGGAGAACGGGTTGTGAGAGAAATCAACGCGTTGCGCTTTTTCATCGAATTCATACATCGGGGAAATCGACAATCCAGCAGAATTTGTAAACGCCTTGTTCGCGGGCGGCTTTATGGCCTTCCGGCAGGGCATTGCAAATGGCATCACGGGCGGCCCCTGCGAATTTAGCGGCCTTGCCTTCCATGTTGCAGACGAAGAAGATGGCATCGCCTTCTTCTAACCCTGCAATTTTCTTCAGCTCATCTTGGGCAGCAGCGGGCACGAATTTGGCAATCGGGCCTTGGCCTTCACCGTCTTTGAAGAGGATATACCCCAAGCCCGGCGCGCCTTCGGCCTGCGCCCAGGAATTCAACTTATCGAAGAAGCTGCGCGGCTGATCGGCCACGGCAGGGGCACGAATGGCGCGAACAACGCCGCCTTTTTCAATCGTGCCCTTGAAGGCTTTGAATTCCACATCATCCCGCGCGAACACGGAGGTAACATCCACGATTTCGAGGGGGTTCCTGAGATCCGGCTTGTCGGAGCCGTATTTCAGCATGGCGTCCGCATAGGTGATATTCGGCAACCATTTAACATCACGCTTTTCGCCCGTGAAGTCAGCGAATTCATTGAAGATGCCTTCCACAACGGGCTGCATGGTGGCGTGGATATCCTCCTGCGTCACGAAGCTCATTTCCACATCAAGCTGGTAGAATTCAGCCAAGCGGTCGGCTCTTCCATCTTCATCGCGGAAGCAGGGCGCAATCTGGAAGTAACGGTCGAACCCGCCCACCATCAGCATTTGTTTGAACTGCTGCGGTGCTTGCGGCAGTGCGTAAAACTTGCCGGGGTGAAGGCGGCTGGGCACGAGGTAATCGCGCGCGCCTTCAGGCGAAGAGGCCGTCAGGATCGGTGTCTGGAATTCCTGAAAATTCTGCTCCCACATGCGTTTACGCATGGATGCCGTGACGGCGTTCCGCAGGCGAATGTTCTTTTGCATCTTTTCGCGGCGGAGATCGAGATAACGGTAACGAAGGCGGATTTCTTCGCCTGCGCCATCATCTTCCGCCACCTGGAAGGGGGATCACATCGGCGGAGGATTGTATGTCCACATCCTCCATAATTACCTCGACTTCACCTGTATCCCATTTTTTTGGTTAATGGCGTCCTGCGCGCGAGCCACAACTTTACCTGTGATGGTAACTACGCTTTCATTTCTGATCTTGGAAAAAATATCTATGAGTGCGTTCGAGTCTTCTTCAATAACGCACTGGGTCACGCCATAGGTATCGCGCAGGTCAATGAACAGCACACCGCCGTGGTCACGGATGCGGCTGATCCAGCCTGAAAGTTTAACCGTTTTGCCTTCATCGGATTTGCGCAAGGCACCGCAAGTATGTGTTCTGTAAGTATGCATGAATAGGGTTATAGCGCCGCATTGCCCTGCACGCAAAGGGTTTTTACTTTCTCGTTCATTTGTGGTTTAAGAAGAAAATGATCATCACAAAACAAAAAAGATTTTAGACGCGCTCTGCAAAAAAACTTTCGCAAAAGCCGTTCATCACCTTCGATACGGAATTCCTGCGCGAAAAGACCTACTATCCCAAGCTCTGCCTCATTCAGTTGGGCTGCCCGGATAAGGAAGCCGCGGCGATTGACCCGCTGGCGGATAATCTCGATTTATCACCGCTGTACGACCTGCTCCAGAACGAGATGGTTTTGAAGGTGTTTCATGCGGGCCGTCAGGATCTTGAGATTCTTTTTAACCTCACAGGCGAATTACCCAAACCCTTCTTCGATACGCAAGTGGCTGCCATGGTCTGCGGCTATGGCGATCAGGTGGGGTATGAGGCGCTGGTGAGGGATATCGCCAAGGCCCAAATCGACAAATCTTCGCAGTTTACGGATTGGTCGCGCCGCCCCTTGAGCGACCGGCAGCTGGATTACGCCCTCGCGGATGTAACACATCTGGTGGATGTGTATCTTCATTTATCAAAACGGCTGGAGGAACAGGGCCGCACCGAATGGGTATTTGAGGAAGAGGGGGTTTTGGCCAATCCCTTAACCTATACCGTCAACCCACGGGAATCATGGCAACGTGTCAAGATCAAGACGCCCAAACCGAGAGCCTTGGCGATATTGCGCGAGCTTGCCGCATGGCGCGAAACCCGCGCGCAGGAAAAGAATATCCCCAAAGCCTGGGTCATGCGGGATGATACCATGGCCGAGATCGCCCATCATGCGCCGCAGGATGTGGAAAGTCTTAAAAAAGTACGCGGATTTTCGGCGGATTTGGCTGAACATAAGGTGGGAAAAACCATTCTGGAACTGGTGAAACAGGGGGCAGCTCTTCCCAAAGATGAATGTCCGCAGCCGGAACGGCGTGACCCGCTGCACCCTGCGCTCGCTGCCTCGCTGGAAGTGATCAAAATGTTGCTCCGTATTCAGGCTGCCGAACATAATGTGGCGCAAAAACTTATTGCCTCGGCGGAAGAGTTGGAGGCTATCGTCAAGGGAGAGCGGGATGTGCGGCCCTTGAAAGGCTGGCGGTATGAGGTTTTCGGTAAGGAAGCTGACGCCATGATGGCCGGCAAACTTGCGATCGGCCTTCAGGATGGTAAAATCGTGAAAATGAAAACGGGATCATGAAACGGCTTTACCTTCTTCGTCATGCGCAGGCTTTGTCATCATCACCCACGGGTGATAAGGGGCGCCCCCTATCTCCGCAAGGGTTGGCGGATGCCGCGGCATTGGGGCAGATGATGGTCCGCAAGGAATACCGCCCGGCGGCCGGTGCTGTGTTCTTCGGCTGTCAGAACGGCGCAGACATGGGAGCAGGTATCTCTGGCCTTGGGTGATATCAAAACCATCAGGTCTGATGATTTATATAACGCCGGTCATGAAATATTTCTGCAGGCATTGGAAGAGTTAAATGATTCCGTTCCCTCCGCTCTTATTGTGGCGCATAACCCCGGCATTCATAATTTTGCGGCGCGGCTGGCCAGCGAAGACAGCCCCTCATCGTTGATGGCGCGGTTGACGGAAGGCTTTCGTCCGGGGGCGTTGGCGGTTTTGGAATGCCCGGTTAATAGCTGGCTGGATCTGGCGGATGAGAAAAACAGGCTGATCGATCTGCAAGATCCGCTGGATTATAATGCACCCGCCGGCCCCACAAGGTGGACTTAAAAAGACTTCAAAACAATAATCAGCGCGGCGCAGGCCACAATGCCAATGCCTGCCAGCACGTCGCTTTCCTCTTTCCGGCCCGTCAGTTTGTAGAAGAGCAGGATGATAAAGCTATCCGTGAATTTAATGGCGGGTAGCAGGCCAGGGTTATCGACCAGATAAAGCGCCGCGGCGTTTGTCACCAGCATCAGGAAAGAAAATCCGCCCACGATCGCCCCGCCGATGAGAGCTTCACGGCTGAACATCACGGCAGCTTCCACCGGGCGCTTCCAAAGGTAATAAGCGCTCCACAGGGTGAGCATAAACAGCCCTTCAAAAAACACGTAAGCAAAGGGGCCTTGTTTGAAGCTGGATTGCCCCAGCAGAAGTTTAATCGCGAGCGGCCCCACCACAGCTGCGAAAATCACGAACCAGATCATGCGCACAGCCGCCCATGAGATAGGGCAGTGTTTAAGGCGCATGGCAAAGTAGATGGAGGCTGCCAGTGCTGCCACAACGCCCGCGCTCAAATACGGCGTGGAGAGGTATTTATCCAGCGTGCCGGGATCAATCAAAAACCACAGGAAAAACGTGATGATGACGGAGGAGGGCAAAATGCGGGAAACCATACCCGCACCGACCTTGTTGATTGTGTTGAAAAAGATTACATCGCTGATAACCCAGAGCAGTGCTTGCGCCACCAGAATCATATAAAAAAGCGGGCTGGTGGGGGCGCCGAAATAAAGCACGAAAGGCAAAGCAAGCAGGACACAGGCTGCCTTGCTAAGATATGCCATCGTAAAGCCGGGCAGCTTAAAGCGCTCCTGAGAGAGCATCACGCCGCTGGATAATGTGGCAGATGTTAATCCCAGCGCCGCCCAAAGGGGAAATGCCATAGCCCTTACATTCCTGTTTCGTCCTGCATGCCGGTCAGAACTTTGCGCATCAGGGGGGACGGAGATTTTCTGGCGCGATGCCAGCGCCGTTTGGTCGGCGGCCTTCACGATATCCCGTGCCGCAGAAAACGAGCGCTCCATACGGGGCAGGATGTAGGATATAACTTCATTCCCGACAGGCAGCTGGCGGTCGCTGAATAGCTTGATCAACACAGATCCCAGCAGCATATCATCCGGCGGTTTTATGGCCGCCAAAGGCGCGGCGCGGAGGCGCGAGGCGAGATCGGGTAGGGCAAATTCGCCTTGCGTGGGAGTCATCCGCATGGTCAGCATCAGGCTGTTCCCGGTTTCCTTAAAGATGTTGTAGAGATGGAAAAGGGTTTCTTCGACCTGCCGTTCCCCCAGCCACGGGTCGATCCCGTCAATTACCAGCGGCGTGCCCATGCCAGCAAGCTCTTCGGCGCTGCGGCTTAGTAATGTTTCGGGGCGTATCGTTTCAGCCTTTGATTTATCGCGCCATACGGCAGCTAAGTGGGTTTTGCCGGATGCTGCGGGGCCTGTGATGATAAGCGCCGGGGCGGGCCAGTCCGGCCATTTATCGATCCAGCGCACAGCGTCGGTATTGCAAGGGCCGATCAGGAAATCTTCACGCGCATGGGCGCTCCGCCCGCCTAAATCCAGCGGAATTTGTTGGGGCTTGCCAGTCATCGGTGGGGGGAAAGCATTCATAATTATAAAGCCCGCTTCTTGGGTTTCTTCTCACGTGATTTCCCGGCGGCGGGTTTCTTGTAATAAGCGCTGTCCTTATACCGCGTCACGGCATAATCCATCAAAACACCGAGGCAAGCGGCAATCGGAACAGCCAGCAGTATGCCCGGAACACCGGCAATCGATGCCCCGCCCAGCACGGCAAAAAACACCCAGAGCGGATGCATGCCGACACTATCGCCCAGAATCTTGGGCGTCAGGAAATTCCCTTCAATCAGCTGCCCCACGATAAACACAAGGGCGACAAGCCCTGCAAACTGCCAGTCACCGGTTTGAATCCACGCCACGCCGGATGCAATCACCAGCCCTGCTGTGGAACCCAGCAGCGGCACAAGGTTCAGAAAGCCTGCCGCAAGGCCGATTAATATCCCGTAATTCAGTCCCATCAGGAATAATACGGTGGCGTAGCCTACCCCTAAAATAACGGCGACTAACAGCTGCCCGCGGACGAACCCGGCGATCTTCCGGTCCATTTTCGTGGCAAGGTCAATCACGGTATCGCGATGCCCCGGCGGGATCAGATCACGCGCCCAGCGCACCACTTTCGGCCATTCCTTGATCATGAAGAAAGCGGCAATCGGCGCTATGATCAGCACGGATGCCATGCTGGTCAGGAAAGCCCCGCCAGCGGCAATGATACCGGCAAGCCCCTTGCCGACCCCGGCGGCGGATTTGGCATTGTCTTGTATGATGCCCTGAACATCCTCCTCGGAAGATATACCGCCGTTTTCCTGAATATAGCCAATGGCGGGGCCGATATAATCCCACGCTTTGTGCCAGTAATAGGGGGCCATGTTGATCAGGTCGTTTGCTTCACGAACCAAGACCGGCACAGTCAAGAGCATCATGAGGCCTATCCCGGCGAGGAACGATAATAGAATCATCAGCGCAGCTTGCGGTCGGCTTAAGCCTTTTCTATCCAGCCGGTTGACCCAGGGTTCAGCAAATAAGCCACGACCATACCAATAACAAAGGGTAATAAAATTCCCTGAAACAGCCAGATAAACACTACGGCCAGCAGGGCAGGAAGCGCCCAGAAAATAAGGTTTTTAAAGCTGTTGGGGGGCGTGGATGACGACAGTTAGAACCTCTGCTGATAAGCGGGTTGTTCTTCGTAAGGCGCTGTTTGTGTCTGGCTTTGTTGCTGCGATCCTTGTTGTTGGTACATGTCACGCCATGCGCCGGGGCGCACGCCGGTCGGAGTCTGGCGGGAACGGTATTCCTGGAGGCGCTGATAAGGCGTAACCGGGGCAGATGGTTGCTGTCCGTATGGTTGTTGCGGTGTGGGGGCCGGCTGCATTTCATTTTGCAAGGCGCCGGGTGGTGCAAATTCCCGCAGGTAAATTTCATAGCTGGCGGGAACGGGCATCGACCCCGGTCTGGTATCGGGCATTAAAATCGGCGTGCCGCCTGTCAGGATTAATCCGGCTTGCGCCATGGCTTGTTTCAAGCGCGCTTCATCGCCGCGGAAGGCGAAATCCAGAACGGCATATTGCGGGGTGATAGAGGATACCCTTACATTCTCCAGCCCGTAAACGCGGTCAAGGGCGCGTTTGGTATCCGTCCACTGACCCAGCGAGGCAAAGGGCGCGCGGGCTTGCAGGCGGATGGTTTCCGATGTGCGGGCGGCTGTTCTGGCTTTCCAGTCGCTTTGCAGGGCAGCCTTAACATTCTTGACTGCTTTATCGAGGAGCGAAGCTATGCTTTCCCCCGGTTCAGCGCTCAATGTTAGCTCCTGCGAGGCTTCGGCGGCATTCCGGTCGGTGCGGTAAAGGCGGATGGTGATGATACCCTGCGCCGGGCTGTCATTTTCAATCGCACCTGCCAGTGCCTCATTAGGGGTGGCAACAACCATCACCGCTTCACCGGTTTCGTAGCGTTTCACGATATTGGCCAGTTTCTGGCGGTCGTAATGCATGGCTTCGTTGTCGGATATATCCTGTGCATCCGCCAGATCGCCCAGCGGAACAACCAGCGGCACAAGGCCGGATTGCAGTTTTTCAGCGCGGTTCCAGGCTTGGGCCCAGACGTTAAATGGCGACCAGAGCAATTGCTGCCCTCCGATTTCAAGGAAGGGCAGGATTAGCACCGGGCGGCTTTTAACATCGCTATAGGTGACATTCCGCGCCCCAAAATAGCTGCGCACCGCGCCGGGGCTAAAGCTGAAGGTATATGTGCCGACATAACGCGTGCTGGAAAGCTGTTCTTTTGTCACTTCGAAATCCAGAATCATGGGTGAAATAACGGCAGCATCGGGCGGGGTAAAACTCTCGGCTTCCATTTCCGGCAACATGCGTTCTGCCAGAATTTTAAAGGCATCGCCTTGCGCTTGGGCAAAGGCTTGTTCGCGTGCTTTGATGGCATTTTCTGCCGTAACATCGACCAGAACATCGGAAACGGTAAACAGGCCATCTTGCGCCAGCGCCGGGGCCAGCGTTAAAAAAAGCGCACAGAATATCGCAAGAAACCCTGTACGTAAGTCGGCAAACAATTTATACATGAGCACGACTATAGACCAGCGGCGATCGTGATACAATCGCTGTTCGCCGCAAGATGAAATCAAAGCACAGGAACAGATGTCTGATATGAAACAGAGTGCCTATAAAGAAGCCGGCGTGGATGTGGATGAAGCCGCCGCCCTGATCGGGCGTATCAAACCGCATGTTAAAAAGACCGAACGCAGCGGTGTGATGAGCGGGCTGGGCGGTTTTGGTGCGCTTTTTGATTTGAAGGCCACAGGCTACAAAGACCCCATTTTAGTGTCCGGCACGGATGGTGTGGGTACGAAGTTGAAAATCGCGATTGATACGGATCATCACAATACGATCGGGATTGATGCGGTGGCGATGTGTGTGAATGATCTGGTGGTGCAGGGGGCAGAACCGCTTTTCTTCCTTGATTATTTTGCGACTGGCAAGCTGGTGAACGATGTGGCGGAAAAGGTTATTGCCGGGGTGGCGGAAGGTTGCCGCATGGCGGGTTGCGCCCTGATCGGCGGGGAAACGGCGGAAATGCCGGGGCTTTATATGGCCGGCGATTACGATATTGCCGGTTTTTCCGTAGGCGCGGTGGAGCGTGATGAGCTTGTCACCGGCGAGCGGATCAGGGAAGGCGATGTTATTCTGGGCCTTGCTTCCAACGGGCTTCATTCAAACGGGTTTTCGCTGGTGCGCCGGATTATTCAGACATCGCAAGGGGTTACGTACGATACACCCTGCCCGTTTGAACCGTCGTTAAGCCTGGGTGAGCTATTGTTAATGCCGACCCGGATTTATGTGCGTGCGGTTTTAAAAGCACTGAAGATCAAAGATTCTGACGGTGCTGCCATTCACGGCATGGCGCATATTACGGGCGGCGGGTTTATTGAGAATATTCCGCGCGTGATTCCGGACGGTCTTTGCGCGCATATCGATGTCGGCAGCTGGCATCTGCCCAAGATATTCCGCTGGCTGCGCGACAATGGCGAGTTGAGCCATGAAGATCTTCTCGGGACGCTGAATTGCGGTGTGGGCTACGTGATTGTGTGTTCTGCCGCACAAGAGGCGGAAATTACGTCTGCTCTGAAAGAAGAGGGTGAGACCGTGACCCGTATCGGTAAAATTGTGAAGGACACCGATAATGAAGGTCCTTACGAAAAGATCATCCTGAACAGGCTGAACGAGGCATGGCCGGAATAAGCACGTCTGACAAACTTGATCTGGCGGTTTTTATTTCCGGCAGCGGCAGTAATTTGCAGGCGTTGATCGATGCCTGCCGCGACCCGGATTTCCCTGCGCGTATTGCTGTCGTTTTTTCAAATAAAGAAGATGCTTATGGTTTGACGCGCGCCAAGAGTGCTGGGATTTCTACGGAAACTCTCAGTCATAAGGGGTTTTCCAGCCGTGAAGAATACGACGCAGCAGCTGTCAGTATTATAAAACGATACGATCCGGATCTTATTTGTCTGGCAGGCTTTATGCGTATCCTTACACCGGTGTTTATCACCCCGTTTGCGGGGCGGATTATCAATACGCACCCGTCACTTTTACCCCGTCATGGTGGTGAAGGCATGTTCGGGCATCACGTGCATGAAGCCGTTTTGGCAGCAGGTGATTCTGAAAGTGGCCCCAGCATTCATTTTGTCACAGCGGAAGTGGATCGCGGCCCCGTGATTTTACAGCGCCGCGTGCCTGTGCTTCCTGATGACACACCGGATACTCTGGCAGCGCGTGTGCTGGCGGAAGAACACAAAGCCTACCCCGATGCCGTGCGGATGATAGCCGAAGGCAAGGTATCTTTCACCGCAAATTAACCGTTGATAGGCCCCCGCGTTATTGGGTATAAAGAGAAAAATATTTCTTCCAGAGACGAGAATAAAACATCATGGCAAAAACCACCAAAGTTTCCGTTGACCCGCAAGAGCTGAAAAAAGCGCAGCATATGTGGGGTGTGTTCACTGAAATGACCAAATGGGGTGTCATTGCCACGGTTGCTGTGCTGGTGATTATGGCGGCAACGCTTCTTTAGGAACGGTTTATTGGTAATCCGGTTCCCGGATGATGTCATAAGCTCTTAACCTTTTTCTTGAAAAAATAGCCTATACTCATGGGACGAGGGTTTTTTTAGGTCTTTATCGTCTCATGCGATTTGTATTTTCCCGATTGGCGTTATCGTTGACATTGGCGGCATTGCTGCCGATTTTGCTATGGAACGTGCCGTCGGTGGCGCAAGTGTTGCGTACGGTTAAAATTGAGCTGACGGGCGAGGCGCAGAGCGTTGATATAGGTTCTGAAATTTATATCACCCGCGATGACAGCCGGGCGCTCAATTACAGCACGGTGCTGACGCGTCACCTCAATAACCAGCGCGGGGTACGTCAGGGGGGCAGCGTCATTGATCTGGGTACCGATGGTGCGCCGTCATGGTTGGTGTTTTCCGTGGAAAACCGCACCGATCAGGAAAACTGGATACTGGATTTTGGCAGCCCGGCGATGGCCGCTATGCTCTGATTTCTCGCCTTCTGGTGCGTAATCATACCAAGGGGCAGACAGTCCTGCGGGCTCTGCGGGAAGAGGACCACTCGCAGGAAGGTACGATGTCGGCTTCTGCTGTATTGGCTCCCGTGCCGCCCGGCGAAACAAGCTTGTTCGTGGTTTATGTGGAGCCGTTTCCCGGCTTTGCCGGTACAATCAGGCCGCGTTTGATCCGCTACGATAATGGCCTGACACCGCCTACGGCCGCTAAACCGTATAGCATGGCAGCGCTGGCGCTGTTTATCATGATGACCGGATTTTTTGCGGCCCTTGCCTTTTCCCGGAAAACCCAGGGCACGCTTTTGTTTTCCCTTTATTACCTTTTGAATGCGGCGTTATTTGTTTTTTACAGCCATGTGTTCCAGAGTGATATTTCGTTTAACGCATCCCTGCCGCCGATTATGCTGGCGGTTATTTTGCTCTCCGGTCTGGCGGTTACACGTAGTTTTCTTGATTTAGGTGAAGAACAGGAACGGGAAAAACTGGGGCTTTTCCTGTGCGCCATTCTGGTTGTGGCGGCGGCGGGCTTGCATGCTTCCGGCCTGTTTTTAGAAGAGGGTTATACGCAGCTGGCGTTTTTGGGCGCTATTTTGCTCTCTCTGCTATTCATGGCGGTTTCAGCTTTTATGCAGGTGGGCCGTGCCAGTTACGGTGCGCCGCATTATGCTGTGGCTTGGCTGTTTGTTTTGGGCGGTGTTGTCATGTTTTCTCTAGGTGCGGGCAGCGTGTTGGAGCCGGGTCCTCTGCTGATGAACGCCTACTGGATTTCCCTCGTGCCGCAAGGGGCTTTCTTCATGGCCGGAATCTTAAAGAAAATCCAGACCGAAGAAAATCAGGAGCAACAGGCGCAAATCCGCCAATTGCGGGAAGCCCAGACAATCTCCAAGCTTAAACAAACCAAGGAAAGTGCAGATCAGTCACGCTTGCTGCGTGTGATTGAGCGCGAGCGCGAAGTGATGGCGGAAATGCGTGAAAAGGAAATGCGCCGCACCGAAGAAATGCGGGTGGCCATGGAACATGCCGATGAAGCCAACCGCGCGAAATCAGCGTTTCTGGCGGTGGTAAGCCATGAGATCAGAACGCCCATGACCGGCATTATGGGCATGGTGAAATTGCTTCAGGGGACAAAGCTGGGCAGCGAGCAGAATGACTATGTCCTTGCTGTTCAGAAATCCGGCGATACGATGATGGCGCTTCTAAACGATATTCTGGATTTTGAGAAAATAGAATCCGGCAATATGGAGCTGGAACACATCGATTTTGATCTTCATAAGCTGATCAGCGGTGTGGTAACGCTGATGAGCGGGCAGGCCACGGAAAAGAAAATCTATCTGAAATCTGACATCCCGGAGGATATCCCGAAATATGTGCGGGGGGACCCCACACGATTAAGGCAGGTAATTTTGAATCTGGTTGGTAATGCCATTAAATTCACGGAAAACGGCGGGGTTACCATTCATCTGCGCTCTACTCCGCTGGCTGAGAAAATTGGCAAGATTAAAGCCGATTACGAAATTTATTTTGCCGTGGAAGATACCGGGATCGGTATTCCGCAGGAAGTTCAGGATAACCTTTTTAACCCCTTCTCTCAGGCCGAGGCCAGCACCACACGGAAATATGGCGGCACAGGGCTGGGACTCGCCATTTGTAAGCGCCTGATCGAGGCGATGGGAAGCTCAATCCGCGTCAGCAGCGAAGAAGGCGCCGGATCCACATTCTATTTCACACTCCTGATGGAGGAAGGGCGGGCCGAGCTGGCGGATGATGCAGGCGATAAGAAATTCACCCCGGCTGATTATGAAACCGCGCCTCGTCATATTCTGGTCGTGGAAGATAATGAAATGAACCGCCGGGTATTTACAGGCCTTCTCGAAAAACAGGGCCATAAAGTGGTAACAGCCCCTTCCGGCGAAGAAGGTTTGGTCAAGCATGAAGCCATGAATTTTGATCTGATCATTTCCGATGTGAACATGAACGGCATGTCGGGTATGGACATGGCGCGGGCGATACGCGCGATGGATAATCCTGTGAAATCTGCCATCCCGATTATTGCCTTAACCGGGAATGTCCGGCCCGAAGATATCAAGGAATTTTATGAAGCCAATATGAACGGCTTCCTTGCCAAGCCGATTGACCCCGACAAACTGGCTATGATGATTAAAAAGTTCTCAGAGGGGCATCTGGATAACCCGGTTGTGTTGCAGGATGGCCGCGAGATATCGCCGGAAGAACATAAAGAACAGATCGAAACCAATTCCATGCCTGCGGTTGAGGAGCCCACTCAGTCTTTGCCTGAATTAATGCCTGAGGAGCTGGAGATTGACGGTTTCGAGGAGGAAGTTACGCAGGACATTGCCGCCAATCCCCGTCATGATAGCCCGGTGCCTGAGATGACACCTGTGGGTGATGATAAAACTATGGAAGTACAAGTGCCGATAGAAGTGGAGTTGGATATAAGAGTGGAACCGCCTCCGCCGCCGCCCGCCCCGGAAATTTTTCCGGAAGATAACAATAGTAATGCCGCCCCGGAAATATTATCAGAACCGGTATCTGATAACCCGAATGCTGAACGCTACCGCGCCATGTTTGATTTTGATCTTCTGGAACAGCTGGCGGGGTCACTCGGCAGAGCGCAGTTTGAGGGGCTGATTAATGATTACATCGAACATGCCGACCGGATTGTCGATGCCTTGTCCGATGCCCGTGATATGAGAGACATTCGTGAGATCAAAACGCGTGCTCATGAGTTAAAAGGCATGGCTGCCAATTTCGGGGTGCAGGCCGTCAGCAAGGTGGCGGCTGAAGCTGAAGCCGCCGCCGCCAAGAGCCAGGGGCAAGAAGCCGCCGACATTCTCAAGGACATCGTTACCTTAAACAAAGAAACGAATGCCGCCTTGCGGGAATGGATGAATTCAAAATCCTAAAAGGACGTTTCTAGCCAACGATTTCATCAGGAGCGAAGAAATACGCGATTTCCGTTTGCGCATTTTCAAGGCTGTCGGAACCGTGGACGGAGTTTTCACCGATATTTAAGGCAAATTCTTTACGGATCGTACCTTCCGCCGCTTCTGCCGGATTGGTGGCACCCATCACTTCGCGGTTTTTGGCAACGGCATTTTCGCCTTCCAGAACCTGTACAACTACGGGCTCAGAGCTCATGAATTCGGTCAGTTCGCCGAAGAAGGGGCGTTCTTTGTGAACGGCATAGAAACCTTGTGCTTTTTCCAGGCTCATGTGAATGCGCTTTTGCGCAATGATACGAAGGCCGGCAGCTTCCAGCTTGGCATTAATGGCGCCCGTCAGGTTGCGGCGTGTGGCGTCGGGTTTAATGATCGAAAAGGTGCGTTCTTTTGCCATGGCTATATTCATCCTAAAAATAGTTTATTTTGAGATGCTTATAGCGGGGCTATTTCGGAGATTCAACCTGTAATTTTTTCGCCCGCTTTTTCCGGGGGCTCTTCAAACGCTTTGGGGTCATAAAGCGGATTCCATCCCCCCATGGACCAATCCCGGCGCAGCGCAATGTTTGTCATCATGGCACCGTTTACAATATTCAGGGTAAGCCCCGGCCATGAGCCGTTTTCACTTAGGGCGAAATAGGCGCCGAGGGAGCTGGCTGTTCCCATATAACACAGCAGTCCCCATTTCTGGCGGGATTTCGCAAAGGCGCTCCCGGCGGAGGAGAAAAAGAGTGCGGCCAGCGGCAAACGGTCCAGCATGTTATCCATGGGTACGTAAGTGCTGTATATGGCGGCGCCGGCTATCCCAAAAAGAATAGATATAGCCGCCCGTGTTTGATGGCGGTAATCACCAATCGCCACAACGGCGCCTGCTCTTGCGCCGCCTACTGTGGCTTGCAGCACGGCGGGCCAGTCACCGCTCATGGCGAAATGAGCTACCATCGGCCATGTGCCGATAAATCCGGCCATATTGCCGTGGTCGATATTTTGGCCCTGTCCGGCGCTGCGCCAGATCATATAGGCTCCAAGCGAGCCCAGAGCAAAGGAAGGGTCGATTGCCAGTGCTGCCGCGCCGAAGGCCAGAGTCAGCCAGCCTGCTGTTTTGTGGTGTTGTCCGGGTAATCCGGCGCGGGATAAAGCAGACGAATGCCGCCGTGCGTCATTACGCACGAGGCCCGTAAAGGCGTCCCTTAAATTTTGTAGCCCCATTTTGGTGACTGATTGCTCCCTGCTCTTAACAAGAACTATAGGGGCGCTTTGAAATCCTTGTCAAAGGGGAAATGCACTGCTGAGCAGTGCGTTCAGACGAATTCTGTGCTGCGGTACAGCAGGGAAAATCAAGGCTGAATTAGGCTGGGACGTTACCTGGAGCGGTCTCATCTATCGGGCCAAAATGCTCGATAGCAATTCTCCGTGCTGCTTTTCTCATATCTTTTTCAGGGCGGACACTATCCGTCTGAAAAACTTCGTTCTCTCCTCTCATAACCATACCAAAGTAGCAGTCATGCAGACGGCTATCCTTTGCAGGTTCCATATCAACTTTTATTTGTTGCCCGTTCTTCGCGGAAATAAATATAAACGTAAGAGGTTCAAGTTCTTTTTCATTGGTTTTTATACTCCCTATTATTTTCATAACACAAAAAAACTGATTTATGCAAGCAGTTTTTCTTCGATATGGCTGATGGCATCGTTGGCTGATGCGGGGTTAGGGCCGCCGGCTTGTGCCATATCGGGGCGCCGCCGCCACCTGATCCGCCTAAAGCCGCCGCGCCGATTTTTACCAGGTCAACAGCGTTCACTTTTGCCGTCAGGTCGCTCGTCACGGCCACCACGATCGAAGCCTTGCCCTCATCGGTCGCCACCAGCGCGATGACGCCCGAACCGAGCTTCTTTTTCAAATCATCCGCCATGGGTTTCAGGTCTTTCGCAGGGAAGCCTTCCAGCACCTTGCCGATGAATTTCACGCCGCCGACTTCCTTGGCATCATCACCGCCGCCCACATTTTCGGATGCTTGGGCGAGGCGTTGATCGGAAATCAGCTTTTGCAGGCGCTTGTTGTCGCGGGTGAGCGCTTCGGCATCGTTGGCAGGCGCGGCTTCCGCATCACCGCCCAAGGCTTTTAGGTCAGCGCGCAGCTTGGTGTTTTCTTGGCTCAGGCGATCCAACGTTTCTTGCTGTGATTGCTGTTTTTGCGCTTCATACGCATCAACACGCGCGCCCGTTAAGGCTTCCACGCGGCGAATGCCTGAAGAAAGCGCGCCTTCGGATATAATCTTGAATTTGCCGATCTCGCCCGTGCGTTTCACATGCGTGCCGCCGCACAGCTCAACCGAGAAGCGCTTCTTGGCGCCGTCCGTACCCATGGAAACCACGCGCACTTCATCCTCATATTTCTCACCGAAGAGGGCCATCGCGCCCGTTTCGCGGGCATCATCAAGGGCCATAAGCCGCGTTACCACTTCCGTATCGGCTTTGATTTGGCGGGTAACGAGTTCTTCCACCTTTTGCAGTTCTTCCGCGCTGATGCCCTTGGGGTGGGAAATATCAAAGCGTGTGCGGCTTTCATCCTGCAGCGAACCCTTCTGAGCCACGTGTTCCCCCAGCGTTTCGCGCAGGGCTTCATGCAACAGGTGCGTGACGGAGTGGTTGGCGCGGATGGCGGTACGGCGGGCGTGGTCAACTTCCATTTTTACGGCATTACCTACATTAAATGTCCCTGCCAAAACATTGCCTATATGCATATGTATTTTGCCAAGTAATTTTTTTGTATCGGTAACTTCAAATATATCTCCGGAGGCGGTAAGAATTTTTCCCGTATCTCCTACTTGTCCACCAGACTCTGCGTAAAAGGGTGTTTGGTTGGTACACAGTATGGCTTTTTGCCCGGCGCTAATAAGTTCTGTCTCAATATAATCATCGCCTTCTTTAGGCTGAATCATAATCGCTTTGATCTGTGCTTCGGCAGTTTCAGTTTCATATCCCAGAAATTCAGTCGTCCCGATTTTTTTCTGCAAAATCATACCATTGTTTTCCGAAGGCTGTATCGCCACTGCCTGACCACGCGGCGCGTGCAGCCTTTTTCTGCTCTTCCATGCAGGCATCAAAGCCTGCCGTATCAACGGCGATGTTTTTGGCTTTCAGGGCATCTTGCGTGAGGTCGAGCGGGAACCCGAACGTATCGTAAAGCTTGAAGGCCACATCGCCGGGGAAGTTCTGACCGCCGGAAAGTCTGGCGGTTTCTTCGTCCAGCATTTTGAGGCCGCGCTCTAATGTTACGCGGAAACGTTCTTCTTCGCTGCGGAGCGTTTCGGTGATGAGGGCACCGGCACGGCCCAGTTCAGGGTATGCCTCACCCATCTTGGAAAGCAGCGTGGGGAAGAGTTTATACATGAGGGGTTCGCTCGCACCCAGCAAATGCGCATGACGCATGCCGCGGCGCATGATCCGGCGAAGGACATAACCGCGCCCTTCGTTGGAGGGCATCACGCCGTCTGCCATCAGAAAGCTCGCCGCGCGCAAGTGATCCGCAATTACTTTATGGCTCGGGGCCTGATCACCTTTAAAGCTCACGCCCGTTAAATCGGCGCTATGGGTCATGATCGCCTGAAAGATGTCGATATCGTAATTGCTGTTAGAGCCCATGAGCGTGGCGGCGATACGTTCCAGCCCCATGCCGGTATCCACGCTTTGCGCGGGGAGATCAATGCGTGTATCAGCATCAATCTGTTCATACTGCATGAACACGTTGTTCCAGATTTCAATGAAGCGGTCGCCGTCTTCTTCCGGGCTTCCCGGAGGGCCGCCCCAGATGTGATCGCCGTGATCATAGAAAATTTCGGTACAGGGGCCGCAGGGGCCGGTATCACCCATGCGCCAGAAATTATCATCGCTGTTGATGCGGATGATTTTTTCATCGGAAAAGCCTGTTACTTTCCGCCAGATTCCGGCGGCTTCTTCGTCGGTGGCGTGCACGGTGACCAGGAGTTTTTCAGGGGAGAGGCCAAAGTTTTTGGTAACGAGTTCCCACGCAAAAGCAATCGCATCATTCTTGAAATAATCCCCGAATGAAAAGTTACCCAGCATTTCAAAAAACGTGTGGTGGCGGGCCGTATAGCCCACATTTTCAAGGTCGTTATGCTTGCCCCCGGCGCGCACGCATTTCTGGGATGTGGTGGCGCGTTTATAATCACGCTTTTCCTTGCCTGTGAACACGTCCTTGAACTGGTTCATCCCGGCATTGGTGAACATCAGCGTAGGGTCATTATGCGGCACGAGCGAGGATGATTCCACGATGCGGTGGCCTTTTTTTCTCAAAAAAAGCTCAAGAATTCATTACGGATATCGTTTACAGTTCTGGTCATCTGGTTTCACATTATTTGAAGATTATGGGGTTATATATGCAGGAATTTCTAAGACTTGCAAGCAGGCTGGCGGATGAGGCGCGGGTTATCGTAAAACAATATTACCGGCAGAATTTAGATGTGATCAGCAAAGATGACGCCTCGCCCGTTACCATTGCCGACCGGGGCGTGGAAAGCCGCCTGCGCTACATCATCGAAAAGGAGCGCCCGGAGGATGGCGTCTTTGGCGAAGAATTCGGCATCAAGGACAGCAAAAACGGCCTTAGCTGGGTGATTGACCCGATTGACGGCACGAAATCCTTCATCATCGGGCGGCCCACCTTCGGCACGCTCATTGCCCTTTGCAAGGATGGTGTTCCCATTTTAGGGGTGATTGATCAACCGATATCGGGCGAACGCTGGATGGGAGCGGAAGGCCTGCCCACCACCTTTAACGGCCATCCCGTTAAAACGAGGCCTTGTGCCTCCGTCGCCGAGGCCGTTTCGGGCAGCACGACGCCTGCTATGTATAGCGAAACCGGGCCTAAATATCAGGTGTTTGAAGATCAGGGCAAAGCCATGATCTGGGGCGGAGATTGTTATATGTATGGCCTTCTGGCCTGCGGGTGGATGGATATTATTATCGAGGCCAGCCTGAAGCCCTATGATTTCGCAGCCGTGGTGCCCGTGGTGCAAGGGGCAGGCGGCCTTATGACGGATTGGCAGGGCAAGGCCCTTACGCTGGAGTCATCCGGAGAAATTCTGGCCTGCGGTGATAGAAGCCTTCATGAAGCGGCGCTCAAGTTAATCGCGTAATGCGGTTTGATAGGGCTGAATTTCCTGCATCTCGGCATAGGATACCCACATGCCTTGTGCCAGACGGTCGAGGGAAGGGGTCTGAAGGCCGCTACGGCGCTGGTACATCCAGTAGTTTGCCATCACGCGCTCAACATAGTTACGCGTCTCAGTAACGGGAATGCTTTCCATGAACAGCAGAGGATCATCTGTTGCGCCTCCCTTATCCACCCAGTTGGCCAGATTGGTGGGGCCGGCATTATAAGCCACCAGCAGTTTTACCATGTCGCCATTGATAGCCGGGCGTTCAAATAATTCCATGATATAATCCTGCGCGACATCCAGATTGGTGGCGGGCTTCAGCAGGGCTTTTTCATCATCCAGGCCGACATGGCGGGCGGTAATCGGCATAACCTGCATCAGGCCCAGCGCGCCTTTCGGGCTTTTAGCGGAAGGGTTGAAGGTCGATTCTTGACGGATAATCGCATAAACCAGCGCCGGGTCGAGCTTATAGCCGTTGCCGGGTCTCCACGGGCCGTCCGGGTAGAGGGCGGCGTCATAAAAGCCTGTTTCCTTGTTGGAAATAATATTGGCAAGGCGCAGGGACAGCTTGGGCAGCTGGGCATGCTCTGAATAAGCTAAA
>JAJOJU010000014.1 GCA_021208265.1 Alphaproteobacteria bacterium | reverse complement strand
CTGCATATCCGATGGTGTATTTTGCTGCCCGCGCACCCCTTCAATAATAACGTCATATTCCTCGCCATCCTCGATATAGGTCGTTACACGCCGCCCACCCAGCATGGTCTCTAACGTGCGGCCGATCGTATCAACCTTCACGCCCAGCTCGGCCGCTCGGTTATAATCAATCCGCACCCGCAGCTGCGGCTTGGTTTCCTTATAATCCCAATCGACTCCATCAAGACCGGGGTTATTTTCATTGATCTTATCAAGGATGGTATCGCGCCAGACCGCCAGTTCCTCATACGTACCGCCGCCCAGAACAAACTGCACGGGTTTTCCGGCCCCGCCGCCAAAGCCCTGACGCATCACGGGGAAGGCCCGCACACCCGGCAGATCAGCCAGTTTTTGCTGCACTTCGTTCATGATATCAAAACCGGGGCGGCGTTCCCCCCACGGGGCCAGCACGGCAATCACCATCCCGCCGCTGAAATCTTCGGTATTCCCGAAACCGCGCGCGCCCGCATGATCAGGCGGATCACTTCACCGCTCTCCACGTAGCTCATCAGGCGGCGTTCAATCTCATCCATATATTCCTTGGTGTATTCAAAGGACGCCCCTTCCGGCCCGTTGACCATGACGAAGAACGCACCCCGGTCTTCGCGCGGCGCGTATTCGGACGGAATGTGCGAGAACATAAGTCCTGCCGCCCCGGCCAATAATGCAAAAGCCGAAAGCACAATAATCGGACGCTTCAGGCATACCAGCAGCAAACGGTGATAAACGCGGCGCACCCGGCCAAAAGCGCTGTCGATGATTTGCGTCACGCGGCCCGGATTTTCGCCGCGCTTCAAAACCTTGGACGCCACCATCGGCGAAAGCGTCAAAGCCACAAGACTGGAAAACGCCACCGCGGCCGCCATGGTCAGCGCGAATTCAGAAAAGAGCCGCCCCAAATCACCCTCAAGAAAAGCAATCGGCACGAACACCGCCATCAGCACCAGCGTGGTGGCGATCACGGCAAAGCCCACTTGCCGCGTCCCCAGATATGCTGCGACCAGCGGTGTTTCCTTTTCTTCGTCCATTCGGCGGTAAACATTTTCCAACACAACAATGGCATCATCCACCACCATCCCGATCGCCAATACGAGCGCCAGAAGCGTCAAAAGATTGACTGAAAATCCCAGAACATAAAGCATCAGGAAGGTGGAAATTACCGATACCGGTACAGCCACCGCCGGCACGATCACCGCCCGCAAACTGCCCAGAAACAGGTAAATAACAATCACCACCAGCGCGATGGCAATAAACAGGGTTTTGTATACTTCCTCAATCGCGTTTTCCACAAAGACGGCCGTGTTATAGCTGATCTCCAGCACCGTGCCTTCCGGCAAACTGCCGTCATTAATGCGCTCACGTTCTTGCAGGGCCGCGCGCACGACCTCCAGCGTGTTGGCGGTGGATTGCTTGATAATCCCGATCCCGACCATCGCGATGCCGTTACCGCGGAACATGGTCCGGTCTTCTTCGGTGGCCCGCACCACCTGCGCCACATCGCCGAGCGACACGATAGCGTCATCACCCTGCGAGCCAGCACCAGGCGAGGCGAAATCCTCCGCCGTGCGGAAGGCACGCTCAACACGCACCGTAAACTGGCGTTCCTGCGATTCAATGCTGCCTGCGGGCAATTCCACATTTTCAGCCCGCAGCGCGTTTTCAATATCATTGACGGTCAGATTACGCGCCGCCAGTGCCACACGGTCGATCCAAACGCGCATGGCGTAAATTTGCTGCCCGCCAATACGAATGCGCGCCACGCCGTCCAGTACAGAAAAACGGTCGACCAGATAACGATCGGCATAATCGGTCAGCTCCGGCACGGTCATATCGCTGCTGGACAGGTTGAGCCACAGGATCACATCATCGCTGCTGTCCGATTTTTGCACCTCCGGCGGGTCGGCCTCTTCCGGCAGATTATTGCTGATCCCTGCCACGCGGTCGCGGATGTCATTCGCCGCGCCGTCAATATCGCGGCCAATATTGAATTCAACACTGATGGACGACCGCCCATCCGTACTGGAGGATTCCATGAACTTGATCCCCTCCACTCCAGCGATCCGCTCCTCAATCAATTTGGTGATCCGGCTTTCCACCACATTGGCCGCTGCGCCGGGGTAATTCGTCTGCACCGTTACGACAGGCGGGTCAATATCCGGGTATTCCCGCAAGGGAAGGCGGTCAAACGCCACAATCCCGAAAGCAATCAGAAGAAGGGAAAGAACGGAGGCAAAAACCGGGCGGGTGATGGAGGTGTCAGAGAGTATCATGATGCTCTCCCCTTATTCCACCGGTGACCCGGACGAAGGTGTTTGCTGCTGCATTTTTTGCTGATCCAGAAGTTCCTGCAGGCTTTCGTCACCATTACCGCTGGCAACCACGGTAATGGCCTGCCCGTCACGCAGTTTCAGCGTGCCATGCGTGACAACCTCAACGCCTACTTCCAATCCTTGCGTAATCTCGGCCCGACCTTCATAACGCGCACCAGTTGTAACTTCCGTTTTACGGACATTTGTACCGTTATCACCATTAACCACCACAAAGACAAAACTCTTGCCGCCCTCCTGTATCAGTGATTCTTCCGGCACCAAAATAGCCTGACGCTCATCCTTCACCAGAGTAATGCTCATCAACAGGCCTGGTTTTAATAATTGCTCGTCATTTGGCAATATGGCCCGCACCAAAAGGGACCTTGTAACAGGGTCGATCTGCGTACCCACACTGGCAATCTCTCCCTCAAAAGCCGTACCCGGAAACGCCACTGATTTTGCAGCTACCGACAGGCCGGATCTCAAGGTGGACAAATAAGCCTCCGGCACCGAGAAATCCAATTTCATGACTGAGTCATCATCCAGAGTTGTAATCACATCGTTGGGGGAGACAAGCGCTCCCACGCTGACATTCCGGAACCCCACAACCCCGGAAAACGGCGCTTCAATAATACGGTCGCTGATCTGTGATTTGACAGCATTCAAACGCGCCTGAGCCGTTTCCATTTCGCGGCGGCGCTGATCAAGAAGCGAACCCGGCGCCGTACCTTTCTCTGCCAACGGCTTCACGCGCTCAAACTGTAATACGGCTTCATCATATGTTGACTGGGCTTCCTCCAACAGAGCCGCTTCCTGAGAACTTGTCATCTTAACCAGCACATCGCCTTTTTCCACGCGCTGCCCGTCCTCAAAATCAACATCAGTCACTGTTTCAGTGACAGCCGGGCGCAGACTGACCGTTTCATTAGCCCTGAGAGTACCCAAAGCCTCTACCCGGTCGGCAAAAGTTGTTTTTTGAAGAGTTGCGGTAAAGACAGAAACAGGCCCTTGCTGAGCCCAAGCTGGTGATCCCATCATCAAAAACAGCACACCGGCCAGATAAAAATATCGCTTCATGAAGCCCCCTTGCAAGGCAGGTTTTGTACTAAGGTACATCGAAAACAACATGTGACAACCCCTTACGATACCAAAAAGCAAGCTGCTCGATTCGAAAAAAAAGGGGGGTGAATTTGCAAGCGATTCATTGTATAGTGGAAGAGATTTAAACAGTTTTTTCATCAAAAGGGGTCCTCCCTTGTCTCAAAGCTATACCTTGTTCATCTGATCGCTCTGGCTGTTATCGCCCTGATGCCGCTTATCGCCCTGGCGCAAAGCGCGGCTATTGATGTTATTCCGGCTACTTCCACGGAAGAAGGCGGCATGAATATGGATAACATTGTCGAAACGCACCCACCTTTAAAGCTGTCCCCCGATAAATCGGAAATTGTTACCCTGCCGGACGATGCCGGAACAATCGTCCTCGGCAATCCGGCGCATCTTAATATTCTGGCGGATTCCTCAAAACGTTTAATTGTTGTTCCCAAAATGCCCGGCGCATCATATTTCACCGTTCTGGACAAGCTGGGCAATGTTATTATGCAGCGTCATGTTCTGGTGGCCCCACCAAAAGAAAAATATGTGCGTGTCCGCAAGACATGCTATGGAGATAGCCTTGAAGCGGGATGCCAAGCGACACAGACCTACTACTGCCCGGATATATGTCACGAAGTGGCCTCAGGCTACAGCAGTGATGAATCCAAAGGCGGTGCTTCGGCTGATACGGCGGGCATGAGCAAGGCTGCCAATAAAATGTCAGGTGATGCGGGCAAAGAAGGCGCTGATGAAGCCGAAAATGAAGATACACAGGAATAAAACAATGAAGATTTCTCAAAACACAGCCACAAAATGGTTTCTTGTTTCATGCTCTTGCTTGATATTAAGCGCCTGCGCGGGCGGACAAACCGGCCCCATGGACGCAGATTCCGAAGCCCGCATTGACAGCGCGCTGGCCCGTGCCGCAACTTCCGCTCAGAATAGCGGGGAGGCCGCACAATCAGTCGGCCTTCTTGAAAAGCTATATAACCGCAACCCACATGATGAAATGCTGGCTTTGCGCTACGCCTCTGCCCTGCGTGATGCGGAATATTACAACCGCGCTCTGCTGGTTTTGGCTCCGTTTGCCAATGATGAAAAGAGCGCTTCGGAAGTAAAATC
The DNA here is from genome assembly GCA_021208265.1 of Alphaproteobacteria bacterium. Classification (GTDB taxonomy): domain Bacteria; phylum Pseudomonadota; class Alphaproteobacteria; order Micavibrionales; family Micavibrionaceae; genus JAJOJU01. The sequence continues at coordinate 27,470 of JAJOJU010000014.1, read as the reverse complement.
CGAATTTGCTTCCCTGCAACTGGCGCTGGGTAATTACCCGCAAGCCGAGCAATACGCCCAGAAAGCTATTCTACAGAACGAGAAAAACGCACAAGCCTACCAAGCTCTCGGCATTGCGCTGGACGCCCAGAATATGTACCCGGAAGCCGAACGCGCTTACAGAAAAGGGCTTGATAACTGGGTGGGCGACCCCGCTCCCATTATTAATAATCTGGCGCTGAATCTGGCCTCGCAGGATTATCTGGAAGAGGCGATTGAGCTGCTGGAAAAAGCGCAGAGCGTTTCCCCCGACAGACCGGAGATTGAACGGAACTTGCGGATCACACGCGCGCTTCTGGAAACAAAACAGCTGAGTCACAGCCCACGCACCAGCGACCGTCTGGATGCCAAGAAAAAGCTGGAAGGCGATTCCAAACCTGAGAAGAAACCGGCTAATTAATTAGCCGGTTTACATTACCCCTGCGGCACCGGCTTTAATACCCGCCGGGCCAAGAATCACAATAAACAGCGCCGGCAAGAAAAACAAAATCATCGGCACAGTCAATTTAGGCGGCAGCGATGCCGCTTTTTGTTCGGCCATCGCCATGCGGATATCGCGCAGTTCATCGGCCATAACCCGCATGGCCTGAGAGATTGACGTACCATATTGTTCCGCCTGAATAAGCGATGTAGCAAATGTCTTCCCGGCCCCGCTGCCTACACGCCGGGCAAAGTCCTGCAAGGCCTGACGGCGGTCGTTTAACATCGCCATTTCGGCACTTAAAATTCCCAGTTCCTCCGCCAGCACGGGGGAATGCTCAGCCACCTCTTCCGCCACGCGGTCGATGGTTTGCTCCAGACCAATCCCGCCCTGCACGCAGATCAGCATCATATCGAGCGCATCCGGGAAGGTGAGGTTTATTTCCTGCTGGCGTTTGATAATCTGGTTCTGCACCAGAAGGTCAGGCAGTTTATATCCGGCAAACGCCGTAAAGAAAATGACCATCAGTTTCATAGGCGCTGAAATCTCTGCGCTCATCTGGCTCATAATCAACATAACCCATGCTGCCAAAACCACAGGCAACACAGCCTGCGCGATCATGAATTTAATGGGCGCAGACGGACTGCGGATACCGGCTTGCAACATGCGGTCACGAACCTTTTCGCCCATTTCCCCGGCGAGGCGCTGGATTTTATAGAAGCTGGCAAGGGATTCTCGTGCCGATAACTGCTCTTCATCCTTCACCCGTAAATGCGATCCGTCTTTGGTGGCCTCAAACAACGCTTTCCGGCGTTTTTCGATGATGGACCGGTACCGCTCCTTCTTTTCCGTCTTGTTCAGAAACGGCAGAGCAAAGGCCGCAAACGACAGCGCCGCCGCCAGTGCTGCGAACAGGGTTATCATCAAATTATAATCAAGACTGGAGGGGATCATATGCAGCGCTCTCCTATATCTTGAAGTTAATCATGATCTTCATCACGATAACCCCCATCGACATCCAGAAAATCGACCCCGCCAAAAGCACCTGCCCGAAGGGGTCGATAAACAAAATCTCCATATAATTCGGGTTGGCGAAATACATACCAAAACAGACCAGCGGCGGCAGGGAACCGATAATGGCAGCAGACGCCACCGCTTCGGATGAGAGCGCCTTGATCTTACGCTTCAGGCGAAACCGTGCCCGGATCACGCGGGCCAGATTACTCAAGATTTCCGACAGGCTGGACCCCGTTTGTGATTGAATGGCAAGGCCTGTGGCGAACATCTGCATTTCGGTCAGCGGCATGCGCTTGCATGCCTCAAGCGCCGCTTCATGCAGCGGGATGCCGATTTTTTGCTTATCGTAAATGCGGCTCATCTCCTCGCCGACAGGCCCGGTGAATTCACGAGAAATCATGGCCACCGCTTCCGAAACCGGCATACCGGCCTTGAGCAAACGCACCACGGCCTCCAGCGCATCGGCAAATTCTTCTAAAAACTTTTTCTGGCGCGCCGCCGCCATACGCTTTAACACAAAACGCGGAAACCCCAGAAAGCCGATCACGGCAAACAGGATCGTCACCACAGGTGAAAACCCGAACATCAGTGCCATCAGCACAAAGAACACCATGGAGAAAACGGAGAAAATCCAGAATTTGCTAACCGAGATACGAAAGCCCCGCCTGGGCGATTTTTTTCATCCAGCCCCGGTTTTGATTTCTGCCCGGCGATATCATCTGCTCCGGCCTTATCTGATTTTAGCTTTTTGGCAATTTCCGCCCGGCGCTTATTTTGCAGATCTTTTTCATTCACCGCCGAGCTGGCCTGCCGCAACGCCGCATTACCCTGCACCACGCCCATCAGGCGTTTTTTGCGTGCCTCCTCCTGCCCGCGCAAAAATGCCATGCCCGTACCTAGCACGATAAGAAATATCAGAACAATCAGGACAATCTGAAGCGGGGTCATGGCTTAATCGTAGGCCTCCTCCATCGCATCCAGAACCAGCTGATCCACCCCGAACTGGCGGGCGTTATCGAAGAATTTGGGGCGAAGGCCTGTCGATTTCTGGCGCGTGACAAGTTTGCCGTTTTCATCTTCGCCCAGAATTTCAAGGACGAACAGATCCTGCATCGTCACGACATCACCTTCCATGCCCGTTATTTCGGACACATGGGTGGTTTTACGTGACCCATCGCGCAGGCGCTGCACCTGAATAATGACATTCACAGCAGATGCAATCTGTTCCCGCACCGCCTTTTGCGGCAAGTTAAGTCCGCCCATGGCAATCATGTTTTCCATACGCGAAATGGCTTCGCGCGGGTTGTTGGCGTGGACCGTACCCATGGAACCATCATGGCCTGTATTCATAGCCTGAAGCAGGTCAAAGGCTTCCGGCCCCCGCACCTCACCTACGATAATGCGCTCCGGGCGCATACGCAGACAGTTTTTGACGAGATCACGCATCGTGACCTCGCCCACCCCTTCCAGGTTCGGCGGACGTGTTTCCAGACGCACCACATGCGGCTGCTGGAGCTGAAGTTCACAAGCATCTTCACAGGTAATAATCCGCTCACCCGCCTCAATATAACGCGTCAAACAGTTGAGCATGGTAGTTTTACCCGAACCCGTACCGCCGGATACCAGAACATTCACGCGGGACCTCCCCACCGCCATGATAAGTTTGGCGCAAGACGGCGTCATCGAGCCGAATTCAACCAGTTTTTCCAGCGTCAGCTTATCTTTCGTGAATTTCCGGATCGTCATACAAGACCCGTCCACCGCGAGAGGCGGAATGATAACGTTCACGCGCGATCCGTCAGGCAGACGCGCATCACAAATCGGGCTGGCTTCATCGACACGCCTGCCGATTGCCCCCACAATACGCTGACAAATTGTTGTTAGATGCTGATTATCACGGAATTTGATCCCCGCCCGCTGGATTTTCCCCTTTACCTCGATATAGGTCGTATCTGGGCCGTTGATCATGATATCGGCGATATCATCGCGCTCCAGAAGCTCTTCCAGCGGACCAAAGCCCAGCATGTCATCAGCGCATTCTTTTGCGATGCCCTGTAATTCAGCTGGCGTTAAATCCAGATTCCGGAAGCGGGCGATTTCCTCAACCGCGCTGCATACCTCTTCCCGCGCGGCTTTTGCCTCCATCCGCGCCAGAGCTTTCAAATCAATCCCGTCACGAAGGTCGAGCCAGATACGGTTGCGGGCCCGCTGAATACGCAGGGAACTTGTCGGCGCGCCATCGCTGCCGCCCTCTTCTTCCATCTCTTCTGCAGCCGCATCGTCATCGAAGGGGTTATCAAGCGCCGCAGGTGCTTTTTTAGGGGGCGCCACCTTGAGTTTTTTCGATCTTGGGTTTTTCTACGGGCGCGCTTCCGGCTCAGGAATATCCTGCGGCGGCATTGCGGCTACACTGCCCGCCTTTTCTTCAGCAGGCAAAGCAGCAGCTTCCGCTTCCGGCTTTTTCTTCTTTTCAGAAACAGGCGCAGGCGGCGAAGGCTTCTTCGCGTCTTTAACTTGCGTTCCCTTTTTTCCAAACATAGTGTTGCAACCCTCGGTTCAAAGAGAGCCAGCTGCATAAAAACAGCTATTTCCCTAGCGCTTACCTGAAAACTTACCCAAGATCCCGCCGAGGAGCCCGGCAGATTGAGCGGTTGACGTGGCTTTTAAAGCGTTATCATCCGCCGATAAGATATTTTGAACCAAAGGCAATAATATTGTCTTAACAAGGGCGGCCCCTTGGGAATCTTTTATCAGGGGCTCGGCATCATTTTCCATGCGCTGGAACAGCTTGGGATCAAACGGCACAAACCCCGCAGGCTCGAAGTCCATGGCTTGCGCAATATCTTTCTTCGGCACTTCCTGCGCCCCTGCCATACCCTGCATTGTTATCAAAAGACGCACTGAATCCGAAGCGCCGCCACGTAAATCTTTCATTTCATGGATCAGGCTGCGCGCCAGACGCAGTGAAGATAGAACAGGCGATGAAGTCACGATAATAAAATTGGAACGACTTAACAGCGCCTGGCGGAAAGAGGCCTGACTTTGCGATAAATCCGCCACCACAACGGGCGTGCGGGTTAGCATTGTCTCCAGCAAGGTTTCCACTTGCTCCGCCGTTACGGATTGATCAAATAAACTGTCAACGCCATGGGCCAGAACCTCCAGCTTGTCGGACGCTTTATGCATCATGCGCTTGATGGAATCCTGATCGTCTCTCGCAGCGGCAGCAACCGCCTCCGCCAGTGTTGTAACGGGCTCAAACCCTATACCGACACTCATTGACGACCAGCCGCCCGCCACATCAAGCAGCGCCGTTTTTTGTCCCAGCATGTCGGATATTCCCCATGCCAGCGCCTGTGATATGGCTGTCGTGCCAATACCGCCCTTGGCGCCGATCACACTGATCAGCTTACTGCCGCTAACGCCGCGCTTTTCCACCAGAGTTTTGGCGATAACCTTGCTGAGAATATCTTCGGTCATGGGTTTGACGAGATAATCGCTTACCCCCATATCCACCAGCTTGCGGTACAGATAGACATCATTCACGGGGCCTATCACGATCGCCGCCGTACCTTCATCACAATGCCCGGCCAGTTCCTCCAAATGAGCGGTAAACTCATCATCGATAACTTCCGTCTGGACAATAATCAGATCAGGCGAGGCATATTGCGCGCTGTAGGCAATGGCAGATTTTACATCCCCTTTTTGAGGTACTACCTCCACTCGCGCAAAACGCCAGTCTTGGGTTAATCCTTCCGCCACGCCCAGCGTATGCTCATCTTCCGAAAAGACGGCAACCCGCGCTCCGGGCAAGAGAATGGCATATTCGTTCTGATCACTCTCAGTCATGACTTTATCTTGTTTACCATTGAATAAGTTAGCATGAACAAGGGCTCAAAAACAGGGGCTGACGGGCTTTATTCGCCAACATCGCGAATTGAATCCACTTCTAACGGCTCGTTTACAACACCGCCCTCATGCGGATAGGCCATAACCGCCGCCCGGCGTCCACTTGATGTATCGGGCGCGGAGTCATTACCAAGAAGGTCGCTTGGCCGCGCCAGCTGCTTGGCAATACGGCTTTCCACACTACACCCGTATTTGTAATCCCAGGACAGCTCTATTTGTGTGTCTTCCAGACCCGGCATCATATCGCAATCTTTCGGGGCAATTGCTGCGTATTTTGCATAGGAAATAAGAACCTTGCCGGAATGGGCGCTATCAACAACCGGCATAATATCTACCCTGGCATCCCTCACGCCGTAATTGCGCAGCTTTTTCGATGCCTGCCCAGCCAATTCGCTGGCCTGCATCGCGGCATTCCCGCCGGATGACGGATTATACACAAATGTCAGATAAAGCTGAGCGCCCCCGCTACTCTTATATTCCTGCACCAATGCCTTATAAAAATTATCATCAAGGGCACCCACCGGCACTTCGGTGTCATAGCGCGACATTTCAACCTGCGCGCGGTTAGGGGATAAATATGTGGGGTGATTTTGATCACATGCCGCCGGGATAAACGCCACAGCGCACACCGCCATCATTGCCATCTTTTTTGCCGTATTGAATTTAAACATGATCCCCCGGCCCCTTTAATCCAGAATATAACCGTAGCGCAGATCATCCTCGAATACCGGGTCATCTTCGCGTATGGCATAGAGTTTACGAATATTATCAGCGAACATCTCCGCCAGCGGGTTGTTTGTTTTTGCTTCGATCAGATCCGCATTTGAGTCTTCACCCGTTGGCTTTACCAGATACGGCGTTACCAATATCAGAAGCTCACTTTCATCCCGCTGGAAGCTGTCGGATTTCACCAGATCGCCCAGAACCGGCGTATCCTTGATGCCTGGCAAGCCTGAAAGCCCCTTGGTTGCACTGGAACTGAGCAGCCCCGCAATCATCAAGCTGCCGCCGCTCGCCATCTCCACGGTGGTGGAAGCCCGGCGCACATCAAACGCCGGAATAAGCGCCGCGGCGGATGTCGTCCCCGTCAGCGGGATACCGTCCTCAAAATTAAGCGCCGATACTTCGGTTTCCAGTTGCAGGCTAATGCGGTTATCAGACAGCACCACCGGGCGGAAATTCAATGACACCCCGAACGGGCGGAATTCGATCACGATATTCCCGACCTGATCGCGCCCCACCGGCACGGGAAATTCCCCCCCCGGCCAGAAACCCTGCCGTTTCACCGGAAAGCGTGGTCAGATTAGGTTCCGCCAACGTATTGATCAGGCTTCCTGCTCCAGCGCGTTTACCAGCACATTCAGGAAGCCAATGCCGGACACGCCCGTGTCAGCAAAAATCTGCCCCGTGCCCAGCGGGTCTTGCGTCAAACCCACCTGCGGCAATGTGAAAAGCTGGCCTGTCAAATTGCCTGATCCGCCATTCAGGTTAGAAGGCGGGTTGCGGGCAAACAAACGCTGCGCCGCTGTTTCATCCGGGTCGTTAAAGCCGCTTTCAATGCCCACTTCTTTCAGGATGGAGCGTGATGCCTCAACAATCTTCACGCGCAGCATCACCTGCATTTCACCGCGAACTTCCAGCATATTCACGATCAGCGTATCAATAGGTTTTTCAAAAACATCCTGCAAATCGCTGACATAGTGACCCACCAGATTGGTCACACGCTCCGCCTTTTCCGGGCTGGAGACCGTGCCCGTCAGCGCCACCTGATCATGGACGGATTTAACCGTAACATCTTCGTCCGGGAAAAATTTGTTGACCATGGCTTGAATGGCAACAAGATCGTACGTCACATGAACATCGATCTTTCGCAGCACCTCGCCCTCATCATCCAGAACGATAATGTTCGTATCGCCAATCGTCTTACCCACAACGTATATTTTCTGGGTGTTGAGGGCACTTACCTCAATAATATTCGGGTTAGCCACCAAAACATCGGAAAACTCGCCTTCAATGGGCACAACTTCTGCCTTCCCCATGGTGACAATTACAGGCCCCTCTGCCAAATCAGCCCGCATCACAGGCTTCACATCCGCCTTATCCTGCGCAAACGCAGAAATGCCCGCCACCATCAGAGAGAGCGAGAAAAGGGCCAGAACAGCCAGCGCCAGATACCAAGAGCGCTTATGTGCCGCCATCATAAACTTCATCAAAAAAGACCGTGGTCAAACCCGGAGAAACCCGGAAGGAAGGAAACAAACGAACATTAAACAAAACTGTGGATTACTGCACAGGAGCAGTGGACACATCCCCACCCGAATAGATTCGCACAATATCGGGATTAATTCCAGTATCCTTTTTCATCTTTTTATATTCAGTGAAAATTTCATCTTCGATTTTGGTCATACGCTTATCGGTTGTTGTCGGCCAATCAGGCGGCGTCACATCACGATCCCCCAGCCCGCGCAAAACCAATGTCAGCTTACCCAGCTGCGCCGCCAGCACCAGCTGCTCCGCCTCCTGACGGTCAACAGCCAATGTCACCGTGCGCCCCACTTTGGCATCTTCTTTACCACCCTTACCGGCCGTCTGATCAACCGCAAGAACCTTCACATTCTGCAGGATCGTTTCCACCGCCATGCGATCAAGATTACGCGCCACCATTTCCTGAATTTGCGGATTACTGTCATCGGTACTGAATGTCGCGCGGTAGCTCATCACCACATCAACATAATCCCCCGGCTTGATAAAGCCCGCCACCATGCCTTCCGCCGATACGGCAATCGAAACGGCACGCATACCTTCCGGCAAAACATTTGCCACAATATTGCCCTCACGATCCCCCAGAAGAGATGTCGTTAAAATGGGATTCCCTACCAGAACATCCTCTTTCAGGCGCCCGCTAACCGCATCAGCAGGGGGCTGGTTTTCTTTTTGTATGATAATACCGGGGAACATGGCATTTTGAGGCCATGCTTTCCATGTCATGGCGTCACCTGACAGCTCATCACCGCTCTTAAGATCTTTGGCGGCCACAAGAATATTGACTGTTTTAACCTCCTCCACCGGCGCGGGAGGCTTCTTACCACCGATAGAAAGCTGAACCAGAAGCGCCACCAAAAATGCCACCAGCACGGCGCCACCCAGCACAATCAGAATGTTTTTATTCATTGAAAAGCCTCATCCACCAGAAATGAAAATGCTAAAAATCAGGACCCGGCAAGAAACGCCGACAAGACATCTCCCTCAACATACCCTAAAAGCCAGAAAGATACAAAGGCTCCGCACACAATAGCCACGCCATAGGGCACTTTATCCGCACCACCTTGCGCCTGCGCCATCCAACTGCCTGCAGGCAGCTTTTTGAACGGCCTGTATCGTTTCATAATAATGGTGGCAATTCCCAACAATCCGCCCGCCAGCGTCATATAAAACAGAAACGGGGCGAGGCCGTATACACCCATCCAGACCGCATAGGCGCTGGCAAGCTTGGAATCCGCCGCCCCCATAACGCCCAGCGCAAACAAACCGGCACTGATCGCAAATACAATGAGGAGGCCGAGCAAATGCGATAACGGTCCATGAAAAACATCCACCCCGGCGAGCCATGCCACGCCGTAACATACGGGAAATGCCGCCAGCACAATCACGCTGTGCAGATTGGGTATAGTCATGCCGCGCACATCGGACGCCGCCGCCAGAACCCCGACACCCAGCACCGCCACCAGCAGAAAAACATAAAGCATCAATAGAAGCATAGATCCCGCCCCTTAACCGCCAAACTGACTGTTTACCCATTCCATACGGGTCATCATAAAATTATACGTTGCCATCAGGTTATCGCCGAATAACAGCACCACCGCCAGAATGGCCAGCGAAATGCCGCCCGCGATCAAACCGTATTCAATGGAGGTCGCCGCTTTTTCCTGACGAAAAAATGCATATAAACGCCTGCCGATTTTTGCCATTGCCTTCCCCTCCCCTGACTAAAAAAGCCCACCCGGACGTAACGGGGCGGGCTTTTTATAGTGAAGTACAAAAACCGTAATTACTGGATACGGGCGTTAGCTTCGGTCATTTCTGTGTTCATGGATGTGAACGTTGTGATCAGGCTGTCACCAAACGTGAAAACGATCGTGGCAATCGCCAGTGATATACCGGCCGCAATCAGACCGTATTCAATAGCTGTCGCGCCATCTTTGTTTTCCAAATATGCTTTTTTAAAAGCGAGCAATTTAATCATGTTTCATCTCCTGAAATGTTTTGATTACTGTATCCCGGTTAACCCCTCTCCAAAAAAACTTTGAAGACCCAACCGTTATTCTTAATTATGGAATATCGAGAGTTAAGGAATACTTAAGAACAGACTCCGAAATCAAATATTTACATAGTACTTAATCCCTTAGTCCTTATCTTAAATTTTACCTTTATTTTATCTCTTTAAGCAAGCCTCAATTCACCCCATAATTTTACATAAAATCAAAGGCAATTACTTCGCCTCTTCTTTCAGAGTAAAGTAACCACGATAAAATCAGAAAATTTATTACTGCGTGATCCGCAGATTGCTTAGTTCATTGGCGATTTGTTCAAAAGCATCAATCAGATCGTCCTGCGAAGGAGCATCGAAATACTTACTCTCCGATGTCGCACAATCGCGGTAATATGATGTTACAGAACCCGCCCCGTCACCGAAGGTAATCGTGTAAATAACAACATCCTCATCCTTCAGGCTTTCGCATATTTCAAGAAAGCGGTTATTGAACTTGGTGGTGTTCATCTGGTTCTTGTTTGAAAACCAGTAAGCGGAATAATTAGAGTCATCAGTATTTACCCCATCGGTCATCATAACGATGGCCTTGCGCCACATTTTATTTTCCCAGGGCTGTGCTTCGGTAAACGGCGGCTCAGGTGACAGAACACGTGCCCCCCAGATCATGCCTATATTACCGAGCGTATTGCCGTGCGGTTTCATGTCGCTGGCTACATCCGGCTCCACCTGTTCCAGCAGATAGTCCTGATCGCTGGTCAGCGGCACCACATTGGCATAGGGACAGCCGTTATTGGGCGTGGAATTTGGGTTGAACGTATAGTTATAACTGGTACATACGTTCTGATAATTCTGGCATCCATATTCATATTCATCACACACCGTTGTCCATGTACGGCATTGGCCGTTACTGCGGTAACGCGTGCATTCCTCGTGACTGCTGACACACACATTTCCATAGCTGGTGCACTGATTTTCGTATTCACTACAACTACCGCGCGACACCGTGCCATATTGATAAATATCCCACGGGCCTTGCCAGTTGAGCGATACGTCATCCGGGTAGGGATCGTTGGTATTCACCTCCGGGTTCCAGCCGTGGCCGTTCATTTTGTTACCCGTCTTCCACAGCTGCCCACGGCTACCGCTGACATGCGTGGCGGAGGGGTTATAATCATCATCCATATGCTCGACCACGCAGCCATACCAGCCTGAACTGGAGTCGTGGTTACTGGTATAGGAAACCTCGTCCGGCAAGGTTACAAACCGCTCGCCGCCGTTATAGGTATCGCCCTCCGGCGTTCTGCCGATCCCGTAACGCCCAACGCGCACCGCATTGCTGTAGGGCACCATCCCGACCTTGATCGTATTGGGGTTAGATGTATTGGCAAAAAGGATATTGATGAAATTGGTCGCAGCTTCCTTCAGCGCACGGATATTGTTATCGGTCGCCATGGAACCGGTATTGTCCAGCACCAGAACAACCTCCAGCCCCTGCACCTCGCGCTGCACAACGGTTTCACTGTATACCGTGATTTCTTCAATTCCTAAAATCCACAAGAAGGCCGTATCATAATCGGCATTGGCGGATACGCGGACATTATCACCCTCCACCACCATGTTAAGATTATATGCCGTCCCCATTTTCTCGGGCGGGTAATTGGCGTTCATAAAGGCTTGCAGGCGTAAATTCGCTGCCGCTTCATCCGTTGCCGCTAATGATGCGGCCGCCAGCGCCGCTGAGTCCAGCGCATGGCCCAGACGTTCCCGCACCAGATAAGCTTGGCTCATATCCAGCGCCATCCCGGCGGACGCGATAACAATCGGCCCCGCAATCGCAAACAGGGTCATGATACTGGCCTGCAACGCGCGGATATATTGCGCCTTGCAGCGGCCTAAAACAGCCATAACGTCATTTAACCCCATCATATCTACCCCCTGCCGCATATAACGGCAGATTATTTATACTTACGCCCCTTCCTCGGCCCCCGCCAGAGGAATGGACGAACTGCTACGCGGACGCTGAAAAGCAATCTCGCTGAAATTCATGGTACCGAAAAGATAGCCGCCAAACATCGGCTCATATTCATAGCGCACCTGAACGATAATCAAACCGTCACCAGGTCCGCCAAGGCCTGCCAGCGAACTAAACACAGCATCCGAAGCCCCCATGCCGCTGGTTTCCCGCCAAAGAACAGGCATATCAACTTCTCCGGATTCATCAAACTCTATCGAAATCACATCATAGCCGAAACCGGATGTATCAAAGGGCGAAAGTGCCAGTTCTCCGCCTGATATGGCTTCATTAATTTCATCCTGCGTAATCGTTTTATGGCGCGCCACAAGATCCGCAATCACCTGCGAAGACCGAATCGTTTTTTGTGCCGCCACAATGCCATACCCCATGTCGAACACACCGACCATAAGGGTCATCAAAATGGGAAACAGCAAAGAAAACTCAGTCGCTGCCAGCCCTTTTTCCTCAAAAGCCCAGCGCCGCATTATTCGTAAAAAACTGTTATGCCAGCATTTTGCCATCTGTTTTATATCTCAAAGTATAAATTCATAAGGTTCCGTTTGCAGAACAATCGTGGACATGAAAGACCGCGTACCATTGCCCCCTTCACCCAACACAGAACCAATTAACGGTGTCATAAAGCTGTAACGGTAAAATGTGCGGATCATAATCACATCATTCACACCGCCCGCATCAAACCCGCGGGGCACCATGTTGCCGTTTTCATCCATCTCAGGCGCATAACTGCCGGAATCCCCAAAAGCGCCAATATTGACCGACTCCACCTGTATATCATCGCAATTAATCAAAACAGAGGCCCGATCACATAAGACATCCCGGAACAACGCCTCCTGAGCGGCAGCCCCTTCCGCAGCCTGCTGAATAGCGCCCGTGCGAATTTGACGCGCCGCCTGCGAGGTTGATGTCTCCAGAAGCGCAGCGGATGTAAACATAAGGGAAAGTTCAATGACGGCGATCATCATATAGACAAACGGTATCGCCACAATGGCAAACTCTATTGCCATCGCGCCATCTTGCTGCTTACCCCAATTTACCCAAAAATTTCGATACATTTATTTATAATTATTCCCAATTTGCGGGCATAAAAAAACATGCCCACCCCTGGACATGTTTGCTCACTCTTTATGGTACGCCCCCAGATATAAAGATTGTATTAAAATGCCGCAAAGGGACTATTTTTTGTCTGGACTGCCGCCTGCCTGATCCAAAGGAAAACCGTGTTCGTCAAGGCGTACCTCACCCGTTACCTTAAGCCCCCAGCGCTTAATAAGTTCGTCCTGCTGCTCACGAATAACTTGGGCACGTGCCTCACCCCGCTTCACCATCACGCCGAAACGACCCCGGTCATAGCCCAATCAAGCAGATAGCCAACACCTGCCGCCGCGTACATCACGATAATTGCCTTCGGATCTAAAGCGATACTCATACTCGTGTCGAAATCATGACCACGTATCCATAGATCAAAGAGAAACGGTGAGCACCCGGCAAGATTCATCGACCCCACCGTCAATGCTTTTGTTTTTTTCCGGCTACGATCTACAAAAACGGCCACCGGGGTTGGAACCATTCCCACCATCAACAAAAAGGAAGACGGCAAAAATATAACGCCGGTAATAATCCCTAGCACCAGGAAAAGCTGTCCCTGCCAAGTACGTTGCTTTCTGTTCCGTTTTTTAGCCATCCCTGCCCTTGCCTTAAAACCCTGTATTCTTTCCCAGATAAATAAAGGCTACGCCCAGAATGATAATACCGGCGATGATACTCGACACCACGGCGGCAACTTCACGCCCGGTTTCCTGACCAAAACCTGAGTTTTCAATGAGGCGGGATTCCAGACGAGAGAGCTCCTTGGATAACTCCCTATACTCTTTCATAGCTTGCCGGAACGCTTTCAAGTCCTTTTGAATGACATCCTGATTGTTAAAAATTTCAGCAATCTTGGCCAAATCACCAGATTGCACGTAACGGTCAATGCTTTTTTTGATTTTGGCCTTTAAATCCTCATCATGGAAACGCTTGTAGAGCGCCCCAAACATATTATTAAATGCCGATGCGATATGCGGCAAAGCTCCCAATTGCGAGTTACGCTGAATGGTCGCAAAGCTTTTCAACTGTCCCATAATCACCCGGTGAGGCTCGTCAGAGCGAATTTCTGCGATAAACGGCTCTATCATTTTAGCATCGCGCGCCATGATAAACGCCACAATATGCCTGTCCATGAAATTGGCTGGTGCCTTGTTCCGGGAGCATAAATCCTCATAAGCCATAAGCAATGATTCGGGTGACGACACATAATAATTATCGAACCGTTCGCTCATGCAGCGTGCTTCGGGATTGATATGGTAAAGGCAACGCTCCAGCCCAAACCCCATTTTATCCTGACGCAGGAAAGAACGGCAGCTATCGAACTTCGACATCAAACCGCTAATATCCAACGTTGAGCGCTCCTGATTGCGAAGCCAGTTCATGGCAATCCCCAGATTGAAAATGTCATGAAAAATAACAAGCTCCTTACGCTGAGCAAAAGCCTCCGCCAAGGCAGACCCTATCCCATCGCCCATCATGCGACGCCCCAGATAGCGGATTGGTGCATCGACATCCATCGCCGCTGATAAATTGCACACCATTCTGTCTTCCAGACCCTTCCCCTGGCTTCCTTCTCTCGTGAGGTCCAAAGCTTCCACGACACGTTGCGGGGTTTTATTTTTTTCAAACGACCGGGTTAACCAGTTTTCAAAATCGCCGTCCTCGACAAGCTTGCGCATCTCGCCTGGGTTCTTATCAATATCCATGGCCAGATCGGATGTATAAAAATACTGCTCCCCATTGAATGTAAGGGGACGGTTCGCTTTATATTTCTTGCCTGTTTTCTTGGGATTAAGTCTGCGGCCATCCAGCCAGGCCAGAATTTCTTCGATCCCCCAACGCTGCTCGGGGTCGTCATGCAACGTACCCCTTAAGAAATCAAGAATAGTCCCCGTAAAACGGTCACGCCCGGTCAAAGCGCTAAAGCTGCCGCTTTGCATTTTCAGCTTCACGATCTCTTCGCTTTTCATGCCGGCAACCGGATCATGCGAACGCACCATGGCAGCAACGCTCGCCCCCAAGGAATAAATATCATCCGCCTGCGTTCCCAATCCGCGCGCCACCGGGTCCGTCATACCACGCTCAATCGTCTCAAACTCCACAGGCTGGTTATAGGAAGACGGGGTCGTAAGACAGTCGCCCAACACCACTCTGTCATAGGAGGACGACCCACCGTCAAACATGTTAGACGGGCGGATAGAGCCATGCACAAAGTCCTTGTCACGGTAATCCTGAAGCAAATTGGTGAGTGGCTTAAGAAACTTCTCCTTCACAATTTCTTCTTTCAGGTGCAATGCCTGTTTTTCATGCGCCCCTATAATCGGCTTTCCCAGATTATCCACATAAGCAATGATATAGGCGTCTTTAGCCGCAGGAGGCCAATAAGCAACGCCATGCTTTACCACCGTTGCCTGATTGGGGTTAATCACAGATTCATATTGCGCTATTTTCCGTACACGCGGCACCAAATGGGGTTCACAAACATAGGCAACGATATTGCCCAGATCACGCCTTTTTTTCCGAACTGGCCTGATAGGCTTTAATCACGCCGTTATCCAAATGCGGCAGGCGATTTGCACTGTTAATCTGAACCGTTCCTGCCAAATCAACTATGGGTGAGGATTGCTTTCTGGAATCATCCGGTTTGGGCGGCTCCACTTTCTTAGACTCCTCAGCAGCCTTTTCTTTAGCTTTAGCCTCACCCTCAGCTTCCTGAACTGGCGCATCCTGATCATCGTCTTGCTGATCTTCGATAGAGGAATCGGAACTCATGCTTTTCCTTGAGAGGCGTAAAAAGGGAGCGTGCTTGCAAAAAGCCCGCTCCTTCAATCATAAGGAAAAATCAGCCTAAAGTAAATTTAAGAGAGCCCCTTAGGAAAGAAAAGGATCTTGCATCAGGATCGTATCATCCCGCTCAGGCGATGTGGAAAGCAGGGATACCGGCGCGCCGATAAGCTCTTCCACGTGTTTCACATACTTAACAGCCGCCGCCGGTAAATCCGCCCAGCTGCGCGCGCCCTGCGTGCTTTCGCTCCAGCCTTCCATGACCTCATAAACCGGCTCCAGCGCCGCCTGCTCAGCCTGCCCGGCGGGAATGTAATCAATATCCTTGCCGTTTAGTTTATAACCCGTGCAGATTTTGATTTCCTTGAGTCCATCCAGAACATCAAGCTTGGTAAGCGCAATACCGTGAATGCCGGACAGCTTGACGGATTGACGCACCAGCGCCGCATCAAACCAGCCGCAGCGGCGCTTCCGCCCTGTCGTTGTGCCGAATTCATGACCCTTCTGCCCTAAAAATTCACCGATATCATTTTCCTGCTCGGTTGGGAACGGCCCGGACCCCACGCGTGTGGTATAAGCCTTGGTAATCCCCAGCACATACCCCACCTGAGAAGGCCCCACACCGGAACCCGTCGCCGCTTGCGAAGCCACAATATTGGAGGATGTTACGAAGGGGTATGTGCCGTGATCAACATCCAGCATCATGCCTTGCGCGCCTTCAAACAGGATTTTCTTGCCCGCCTTGTGCGCGTCATCCAGCGCCTTCCAAACCACCCCGGCATAAGCCAGAACATCCGGCGCAATTTTCATCAGCGCGCCATAGGTTTCGCTCACATCAATCTGATCAGCCCCCAGCCCCCGCAGCAGCGCGTTATGATGGAACATCATGGCTTCCAGCTTATGGCGCAGCATCTCAGGATCGCGCAGGTCACAAACGCGAATGCCGCGGCGCGCCGCTTTATCCTCATAACAAGGACCAATTCCGCGCCCGGTTGTACCGATGGGGTTGTTGCCCCGTGCACGTTCCATCGCCTGATCCATCGTCTGATGAACAGGCAAAATCAAATTCGCATTTTCCGCCAGCATAAGGGTGTCCGGGGTCACGGTAACGCCCTGCTCACGAATGGCATTGACTTCCTTCAGGAACGCCCAGGGGTCAACCACCACGCCGTTACCAATCACGGATAATTTACCGGGGCGCACGATACCGGAGGGGAGCAAATGGAGCTTGTAAACTACACCGTCAATCACCAACGTGTGCCCGGCGTTATGACCACCCTGAAAACGCACAACGACATCCGCGCGGGATGATAACCAATCAACAATCTTTCCCTTGCCTTCATCACCCCATTGAGAGCCCACTACCGTGACATTCGCCATTTTGATTTACCCTTTCTTTTGACTCAAAAACCTGATCGAACCCGCGGCTTCTTTTTTATCCTTCACGAAGGTGGTAACCCAGCCTTCTTTTTGCAATGCCTGAACATCCGTCCAGCTATATCCCGGCAGCACTGCCATGCGTTTTGGCGGGTGCCTTACCATTTAATCCTTTACGTATCGTATCCATATAAAGCGTGAAGCCTGTCGCCGTAAGCTTGGATTCATCTGCCCCGAACTGCACACCGTAATGCCCACCCCGGCCCAGCTCACCGCGCACGCCGCCCGCAAAAAGGCTGAACGCCAACCCCTTATAATATTGCGAACCCTTGGTTTCAAATACATCGAGCGTGAGGGTCACATCATTTACGTTGCACTCGGCGAGCCCGGCTTTCAGCGCTGCCTGAATGTCAGCCAGATCTTTCACTTGCGCCTTTAATACCGGCGGCAGGGAGATTTTTTCAATAACCGGCAAGGCCTTATCCATCGGGCCGGAAGCCTTCATAAGCGCCAGAAGCTTTGCCGCCAATTTGCCTTTCATGCCCGCCAGCTCGCTCTGCTGCCTTCCGGCGAGAATATTGGTAAGCACGCCTTTATCCTCGCTTTTGCCTTCATCGGCATAAAGCGCATCCAGCGCCATCGGCATTGTGAAATCAAGCGTGATATCTTTCAGCCCCAAGGCCTTCAGGCCCAAAACCGCCAGCATCACCAGCTCAACATAGCTGCCGGGCATTTCATCGCCCACCATTTCGCAGCCCACCTGAGTGAACTGACGCACCCCGCGCAGCTGCCCAGCCCGTGCGCGAAGCACATCATTGGCATAGCAAAGCCGCAAGGGCTTGGGCTCATCTTTAAGCCGCGTGCAGACAATCCGCGCAATCTGCGGCGTGATGTCAGCACGAATGCCCAGCATTTTATGAGAGACAGAATCCATCACCCGGAACGTATCTTTGCTAAGCGATGCCCCCGGCCCCGGCGCCAGCAATGTTTCTTCAAATTCTGCCATAGGCGGTTTGATCCGCGCATAGCCGAATTTGCTAAAATGTTCCATCAATGTCTGGATAGCCTTGGCTTCAAGTTCCGCCTCTTCAGGCAGAAGGTCGGAAAATCCGTTAGGGAGAAGGGCCGATAAAGTCATAGCATGTGTTGTTTTACGCCGTTTGCGCTGCTTTGGCAATCACTTCGCACACACCATCCACGATATCTTCAATCAGATTCTGGTTATCGCCTTCCGCCATCACACGGATCAACGGTTCGGTACCGGACGGGCGCACCAGCAAACGGCCTGATGTTCCCAGCTGTGCTTCGGCGGTTTTAATCGCGCTAATCACTTCCGGCAACTCCATTGGTTTACCCGTTTGATAGCGCACGTTTTTCAAAATCTGCGGTGCAGGCTCGAAGCATTTCAGAGCCTCAGACGCCTTCACGCCTTTTTCTTTCAGCACCGCCAACACTTGCAGCGCCGCCAGCAAACCATCCCCCGGTCGTGGAATAATCGGACAGCACAATATGACCGGATTGTTCGCCGCCCAGCGTATAACCGTGGGCACGCATTGCTTCCATTACGTAACGGTCGCCCACCGCCGTGCGGTGAAGCTTGATGCCCTGCGCTTGCAGGAAGCGCTCTAACCCCAGATTAGACATCACGGTCGCCACCACAGTATCCCCCGCCAGCTGGCCTTTTGCCTTCAAGCTGCTGGCCAGCACCGCCATCAGCTGGTCACCGTCAATTTTCCGGCCCAGCTCATCCACCATGATCAGGCGGTCAGCATCGCCATCCAGCGCGATCCCGATATCGGCCTTATGTTCCACTACGGCCTTTTGCAAAGCTTCCGTTGATGTCGCTCCGCATCCGGCATTGATGTTCCGGCCATTGGGCGATACGCCAAGGCTGATTACTTCTGCCTCCAGCTCCCACAAGGCTTGGGGTGCCACTTTGTAAGCCGCGCCATTCGCGCAATCCACCACAATCTTAAGCCCCTCCAGCGAGAGGTTCTTGGGAAAACTGGCCTTCACAAACTCAGAGTAACGCCCCAGACAGTCATCAAGGCGGCTGGCCTTTCCCAGAGAATCCGGCGCCGCCAGCTGCAAGGTTAAATCCGCGCCCAGC
Source organism: Alphaproteobacteria bacterium (assembly GCA_021208265.1). GTDB lineage: Bacteria > Pseudomonadota > Alphaproteobacteria > Micavibrionales > Micavibrionaceae > JAJOJU01. The sequence continues at coordinate 8,422 of JAJOJU010000014.1, read as the reverse complement.
ATGGCTTCAATTTCCTGCTCCAGCGCATCATCCAGCTTATAGCCATCCGCGCCAAACAGCTTGATGCCATTATCTTCAAACCCCGTTATGGGATCCCGAATCATGACCCCCAGATCCGCCCGCATCGAGCGGGTCAGCAGCGCAATACCGGGCGTGGGGATAGGGCCTGTCAGCACCACTTCAATCCCCATGGAAAGGAACCCGGCTGTCATCGCCTGTTCCAGCATATAGCAGGAAAGGCGCGTATCCTTCCCCACAATCGCGCCGGTTGGTATGCGTGCCGTTACGGTTGTTTTTCAGCACAACCGCGCTCGCCATCGCCACCTTCAGGGCGATATCCGCCGTCATCGGGAAGCTGTTAGCCCGCCCGCGAATGCCATCGGTTCCGAAATATTTTTCACTCATGTTCGCATTTATATGATGAAATCCTGAAAAAAACCAGCTTTTATAATGGCATGAGCATACTTATCAGCCCCCATGATCCGCCCGTTATCACGCACCACGAAGGCCACATTCCCGGAGTTTTTTATAACGGCTGAACATGCGGGCTTCGCCGTGCCGCGAACTTTGAACAATCTCGGCTGCGATCTGGATTTTTCAGCTGTGCATTTTGGCTGTGATGTAGGTGTTGCAGGCATCATGCGCGAACTGCACGGCTTTGGCGCGGAAACCTATGAGAGCAATTATTCGCGGGCGATTCTTGACCCAAACCGCGCGCTCGATTCAAAAACGCTTATTCCTGCCGTGCAGGACGGTATCACTCTGCCTGCCAATACATCCATCACGCCGGAGGAACGTCAGGAGCGTATCCGTATTTTATATGACGGGTATTACGATCCGCTTGATGCATTGATAAACAAACGCGCGCAGGAACACGAAAACCTTTTTATCCTAAGCGTTCATTCCATGGAAAGACGTCTAGAGGTTGATAGCCTTGGTTATAAAACGGATGGCGCTATCCGCCCCCGCATCGCCCTGTTATTCCGTGATAAGGAACAGGCACTGGCTGAAAATTTTGCCACCTTTTTCCAAGCGCGCGGCATTGATGATATCGGCATGAATGTGCCCTATAGCGCGAAAGACCCTGATCACCCTTTCCCACTATTTGAAAAATATCAACAGCGCCTGCCGATGTTGCTGCTGGAATTCAGGAATGATTTGATACGGGATGAGGCAGGCATCAAAACCCACGCCCGGCTGTTATGGGACGCCGTTCAGGCCATTATTCTGAAGCCGTAAACTCTTCCAGCCCCTCGCCCCAATCCAGCCGCTTGAGCTGCCCATAAGCCGCATCTCGTTTGGATGATTGATGCATACGAAACACGCCATCCGAACAACAGAGCGGCAATGTCAAAACCTTCCCCCCTTTAGGCGCCCCCACCACCCCGCGCTTGGGGCCGCGCATATTCACCGCGCGTTACGATCAAATAGCAGAATTTTTCATCCTCGTAAGATAGGCTCGCTCCCGGTTTTACAAGACGGTGCAAACTCGGCCTTTGCACACGCACGCTGAAATGGCACCAGTTATCACCGGCCGCCAGCGGGCAGTCATGAGCGTGAGGACAGGGGGCAGCGATATGTGCATCAGCCTCAGCGCGCAAAATATCCCGCGCTTTTGTGAGTGTTTTGAAACCCAGCGGCGTTCCGGTTTCGACCAGCACCAGCGCTTGACCAGCTGCCTGCCACAAGGCCGGCACGGCTTTTTCCTGAGCCTCTATCGGCAGTTCATTCAGAACATAAGAAGCCGTAACCAGATCAAATTTTTCTTCCGGCATAAAATTTTCGAGCCGTGCGTTTTGGTAATTCACGCTCATTCCCGCAAGCCCGGCCAGTTTTTGCCCTAGCTCGCGAAGCGGCGCGTTAGGCTCCCATAACTGCGCGGCGGATAAATAATCACCCAAACAGAAAACGCTGCAAAAGCCGCTGTTCCCGGCCCCGCCCCCACATCACATAAAGTTTGGGGCGTAAAATCAGGCGCAATATCAGCCAGAATATCAAACACCGTGCAATTAGCGGCATAGGTGGCGGGCAAGCGCGCAATGCCGTAAGCGAGCGCTTCCAGCTCATTTTTGATGAATAAATCTTCCTGATTATTTTCACGGCGATAACGTGCGGAAAGGGCTTCATAAGCCTCGCTCAACGCCTGCGCAGGATAGCCCCCGCGCGCCTCTTCAATCGCTGATAACAAGCTTGAGGGAAGTTCCAAATCCGCCGCCCTCGGCCTTATGCCCCTTGCGGCACTTCGCCGGAACCATCATCAAGCGGCCCTTTTTTCTTACCGCCACTGGGAACGGATGATTTGGGTTTTTTGACTTCCTGTTCTTTGGGCGTGTCTTCTGGTTCATCCCGCACAGGTTTTTCACCGCGCAAAATCGCCTTGATCTCCTCACCCGAAAGCATTTCATATTCCAGCAAAGCCTTGGCCAGCGTATGAAGATCATCCAGTTTTTCGGTCAGAATTTTCTTCGCGCGCTTATAGCCGTCATCTACAATGCGGTGGATTTCAGCATCAATCAGCGCCGCTTTATCATCCGACATCGGTTTTTGCTGGCCCATGGAATATCCCAAAAACGGCTCATCCCCGCCGGAGGAATAATCAAGCGGCCCGACTTTATCAGAGAGCCCCCATTCCGTAACCATCTTGCGGGCGATATGCGTTGCCTGCTTGATATCGCTCGATGCTCCGGTTGTAACCTTTTCTTTCCCGAAAATAATTTCTTCGGCCACACGGCCGCCCATAGCCACCGATAGATCAGCCTTCAGCTTCTCCAGCGCCATGGAAAGACGGTCTCCTTCGGGAAGGCGCATCACAACCCCCAAAGCTCGGCCACGCGGCACGATAGTCGCTTTATGAATAGGATCAGACGCAGGCTCGTTCAGGCCCACAATCGCGTGCCCTGCTTCGTGATAGGCGGTCAGCTTTTTCTCCTGCTCGCTCATCACCATGGACTTACGTTCGGCCCCCATCAGCACCTTGTCCTTGGCATCTTCAAATTCCGTCATACCGACAACGCGCTTGTTACGGCGGGCGGCAAGCAATGCCGCCTCGTTCACGAGATTAGCCAAATCAGCGCCCGAAAAACCTGGTGTACCGCGTGCAATAACAGAAGCCTCCACATCCGGCCCCAGCGGCACTTTTTTCATATGCACTTTCAGAATTTTCTCGCGGCCCTTCACATCAGCCAGCCCCACCACAATCTGGCGGTCAAAACGGCCCGGACGCAACAACGCAGGGTCAAGAACATCAGGGCGGTTGGTGGCCGCCAGAATAATCACACCTTCATTGCTTTCAAAACCATCCATCTCCACCAGCATCTGGTTGAGCGTCTGTTCACGCTCGTCATTCCCGCCGCCAAGCCCAGCCCCGCGGTGACGACCCACGGCATCAATCTCATCAATAAAGATAATACAAGGCGCGTTTTTCTTGCCCTGCTCGAACATATCACGCACGCGGGAAGCGCCCACGCCGACAAACATTTCAACAAAGTCAGAACCGGAAATGGTGAAGAACGGCACATCGGCCTCACCGGCCACAGCCCGCGCCACAAGCGTTTTACCTGTACCGGGCGGCCCCACCAGAAGCGCACCTTTCGGAATCTTTCCCCCTAAGCGCTGAAATTTTTGCGGGTCTTTCAGGAACTCAACAATCTCTTCCAGCTCCTGCTTGGCTTCTTCAATTCCGGCGACATCCTCGAATGTCACGCGCCCTGCTTTTCGGTGAGCATCTTGGCACGGCTGCGGCCAAAGCCCATCGCTCCGCCGCCGCCCTTGCCGTTCATCTGGCGCATGAACAAAATCCACACGCCGATAATCAGGAAGGCCGGGAGCAGCGACACAAGAATACTCAGGAACGTCATTTCATTCGGATTATCCGCTTCAGCGGCAATTTGAATACCCGTTCCATCCAGCCGCTCAACAATATTTTCATTTGGGGGCGCTATCACGCGGAACGCCTCGCCGGACCCGGCAAAATTACCGACAATTTCCTGCCCCTTGATCGTGACATTCGAAATGCGTCCCGAACGCGCATCAGCCATAAAGTCGCTATAGGTCAGGCGCTGCGAAGGCACAGCCCCCTCATTTTGAGATGCCTGGAAAATATTGAACAGGAAAACCAGCAGCATGCCCACGGCAAGCCAGAAAACGAGATTACGACCAAAATTGTTCACGGCAGAAAGACCTCAAAATAAAAGCATTCAATAACGAAGGTATTGTATAGGCAAGATAGAACGAATGTCCACGGAAACAATAGGATTTCAACCTTTTTTAGGGGCTTCTTTTGTAAAGATGATAAGATCGTTTTTTTCATCCACCACAATAACAACGCCGCCCAATGTGCGCTTTCGAAACGGATCGGATTTCAAGATGTCGGTCACCAGCACCTCAATTCGCTCTGTACGGGGGCCATAAGGCTGCCCGCCATCTTCCTGCAACCCTAAATTCTGGAATATTCTTTTTACGCTGCGGAACACAAGCTCTTTATAAGCATCTCTCCATGATGAATATGTAAAATCGATACGGTTCGTATTTTTATTTACCTGAGTAGATACCATAAATTTATCTGTCTCCGCCTCCAGCATATCGCGCACCCGTGCAAGCCTGCGCGATGTAGTCGCCAAACGCTTGCTACTCAAACCTTCCCGCTCCAAAACCTCAACAGAATTCCGCAGCCGCACACGCGCAAACCGATCTTTGTGATTGGATGGGTCATCTACAAACGGGATATTTTCAGCCCGGCAAAAAGCAACTAAATCAGCCTTTGGAATATCCAGAAGCGGGCGCAGTAAAATAATAGATTTATACGGCTGACGAATTGCCATACCAGCCAAACCATCAAGGCCGCTGCCCGCCGCCAGGCGCAACAGGAACGTTTCAGCTTGATCATCCTGATGATGCGCTAAAAACAGGTTTTTAATGCCGCGTTCCCGGCAATATTCTTCCATCAATTTATACCGCGCGGCGCGGGCTTCTTCCTGAATGCGCGCTTCCCGCTTCTCACCCTGCCATGCCAAAACATGATGTTTCACACCCGGCCAGTCAGAAAGCCATTTGCCAACCTGCGCTGCCTCGGCTTTGCTTTCGGCGCGCAAACCATGATCCACTGTCAACGCATGTAATGTTATCTTGCTGCCCTGCTTTTTACACCAGCGGAATAAAAGCGCTGCAAGCGCCATAGAATCCGGTCCACCGGACACAGCCACAGCAATATCGCTCCCGGACAAAACATCCGCAAGCGATACAAAACAATCATCCCAAGAAAAAGGCATAGATTACGCCTACATTATAAATGCCGCTTTTAACAGCCCAGCTTTGACATTTCCTGCTGCGCACGGCGTAGAACAGGCCCGGCACCGCTTTGGTAATCTTTTTCCAACTGGCGGAATGCAACACAAGCATCGGTCTTGTTACCTGTGGATGCAAGCGATAGACCCAGCTTCAGAAGGTTATCAGCAGCCTTGGATCCATCCGGGTATTTCTGATAGGCTTCAGCAAACACGCGAGCTGCTTTTTCAAAATCGCCGCGCACATAGTAAGTTTCACCCAGCCAGTATTTGGCATTACCCGCCAGAACATGATCAGGGTTGGCTTTCAGAAACGCATCAAACTCCCGCTCCGCCGCATCGTAATTCCCGGCTTTTAGGAGCGAGAAAGCGTTTTCATACGCTGCCGCCACAGAATCGCCATCGGACACCGCCTGCCCTTGCGCATTTTGCGTGATCGTGCCCAAAGGGTTGGCTGCAGGCGCGCTATAGTCATCCGCCGCCACAACATTATTGGTCGAGAATGTATAGCCCCCTTCTGCCGGAGCGGGCTGAGGTGGCATATCGCTACTAGTTGCCGGAGGCTGATATGACGGCGTAGATGGCTCAGAATATCCAGAATAGGGCTGGGCCATACCGCCGCCGGAACCACCGCGCCCGCTTTCCAGATCCTTCAGCCGCAAATCGTAATCGGATGTCATACGGTCGATCTGATTACGCAGCTGCATAATCTCAAACCCCTGCTCTTCTATCTTTCCTGTCAGCGTCTGGATCTGTGCTTCGAGCTGCTGCATGCGGACCAAAGCTTCTGCCGCTTCATTAGGTGCTGCCGCGTTATACGAAGATGGCGGCGGCGTTTCACCTTTATATATCGCGCGGTTCATCGTCTGCATTTCGTTTTCCAGACGATTAAGCCGGTTGGAAAGATCGCTCGCAGACTGAGCCCCCGCCGGGCCGTTCAAGGCAAGCAGGGGCACAGAGATAGCACATAACAAAAGCGTATTTACTAACCGCGACAAGGCAGAGTCCTTTACAAAAAGGTCAATACAAGGATAATCCCCGCATTAGTTGATTTTAGTAACGCCGCGGCGGTTTTGCGCCCAGGATGATTCGTCAGAACCTGGAACGGCAGGGCGTTCCTTACCGTAGCTGATAGTGTCAACGCGGGACGCATCAACACCCAGAGCGATCAGGTAATTTTTAACCGAGTTTGCACGGCGCTCACCCAAAGCCAGGTTGTATTCGCGTGTACCGCGCTCATCAGCATGACCTTCAACGGTGATGCTAAGACCCGGATACTGATTGATCCACTGAGCTTGCTTTTCCAGCGTAGCGCGAGCATCAGGCGACAGGTCAAAGCGGTCATAACCGAAGAACACGCGGTCGCCGACATTCACAGCAAAGTCAGCTTGCGTACCCGGCTGAGCAGAACCCGTACCGTCATAAATTTCAGAGAGCGGCCCTTGACCGGTGATACCTTCACCCGCCATGCCGGAAGCTTGCTCATCCATCATACCTTCATCGGTTGACGAACAGGCACCCAACGTTGCCAGCGCAACAAAAACCAGAAACAACTGTAAAAATTTTAACGATGAAGCACGCATTCCGGGAAACTCCTTAATCTTTCATCTTTTGGTTATTATATTTTCGCCGGCCCCAAAAGCCGCCTTCCAATACCGTGAACGATATTAGGAGGGAATCCGTTCCCTGACAAGTGCCGTTTCCGATCACTTTTGCGATATACACAGGCATATTTTAGGGGATATTCAATTTAATTCAGGGAATCCTGCATCTGGCGTAATAGCAGCTCGGCATCATAGCGATCCCGCGGATCCGGCGCTTTATCAATATAGGTTTCCAGCGCCGCAATCGATGCCTTGGGTTGTTCCAGCTTGGCGTATAAAACGCCTTCATCCAAGAACAAACGGTAATCAGACGGCGCCACCAACTTCATGATGCGCACGATATCAAGCGCCCCCTGATAATCCTCCCCCTCAATCAACCGGAATTTAATGTTGTTTTGCAGCCTCATAAGAATTTCACGGTTGTTGCAGGGCTGATAATAATCAGCCGATAGCTCGGCCTGCGGCCCCAGATTCTTTTTAATCAGGAACCGTAAATCTGCCGCGCCTAAAATACGGCATTCATAGAACGGGTCAAAAATCACGCGCTGCCCGCCTTGCTCAATCCGGCAGATAAAATGCCCCGGCATGTTAAGCCCGCATACATCCCAGCCCTGCGCCTTCCCGGCATGAATATAAAGAATCGCCAGTGCAATAGGCAGCCCCTTACTGCGGTCAATCACACGGACTAGATCGGCATTTTGCAGATCGTCATAACGTTCCTGATCACCCCGGTATCCATGCGAATCAGACAGCACATGTTTCAGGGCGGCCAGCTGCGTCTGGGCATCAGCCGCAGCCCCGGCATCCAGCAGCGCGGCATAGCGCGCTTTGACTTCTTTAGTGAGCGTTTTCAGATGATTAAAATAACGGTCAATGGAGAGACCCGGATGAGTCATCAACGCCATCGCCAGCGCACAAGGGGCCAGATCAATTTCCGCATCCGGCATCTGCCCGGCTGTTTCCAAGTAACGCTGCGGATCAAAATCAAGCATGCCGGAAATTTTCCTGTTTATCCGTTATACGGCGTTCCCCCCTGTGTCGGGCTATATCTTCCCCGGCTATTTTAACGTAGCTGACCACGCGTTTTACATCGGGGATAGTTCTCGCTTTTTCAATCACGTGATTAAGCTCCACTTCGTTCTGAGCCACGCCCATCAAATAGACAATGCCTTTTACAACATCGATGGAATAGTTGATCGACTGCACCTTGCTGTCGAATGTCAGCGCCGTACGAAGGCGTGTGGATATCCACGCATCGCGGGCATAATCAACCATGCCCGGCGAATCGGCAAGCTGGATTTCATTAATCACCTGCCGCACCCCTTCCGGCTGCCAGGCAAGGCGCACGGCTTCCACACGGTCTTCGGGGTTTTGCACCACGCCGGTAATCAGAACACGCCCCTGATTAACCGTCATATCCAGCTTGGCAAAAGTTTTGATATCGTATTGAAACCAGAGATCGTTAATCGCGGCCTGAATTTCAAGGTCGGTCAGCGTGCCGCGCAAGCCGCCTTCCCGCGCCGCCGGACACTGATA